>DATAVE010000017.1:0-20565 GCA_036267875.1 Mycobacteriales bacterium
GGCGACCAGGTAAAGGTTGACGTTCGCGGGAAGCCGTTGATGATGCAGGTTGTGAAGCCACCCTTCGTCGACTCGCACGTCAGGTAGCGGCTCCTCTCATGGCTGAGGCGAAGTTCGACCGCGTCCTGCTGATCGGGATGATGGGTGCCGGCAAGACGACCGTCGGCCTGGCCTTGTCGAAGGTGCTCGGCTGGCCGTATTTCGACAACGACGAGCTGCTCGCCCGTGCGGTCGGCAAGGACACCAGGCGGGTGCAGGAAGAGGACGGCATCGCCGCCCTGCGTCGGGCTGAGTCGGCCTCACTGAACGTCGCGCTCACCGAGGGTGGTCCGTTGATCGCAGGCGTCGCCGGCGGCATCGTGACAAGCCCGCTCGATCTCGACCGGCTGCACCGCAGCGGATTCGTCGTCTGGCTGAAGGCGGATCTGTCGACGCTTGCCAAGCGAGTTGCCGGCACCAACCGGCCGTTCCTCGGTGACTCGCCGGCCGTCGCGATGCGTCGCCTGTACGCCGGCCGCGAGTGGCTCTACGAAGACGGCACCCGCATGGTCATCGAGGAGGAGCAGACCACTCCCGACCTGATGGCGCTGCGGATAGCCCAAGCAGTCCTCGCCTAAGGTTCGAGCCATGGCCTGGCTCTGGAGATATGAGAACAGCGACGGCGCGACAGTCGATGACGCTGAGCTGCCGGGGGAGTCGTTCCCGACCCAGGCTGACGCGGAGACCTGGATCGGCGAGACCTGGCGCGAGTTGCTCGAAGCCGGCGTCGCGCAGGTCTTCCTGCTGGAGGACGGCCGTCAGGTCTATGGCCCGATGGCGCTAACCGAGTAGAAGCGGACTAGAGCACAGCGCCACCGCGAGCGACCTTGGGCGGCGGGCGACGGAACCGTCGCGGATACATCGCGCGAAGGAAGGCGTACGACGGGATCCCCTCCGCGCCGGCAGCCCCGTACTTCGCCGTAACGGCAGCCTTCGTTGCTCGAGCATGGCGCGAGCTGTCGATGACGATCACGATGAGGCTGATCAGGCCGAGCAGGTTGCAGATTTCCGCGGCGAGATTTGACACCGGACCAAGAAGGAAGCCGGCAACCAATGCGACGACGATCGCGAGGAAGAACATCTGGCCGAAAGTGAAGCGCGAGTCGACGAAGTCGCGGGCGAACCGTCGCTCGGGGCCGGCATCGCGGGCGGGCAGGTATCGCTCGTCACCGGTCCGCAACGCATCCATCGTGCGTTGCCGATCGGTTCGGGCAGCGGCGCGGCCGTCCCCTGCCACGGGCCGCGCTCCGCTGGCCCGCGACGGGCGGGTCGTCCCCGCGGTACGCCGGGCCTTGCGGGCATCCGCCCGCTTGGGAGTGGGCCGGCCTTTGGGGTTCGAATAAACAGAGCCGTCGTCACTCCCACCGGACGTCGCATCAGGCACGTCAGAGGGAGTAGTCGAGTTGCGGCGTCCGAACGGCACGGAGTGAGTGTACGAAGCGGCCTTCTGCTCGTCGCGAAGCCCTCATCGGCCGTTCAGCAACGCGACTAGGCTGAAAATCACGCTGCGCTGCTAGCGCGCGATGCAGAGAGGTCGGACGGCATGGGCATGGGTCGGCGGTTGTCCCTGATCGTCAAGGCGAAAGCGAACAAGCTCCTCGACAAGCATGAGGACCCTCGCGAGACGCTCGATTACTCCTACGAAAAGCAACTCGAGCTGCTCACGAAGGTGAAGCGCGGCGTCGCTGACGTCGCCACGAGCCGCAAGCGCATCGAGCTGCAGATGCAGCAGTTGCAGGCCAGCGCAGACAAGCTCCAGGCGCAGGCACAGCAAGCCGTCACGCAGGGTCGAGACGACCTCGCCCGTGAGGCGCTGACCCGGCGCGCGACCGCCAACCAGCAGCTCGCCGATCTGCAGACCCAGCACGCGCAGCTGCAGGCCGAAGAAGAAAAGATGGTCCAGGCCTCACAGAAGCTGCAGATCAAGGTCGACGCCTTCCGAACCCAGAAGGAAACGATCAAGGCGACCTACACCGCAGCCGAGGCGCAAACCAAGATCGGCGAAGCCGTCTCCGGCATCTCCGAGGAGATGGGCGACGTCGGCATGGCGATGCAGCGAGCCCAAGACAAAACCCAGGAGATGCAGGCCCGCGCGGGTGCGGTCGACGAGCTGCTGGCCTCTGGTGCGCTCGATGATGCGACGATCCCTGGCGGCCAGGACGACATCCAGGCCGAGCTGGACAGCGGCTCCGGCAACAGCGATGTCGAGCTCGAGCTGGCCAAGCTCAAGGGCGCGCTTCCGGCCGGAGCAGCGCCGGCTGCAATCGCTGGCGCGGACGCGACAACAGCACCGGCACCGGAAGGCAAGTAGATGATCGTGCGCATCCTCGGCGAGGGTCAGCTCGACGTAGCGGACTCTGGTCACGACGCCCTCAACGAGCTCGACACCGTCTTGCTCAATGCGTGCGAGGCCGACGACGTCGACGCGTTCGACGCCGCCCTCGGCGGACTGCTCGCGAAGGTCCGCGAGCTCGGTACGCCGCTTCCGGACGAGCAGATCGTGCCGTCCGAGCTGATCCTGCCCTCGGCCGACGCATCGCTGGCCGAGGTCAAGGCGCTACTCACCGATGAAGGACTGATCCCCGACTAATGAGCACCAGCCGTATCAAGCCGGACCACAACCTCACGGCCCGGATGACGTTCACGATCTTTCTGATCGGAGCGTTGTACGTCGCGGTCATGGCGGCCTTGATCGCCTCCGGCATCAACGCCGGCGTGGTCATCGTGATCGCACTGATCGTGCTGTTCTGCCAGTACTGGTTCTCCGACCGGATCGCGCTCTACGCGATGCACGGTCGCGTGGTCACCCCTGAGGAGGCGCCGGAGCTGCACGGCGTCGTCGACCGGCTCTGCGCCCTCGCCGACATGCCGAAGCCGCGCGTCGCGATCGCCAACACCGATATCCCGAATGCGTTCGCCACCGGACGCAGCCCGAAGCGCGCCGTCGTCTGCGCGACGAGCGGGATCCTGCGCCGTCTCGACAACGACGAGCTCGAGGGTGTGCTCTCCCACGAGCTGTCCCACGTCGCGCACCGCGACGTGGCCGTCATGACCGTCGCGTCGTTCCTCGGCGTCGCCGCCGGTCTCGTGACGCGGTTCCTCTTCTACAGCGAGTTGTTCGGTGGTTTCGGAGGCGGCTACGGCGGCAACCGCAACAACAACAGCCAGGACAACACCGCGGCGATGATGTTCGCGGTCATGCTCGTCTCGATGGTCGTCTACGCCATCTCGTTCCTGCTGACCCGCGCGCTTTCGCGCTACCGCGAGCTCGCGGCCGACCGCTCGGGCGCGATCCTGACCGGCCGCCCGTCGGCACTCGCATCGGCATTGCAGAAGGTCACTGGCGACATGGCGCGGATCCCGACCAACGACCTACGTCACGCCGAGCCGTTCAACGCGTTCTTCTTCACGCCCGCGCTGGCCAATGGCTTCTCGATCTCCTCGCTGTTCGCAACGCATCCGTCGCTGGAGCGCCGGCTGCAGCAACTCGCCGAGATCTCGGTCGAGCTCGGTCAGTCGGTCTGAGCCACGGGCGAATGGGACTCCTCAACACCGTCCTCGGGCGGAGCAAGCCGGCAAAGCCGAACCTCGACGACCTGTTCGCGCTCCCGGGTGCGGCCGTGACGCTGCAGGCGGCGGCCGATCTGTTGCCGACCGGGATCGGGTCGGTCTGCGTGAAGCCAGCCGAAGGCGGCGCGTTCGCCGGCCTGCAAACCGAGATCCAGCAGCTGCTCACCGTCAATGACGAAGCGGGATCGGCGAAGTACGAGGAGTCCACCGACTCGTTCGGCTTCACCTGGCTGACGCGTCGTACGACGCCTGAGGACACGTCCGGCCTGATCACCGATCTGCACGCGATCAACTCGACGCTCGACAGCGCCGGGTTCGGTCCGGCGCTGTTGTGCACTCTGGTCGCGTTCGCAGACGGCAAGGCACCAACCGTCGGGCTGATCTACCTCTACAAGCGCGGCGCCTGGTATCCGTTCGCGCCGACCGGCAAGGACAAGCGCGACAACATGCGGGAGCTGAAGATCAAGGAGCAGCTCGGCGACGACCTCAAGGTCGAGCCGGATCTGTCGCGGTGGTTCCCGGTCTGGGGCGCGCCCGGTCTGTGAGGCCGCGTTTGTGAGTCAATGACTCCGACGTGATCGACATCTGGGGGGCTCTCGCGGCGACGCCGCCTCCTTCGCCGTCTCCGTCTCCCGCGTTGCCGCACATGTTCCAGCGGTTCGCGCCGACGCTGCATCACTACGGATACAGCGCGGTCGCAGTGGCGCTGTTCATCGAGAACATGGGCATCCCGCTGCCCGGTCAGCTTGTGCTGATCGCGGCCGCCGTCTATGCCGGCACCGGCAGCCTCAACATCGTCGCGGTCGCCATCGTCGGCCTGGTCGCAACGATCGCGGGCAGCGGCGTCGGCTACCTGATCGGTGACTTCGGCGGCCGGCCGCTGGTCGAGCGCTACGGCAAGTACGTCTTGCTCACCGAAGAACGGCTGACCAAGGCGGAGGCGTTCTTCGTACGCCGCGGCTGGCTCGTGCTGCTGCTCGGCCGCTTCGTCGACGGCGTTCGTCAGGCGATGGGCATCCTCGCGGGCATCTCAGAGATGACCTTCAAGAAGTTCGCGTTGTTCACCAGTCTCGGCGCCGTCATCTGGGTCGGGTTCTGGACTGGACTCAGCGACATCGCCGGCAACCACATCACGACGATCGTCACTTATGCGGGGTACTTCGCGGCTGCGGTTGCGGTGGTGCTGGTGGTGCTGATTGTTCGGGTCGTGGTGCGAGCACGCCGCCGGACAGCGTTGCCACCGCGATCGTGATCAATGCGCCAAGGATGAGTGCGGCCGGCTGACCCGGCGCAAGCAACCCGAGCTGGGTGCCGAGCGTCGCAGCGGCCACCGGTACGCCGAGCTGCGCCGAGCACAGAGCGCCGACTGCGACTGGCTGCTTGGTGAGACTCATCGCCACATGCGTGATGACGGCGCCGGCGCCGAGCGCGAGGCCGAGCAGGATCAGCTTCGGGTGGGTACCGAGCGCCCGGATGTTGAGCGACGCACCCAGCCAGACGAAGAACAGCGGGCCGAGAAATCCTTCAGTGATCGCGAACAGCTGCCTGGCCAGCCTTCGGGGTTCGCCGACGGCGGCGACTGTGAGCCCGAAGCTGAAGCCGGCCAGCATGATCGACACGTGGGTCTTCGTGGCGACGGCCGCGAGCGCGAACAGGATCGCGAGGCTGACCCGCAGCTCCAATGCGAACGAACGCTCCTCGGACAGCTCGTGCATCTTGTGTCGCCAGCCGTGCTTCTCGGCATAGTCGAGGAAGACGTAGAGGACCCCGGCGCAGCCGATGACGGCAAGCGCGCCAAGCGATGCGCGGCCGGCTCGCGACGGGTCGATCGCCAGCGGCAGCGCGATGATGCAGGCCGCGTCGGCGAGTGCGATCTGTGGCAATGCTGCGGTGATCGCCTCGCCGCTGAGGCTTAGCGAGTCGATGATCGGCAGGATCAAAGCGGCCGACGACGAGGACATCAGCACCGCGTAGAGCGCGGTGTGTCCGGTGTTGAAGCCGTGCGAGACCGCGAGCGCCAGAGGGATCGACACCACCGCGATGCCGATCGCGCGCAGGCCGCCGGTGCGCAGTGACCGGATGATCGCCGGGTCCCGAACCGGGACGTGCGATCCGGCGACGAACATCACCAAGGCAAAGCCGGTGTCGGCGAGCAGCGTGAACGACGGGTCGGACGCGTGCAGCGTGCTGCTGCCGGTCGGCCCGAGCAGGATGCCGGCGATCAGCTCGCCGAGCACGACGGGGAGATGCCACTGCCGCGGGAGCGCAAGCAGCGGTCCGGCGACGCCGACCGTGACGATCAGCGCGAGGGTGGTGAACGTCATTGCGAGAACGTCTCTACGCCTCGGCGATGCGGCAGGGGATGTCGGTGTTCTCGTCGACGTGATAGCTCGCACAGACGCGGTGGTAGCCGTCAGCGATCTCTAGCGGCGTACCCGTCGTCATGTTGCCGCGGATCAGCAGGATCGGCGAAAGATGCTTGCCGTCCTTGATCTTCTGCAGATCTGCGGCGACGTGCGCGTTGTCCGTCGGCAGCAGCGCGAGGCCTGCGGCGCGCAGGATGTCCTTCGCCTTCTGGTGGGTCACCAGCTCCTTCTGCAGCGCGGCCGAGAGCGCGTTCGCGTGTTTCGGATCGGTGATCAGCGTGAGGTACGCCTCCGCAGCGGGGTAGTCGTGCTCCTCGGGCTCGTCTTTCCAAACGACAGTCGCCATGATCAGCAGTATGCGATCGATTCGGTTCGTCGTCCCGGCTCTTGCACTCGTGGCATTGGCGGGGTTGGTCCCGCTTGCTGCGTCCGCAGAGCCCACCGTGCCGGCCGCGGGTCACCTGGCCTTCATCACCGCGTCGGGGGCGCTCGACCTCGTCGCGGTACTGGCCGACGGCACGACAACCGATCCGGCGCAGATCGCGCCCGTCACCACCGTGACCGCGCCGAGGACCGTCGAGGTCAACGACCTGGTCGTGTCCGCCGACAAGAACTGGCTCGGCTGGCAGGAGGAGACCTTCAAGCCCGACAAGACGTACGGGCGCGTCGAGGTCAGCGAGCGCGTCGCCGTACGCAACATGTACAGCGGCAAGACGATCACCGTCCCCGGCGCGGCGTATCCGCTCGGCTTCTCCGGCAGCCAGCTGATCGTCGAAGGCGCACGGACGGCGAGGCTGGTGCTGAAGCCGACGCCGCACTACGTCTCGCTGCACGAGGGCAACGCGTATCCGGTTGCGACGTACCAAGGTGGTGTCGTCGACGTGGACTCAACCGGGTCGGCGAACAGCGACGTCGATACCGAACGGCTCCGGCTGACGACGTTCGCCGGCAAGCACACCGTCCTGCACACCTACGTCGTCGGGTTGGACTACCGCGCGGTGACGGCGAACATTGACGCGGTCAGCCCTGACGGCAAGCACCTGCTGGTCGAGCGTGGCAACCACCAGGACTTCGACGGCCTTGGGCCGAGCTCGCTGTTCGACGAGTACGCGATGACTGGCTCGCACACTCGTCGCCAGCTCGGGCACTACGGCACCAACAAGGCCGACTGGCGGCTGGTCGACTCGACCTTCGTCGGCAAGCAGGACACGCCCTGGCTGGCGCTGCACGGCGGCTACATCAAGATCTCGAAGGGCCACTACGCGGTCAACGGTGTCGTCGTGAAGTACGCCGGCGGCAAATGGCAGCTCGTGCAGCCGCGCGCGATCGCCGTCGCCGGCAACTCCGATGGCTACGCCGTGATCCAGCCCGGCAAGTGGCAGGAGGTGAAGAACTCACCCGACGGCGAGTTCGACGCCGTACCGACCGCGCCCGCGATCCTGCAGGGACCCGGTGGGACGCACACCTTGTCGAAGGTCGAGGGCAGCCAGATCCTCTGGGTGACGCAGACCGACCCGAGCAATCCCGAGGGGACGTAGGCGCTCGGCTCAGAGGAACGCGCCTGACGGGATGTAGGCGCGCGGTGGCGTCGTACCGCGCCAGAACACCGGACCACCCGGCTTGATCGAGAGCCTCGCGTCCAGTGCTGCTGATATCGCCCATTGCTGCTCGCCGGTGATGTGCTCGACGGTCGCGTCGATGCCTTCGTCGGCGGCATGGGCGAAGCAGCGCCACAACAGCGTGGTCGCCGTGTCCTCGTCCGTGGCGGCAAGCAGGTAGACCTCGCCATTGCGCAGGTAGGCGTAGCCACGGCCCGCCTTGTCGTCGACGACGTACATCGGTGCGATCTTGATGATCCACGCGTGGTCGGGACCACGGCCCGCGCCGCGCACCAGGCGGTCGATCTCGTTGGCGAAGTCGGCATCGGCCGCGCTTGCGTCGCGCACTCTCGTCACGGACTTGGGCGCCTTGTCGAGAGTCGGTTTGCCGGACGCCATGACCTGTGGGAACAGTGACAGGCCGCTCGTCGCGTAGGCGCGGATCGCGCGATGGTCGTTGCTGGAGAGGATGACGCCGAGATCACAGCCCTCGGCGTAGCGCAACGTCGCGTCGAGGAGCTTGCGGCCGGCCCCCGTCGACTGAACGGCCGGGTCGACGACCAGAAGTGACAGACCCCAGAGGCTGTCGCGACGAAGCGCCAGCCCGCAGCCGACGACGGCGTCGTCGGCGACCGCGACGAACGCGCCATCGGGGTCGTGTTCGAGGAAGTGCTGATGGCGGACTCGCTGCCGCTCGACCATCGCGTCGGTGATGTCCGGAACCGGGTCGTTGTTACGCCGGTCGAGATCGGTGAATGCGGCCAGCTGGGCCTTCACGGTGGCGTCCAAGTCGGCTTCCGTCATCGGGCGAACGGTCACCTCAGCCATGTGCTCTGCCTAGCAGTCAGGTGAGATGGCGTCATGCGAGTTGTTGTTGCGCCGGACTCCTTCGGCGGCATGTTGACTGCCGCCGCCGCGGCGGAGGCGTTCGCGGCGGGCTGGCTCGAGGTCTCGCCGGACGACGAGCTGATCCTCGCGCCGGTCTCCGATGGCGGCCCGGGGATGCTCGCTGCGCTGTTGGCGGCGATTCCGGGATCGCACCTCGTCGAGGTCGAGGCGCAAGGCCCGACCGGCGTGGTCCGAACCCGCGAGTTCCTGGTTGCCGGCGATACGGCGTACGTCGAGTCGGCCGTTGCTTGCGGCTTGGAAGAGCTTCGCGAGCTTGAAGGCGACGTGAGGACGGCAACGACGTACGGCGTGGGCGAGCTCGTTGCCGCAGCCGCAGTGGTGTCTGGCGTAGCGACGGTCGTGGTCGGTCTCGGCGGGTCGGGCACGAACGACGGTGGCCAGGGTCTCTGGGAAGCGCTCGGTCCCGATCCCGCGCTCGGGGTCCGGCTGGTCGCTGCGACCGACGTCGACAACCCGTTGCTCGGTCTCTATGGCGCAACTGCGGTCTACGGGCCGCAGAAGGGCGCTGACCAGGCCGCGATCATGTCGCTCGACGCTGCGCTCGAGCGCTGGGCCGATCGCGTCGAGGCGGAAGTCGGCATGCCGGGGCTTCGCGACAAGCCCGGTGCGGGTGCAGCCGGCGGGCTCGGTTTCGGGTTGATGGCCCTCGGGGCCGAGCGCGAGTCGGGGGCTGATGTCGTCATGACGGCGGTCGGGCTCGAGTCCGCCATCGAGGGTGCGGACCTGGTCGTCACGGGGGAGGGCCGCTTCGACGCCACCTCGATGAGCGGGAAGGTCGCCTCCGGCGTGGCGCAGCGCGCTCAGGCTGCCGGGGTGCCGTGCGTAGTCGCGGCCGGCCAGGCGCAGATCGGCAGCCGGGATGCCGCCGCGCACGGGATCGACGAGGTCTGGTCGGTCGCCGATCAGCTGGGATCGGCGGAGGCGGCTCTTGCGGCAGGGGCCGACGGCGTACGACGCTTGGGAGCGGCAGTTGCCCGCGAGTGGACTCGCTGAGCGGGAACAGGGTCGCGACGGGCTTGGTTGCGTACAGTGGAGCTACCAGTCAGCCGAGGAGAATCCCCAAATGACCGTGCAGGACACCAGCGTCGAGACCACCACTCAGTCGGTCGTGCTTTCCGACACGGCTGCGATCAAGGTGAAGAACCTGCTCGAGCAGGAGGGTCGCGATGACCTCGCGCTGCGGATCGCGGTGCAGCCGGGCGGATGCTCGGGCCTGCGCTACCAGCTCTTCTTCGACGAGCGTGAGCTCGAGGGCGACACCTTCACCGACTTCGGCGGCGTCAAGGTCGTCGTGGACCGGATGAGCGTTCCATACCTCTCCGGCGCGACCATCGACTTCGTGGACACGATCGAAAAGCAGGGCTTCACGATCGACAACCCGAACGCCACAGGCTCCTGCGCCTGTGGGGACTCGTTCAACTAAGGCAGAAGCTTGCAATGAGGGGGTCGGCTCAGCCGGCCCCCTTTTTGCTGCCCGACGGCGTTCCAGCTCGGTTCGCCTGCGGGCAATGTGGCTTTGCCCGCATGAGAATCACCGCAAAGGGTGCAAACCGGACACTAATCTGCGGGTAATGCCACTTTGCCCATGCGCGATTTAGCCGAAGTAGTCGGCGAAGGCTGTCGCAGCGGCCTCGGGGATCGCGATCACGAGCGAGCGGGCCGGCTCAACGAGCTCGATGACCCGCGTGGTGGCGTACTTGGACACGCCGTACGCCGCGGCCGGAATCGCCAGCGCATCGGCAATCAGGTCGGCGAGCGTGCCGGTTCCGTGCTCGAGCGTTGCTTGGCCGGGAGACATGACTCGGACCGTAAGGGTGACCCGTGAGTAGCAAAAGCCTTACTCATCGGTAGTTTGCGCAGCATGCGCATCGCCGTCAGCGGATCCATCGCCACCGACCACTTGATGACCTACGCCGGCCGGTTCGCCGAGCAGCTTCTGCCCGACCAGCTGGCATCGATCTCGGTGTCGTTCCTGGTCGACGACCTCGACGTACGCCGAGGCGGCGTCGCGGCGAACATCTGCTTCGGCCTCGGCAACCTCGGCCTGAGCCCACTGATGGTCGGCGCGGTCGGCGCCGACTTCGGCGAATACCGAGACTGGCTCGAGCGCCACGGGGTCGACACCTCCGGCGTACGGGTCTCCGAAACGCGCCACACCGCGCGGTTCGTGTGTACGACGGACACCGACCAGAACCAGATCGCGTCGTTCTACCCGGGCGCGATGGCCGAGTCGGCCCAGATCGACCTCGGCACGCTCGGCCAGCTCGATCTGGTCCTGATCAGCCCTAACGCTCCGGACGCGATGGTTGCCCACGCGGCGTATTGCCGCGACAACGGCGTGCCGTTCGCCGCGGACCCGTCCCAGCAGCTGGCCTCGCTAGACAGTGCCGCCATCATGACGCTGCTGGACGGCGCTCAGATCCTGTTCTGCAACGCCTACGAGGCCGCGCTGCTGGAGAGCAAGACCGGGATGTCCGCCGAGCAGGTGCTCGCGGCCGTGGGCACGCGCGTGACCACGCACGGCGCTGACGGCGTACTGATCGAGCAGAACGGCCAGGACGAGCTGCGAGTCGGCGTCGTGCCGGCGGACAAGATCGTCGACCCGACCGGCGTCGGTGACGCGTTCCGCGCGGGCTTCCTGGCGGGACGGTCATGGGACCTGAGTCTCGAGCGCGGCGCTCAACTGGGCTCGCTGCTCGCCACGCGGTGCCTGGAGAGCCTCGGCCCGCAGGAGTACACCCTCGACGCTGCTGCGGCCCGCTCGAGGCTCGCAACGGCGTACGGCGAGGACGCTGCCGCCGAGATCGCCTCACACCTGTAGGTGAGACACGCCGCCCCTGCTCACATGAGCGCGCAGGGGCTGCGTTAAGTTTCTCCCGTGCTCCGACGCTCCTTCCGGGTAGCCCGACTTGCCCTGATCCCCGCCGTGATGCTCACGGCGAGTGGTTGTACGGGCGAGGCCGCCAAGTGGGAACGAGGCGGCTGGCCACAGCCGGTCACCAAGCAGGGCCGTGACGCGCTGCACCTGTGGCAGGGCGCCCTGATCGCCTCCGCAGTCGTCGGCGGGATCGTCCTCGCGATGATCATCGTCGCGTGCGTGGCGTTCCGGCGCCGCTCGGATGACCAGATGCCTCGCCAGGTGCGTTACAACCTGCCAATCGAGGTCATGTACACGTTCATCCCGATCGTGGTCGTGTCCGTTTTGTTCTATTTCACGGCAATCGGTGAGAACAAGGAAGACAAGATCACTGACGCGCCGGGCACCGTGCAGATGGGTGTCGTCGGCTTCCAGTGGTCCTGGCAGTTCAACTACCTCGAGGACGGCCTGTCGATCACCGGCCGGCCGGGTGAGTCGCCGCAGATGGTGGTCCCGGTCGGCAAGCCGATCGACTTCTACCTGACCTCGCCGGACGTCATCCACTCGTTCTGGGTGATCCCGTTCCTCTTCAAGCGCGACGTGATCCCCGGCCACCCGAACGAGTTCGAGGTGACCATCACCACCCCGGGCACGTTCCAGGGTCGCTGCGCGGAGTTCTGCGGCATCGACCACGACCGGATGCTGTTCACGGTCAAGGCGGTCTCCCAAGCCGACTACGCGGCGTGGCTGATCAAGGCCAAGGCGCAAGCCGCGGCCGGCACCAATGACGAGTACACGCTGTATACGGGGCCGACCAAGGGACCGAAGCCGGGAGGCTACCTCTCATGACCGTCGTCGAGCCCGCGCCTCCCGTCGTCGAGCGGCTTCGTCCCGCCCGCGTTCACGTCGTACCCGGCAGCCGGGTCGTTCGCTGGATCACCAGCACCGACCACAAGGTGATCGGGCTGCTCTACCTGTCGACCTCGTTCGTGTTCTTCATCATCGGCGGCATCATGGCCGAGCTCATGCGTACTGAGCTCGCCCGGCCGGGCCAGCAGCTGTTCAGCGCTGAGACCTACGACCAGATGTTCACGATGCACGGCACGATCATGTTGCTGTTCTTCGCAACGCCACTGTTCGTCGGCTTCGCGAACGTCATCATGCCGCTGCAGATCGGCGCGCCTGACGTCGCGTTCCCGCGTCTGAACATGTTCAGCTACTGGCTGTTCCTGTTCGGCGGTCTGATCATGATGTCGGGCTTCCTGACGCCGAACGGCGCCGCTGACTTCGGCTGGTTCGCCTACGCACCCCTGTCCAACGCGCTGCACTCGCCTGGCCCCGGTGCGGACCTGTGGATCATGGGTCTGGCGCTGTCCGGCTTCGGCACGATCCTCGGTGGCGTCAACTTCGTCACGACGATCATCTGCCTGCGCGCACCCGGCATGACGATGTTCCGGATGCCGATCTTCACCTGGAACATCCTGTTCACGTCGATCCTCGTGCTGGTCGCCTTCCCGGTGCTCGCCGCAGCGTTGTTCGCGCTCGAGGCGGATCGCAAGTTCGGCGCTCACGTCTTCGACTCGAACAACGGTGGTGCCGTGCTCTGGCAGCACCTGTTCTGGTTCTTCGGCCATCCCGAGGTCTACATCGTCGCGTTGCCGTTCTTCGGCATCATTTCTGAGGTCATCCCTGTCTTCAGCCGGAAGCCTCTCTTCGGCTACAAGGGCCTGGTCTTCGCGACGATCTCGATCTCCGGCCTGTCGATCACCGTGTGGGCGCACCACATGTTCGCCACCGGCGCGGTGCTCCTGCCGTTCTTCTCGCTGTTGAGCTTCCTGATCGCCGTACCGACGGGTGTGAAGTTCTTCAACTGGATCGGCACGATGTGGCGGGGCGCGATCTCGTTCGATACGGCGATGCTGTTCGCGATCGGGTTCCTGATCACGTTCTTGCTCGGTGGTCTGACCGGCGTCATGCTGGCCGCGCCGCCGATCGACTTCCACGTGTCCGACTCGTACTTCGTGGTCGCGCACTTCCACTACGTGCTGTTCGGCACGGTCGTGTTCGCGATGTTCTCCGGCTTCTACTTCTGGTGGCCGAAGATGACCGGCACGATGCTCGACGAGCGGCTCGGCAAGATCCACTTCTGGACACTGTTCATCGGCTTCCATACGACGTTCCTGGTCCAGCACTGGCTGGGTGTGGAAGGCATGCCACGCAGGTACGCCGACTACTTACCGAGCGATGGCTGGACGACGCTGAACATGGTCTCGACCATCGGCGCCTACATCCTGGGTCTGTCGATGCTGCCGTTCATGTACAACGCCTGGCGAAGTTGGGCGGGCAAGAACGAACGCGTCGTCGGCGACGATCCATGGGGCTACGGCAACTCGCTGGAATGGGCGACGTCGTGTCCGCCGCCACGGCACAACTTCACTTCGGTTCCGCGAATCCGCTCAGAGCGGCCGGCGTTCGACCTTCACTATCCGCATCTCGCGGGGCTAGCTGAACAGCATTCGCTTCCGGTCGAGGTGGAGGCCTAGCTATGAAGGTCGAGGGCTACCTCTTCGGGTTCATCGCGGTCTTCCTCGCGGGCGCCGACGTCGTCTACTGGTTCACCTCGCACGACCCCACGGGTACGACGGCGCTCGCGCTTGGCGTCTGCCTGGGTGCGCTCGTCTCGACGTACATGTTCATGACCGGCCGGCGGATCGACGCCCGCTGGGAGGACCTGGATGACGCGGACATCGCCGACGGCGCAGGGGAGATGGGCTTTTTCAGCCCGTACAGCTGGGCGCCGCTGTGGTGCGCAGGCTCGGCCGCGGTGATCTTCGCTGGCGTGGTCTTCGGCTGGTGGATGGTCTTCCTGGGCGCGGCGTTCGCCGTACCGGCAGTCGGCTCGATGCTGTTCGAGTACTACGGGGAAGACGCACCCGTCTAACGCTTCCTGGTCGGAAGCGGTCGCTTGCCTACTCTGAAGCGGCTTGGCGCCAGGCTGTGACGACGTCCGAGGCGGCGTCGTGCCAGATCGGGTCACCCATCGGTCGCTCCACGCTGTTGATGGCGATGGAGTCCGGCTCGAGGGTGCTCACGAGGTCGCAGATCAAGCTCAGCGGGATGCCATCAGCGAGCAGGCGCATCACTGGGGAAGTCTTCACGGTTGCCCCCAGCGTCGTTTCAGTCCCAGCGAATGACACAAGTGTGATTTCGACGTAGATCGTCCCACACTTGAGTGTCCGCGGGCATGATCAACCCGTTCGGCGTAACGCCTGTGGCGCGGGAGAATGAGCACATGACCGGGGATCTGCGGGTGAACGCCCGCCTCACGATCCCGGTTGGCGAGCTCTCGTGGCGGTTCTCGCGCTCGTCTGGCCCTGGCGGGCAGTCGGTGAACACCTCCGACAGCCGAGTGGAGCTGTCCTTTGACGTTGCCGGCTCTCCGTCGCTCGGTACGACGTACCGGCAGCGGGCCCTGGAGCGGCTCAGCAGCCGCCTGGTGGACGGCGTGATCACCGTCACCAACCAGACGGAGCGTTCTCAGCTACAGAACCGCGAGGCCGCCATGGCGCGGCTCGCATCGCTGCTGGCCGACGCCGTGGCACCACCCCCGCCGCCTCGTCGGCCTACCAGGCCGTCGAAGGCCGCAAAGGAGCGCCGGATCGAGGCCAAGAAGCAGCGTGGCTCAACCAAGGTCCAACGCCGCCGTCCAAACCCCGACGACTGATCTCGTGGCGTCCGGGATCTCCACGCGGCTGGGCGCGCTATCGCGTTCGCACACCGAAATCCGGGGTGTTTTCGCCAACAGCGACGTTGTACGCCCAGATCGTCACCCGGTAGTTCGCATGGGGGAGAAGTCCGGACACGTGCAACGTGACAGGAACCGGAGCGGACCCGCTGCCGATCCCGACCTTGCGGGTTCGTACGCGCTCCCCGTTGCCTTTCACAGCCGCGTAAACGGTTGAGCTCGCACCGGCCGGGTTGACGCTGACGTGGATGACGAACCCGTGGTCCGTGACCTGCTCGAACTTGATAGTCGAGTCGATGATGTTCAGCGAGTGCCCGGGCGTCCTCGGCGATCGGGTCGCTGCCGCTGCTATTGGTGCCATTGCCGTCACGGCACAGATGGCCAGACACATGGCGACCGCTGAATCTCGTCGAACACGCATCGCCTGACGCCCCTCGTAGGTTCCGGATCTCACCGATCGCTGTCGTGCTGGCCGACAGGCTAGCCGCGCGCTTCGGGCGCCGCGTGCTGTACGGATTCGCGACCAGTTCGCTACGAGGAGCTCGTTGGGAGGGGGAACGGCGTTGGCGTCGCTGTCTTGGTTGGCTTTGGCGTCGGCGTTGGCTTCGGGGTGTGCTTCGTGACCCAATGCCGGTACGTCGCGGCCAGCAGCTTGGCGTAGCCAAGCGCGCCGTTCGGCTTCAGGTGCAGATCGTCGGAGTACAGCCAGCTCGGATGCTGGCTCGCGACCTGGTTCCAGTTGACGAAGACCGCCCTGCGGTAGCGCGGCACCACGTGGGCGAGCATCGTGTTGTTCGGCGTTTGCCACGAGTGGTCGTACGGGTCGAGGTGGTCGTTCAGCACGAGGACGACTTGGACCTCGGTCGATACCGGCCCGTCCAGGAAAGCAAGCACGCGCTCGAGCTGGTTGGGGTCGATCAGGCCGTTGTTGCCGGCATGGATGATCACGATCGGGTTGAGCTGCTGGATCCGCGCTTCCTTCATGACGTCGTCGAGGATGTCGACCGGCTGGCGGCCGACGACGGCGTCGATCGTCCCGCCGCCAAAAGCCCGCGCAAGCGTCTCGCGGGCGTCGAGCATCACCGAGTCACCGAAGCCGCTGATCTTCGGCAGCCGGTGCGCGGCAGCGGCCTGGCCGACGCCGGGACCGATCGGCTGCGTATCGGCGGCAGGCAGGTTCAGCGAAAGGTGAGTGCCACCCTTGCTCGCGAGCGCCGCCGCCGGTCGCGGCGCGGGCGGAGCGATCACCAGTACGCCAATCGCCAGCACCGGGATCAGCGAGAGCCCGGCGAAGGCCGGCCGAGCCGGCGAGGGCAGTCCGGTACGTCGCAGGTAGCGCGCGAGCTGCTTCATTGCTCCAGTGAAGCCGATCTTGCGTACCGGGGTCTCGACGAACCGGTACGTCGCATCGGCCAGCGCAACCGTCAGCGTGATGCGCAGCAGCTGGTCGAGCCAGGTCGGCATCGATGTGTCGAGCCCAGGTCGGGTGACGACCGCGATCGGCCAGTGCCAGAGATAGATGCTGTAGGACCGCACGCCGATCCAACGAAGCGGCCGGGCATCCAAGGCGGCGCCGAGGCGACTTGCCGGTCGCGTCGCGGCGGCGATCACGATCGTCACGAGTGCGGCGACGTATAGGAACCCACCGCGATAGAGAGTGTGGGAGTAGGCGCCGTAGGTCCTGGTCAGCACGAGCATGCCGACGAGGGCAGCCGCGCCGAGCAGCTCGACCACCGGCGCCGGGATCGTGACCCGCGAGGCGGGAGACGTCGATCGTGCGACCGCCCACGCGCCTAGTGCGGCACCCAGCAGCAAGCCCATGGCGTGTGTGTCGGTGCCGTAGTAGAGCGTCGAACCGTCGCTGCCGTAGGGCACGTTGGAGTGGTCGGCCAGAATCCAGGTCAGGCCGGTCGACAGCAGCGCGAGCACAACGGCTACGACACTCAGCGGCATCACGAGGCGGCGTACCTCGGCCCGCGGATCGAGCTCGCGATGAGCGAGGCGCCGCCAGCTGGCACCCAACGTTGCCGCGACGATCAGCGGCCAGAGCAAGTAGAACTGCTCCTCGACGCCGAGCGACCACAGATGCTGCAGCATGCTCGGCCGGCCCGTCGCGACGAAGTACGGCTGGTGGGCGAACGCCAGCCACCAGTTGGCGCTGAACAGCGCAGAGAAGACGATGCCGGGGCGCACGGTCGCGAGCTGATCGCGCCAGATCAGCGAGCTCGCACCCACGGTGGCTAGGACGATCGCCAGTGCCGGCAACAGCCGTCGCGCTCGGCGCGTGTAGAACGCCGGCGCATCCAGCCGGTGCCGTCGGAGGAACTCCTCGGTGATCAGCCGGGTGATCAGATAGCCGCTGATCACGAAGAAGATGTCGACGCCGAGATAGCCGCCGGGCAGCGTCATCGGCGAGAAGTGGTAGATCACGACGGCGACGACCGCCACTGCGCGCAGGCCATCGAGGCCGCGCCAGTGCGCGTGTCTTTCAGTCAGCATCGATCCAGCCGCCGAGTCGTGGGGAAGTCGCGACGAGGGTCTCTCATCATGCGTTCAGACGCATGCCGCGGGCAACTGGTTGGCCCAGGTCGGCAAGCAGCGCCATCGGGCTAGCGTCATCCGGTGGCCGCCTCCCTCACTGCCGCCGACGTCGCCGAAGCCGCCGTGCGGTTGAGCGGCATCGTCCGGCCTACCGCTCTCGAGCCGAGCGACCGCCTTAGCGCCGAGCTTGGCGTTCCGGTGTTGCTCAAGCGCGAAGACCTGCAGCTGTGCCGCTCCTACAAGGTCCGCGGCGCCTACAACGCGATCGTGGCGCTCAGTGAGGAGCAGCGGGCACTCGGTGTCGTCTGTGCCAGCGCCGGCAACCACGCCCAGGGTGTGGCGTTTGCCTGTGCGGCACTCGAGATCAAGGGGCGGGTCTTTCTGCCGGCGAGTACGCCGCGGCAGAAGCGCCAACGGATCGCGGCCATCGGCGGATCGTGGGTCGAGCAGGTCATCATCGGGAGCACGTACGACGACGCGGGCGCAGCAGCGGCCGCCGAGGCACGGCAGACCGGCGCGGTACTCATCCATCCGTTCGATGACCTGCGCACGATCGCGGGGCAGGGCAGTGTCGCGGTGGAGCTCGCCGAACAACACAGCGCTGCGATCGACACCGTGGTCATCCCGGTTGGTGGTGGCGGACTGATCGCCGGCATGGCCCTCTGGCTGCGCGAGCACCTTCCGCAGACCCGACTCGTCGGTGCTGAGCCTGCTGGTGCGGCGAGCATGACTGCCGCGCTCGCGGCTGGGGCTCCGGTCACGCTGGCGGAGCTTGACACCTTCGTCGACGGCGCTGCCGTCCGCGAGGTGGGTGCTCGCACCTTTGCGATCGTGCGCGAGCTGGTCGACGAGATCGTCACCGTGCCGGAAGGCGCCGTCTGCACCGAGATGCTCGAGCTCTACCAGGCCGAGGGGATCATCGCCGAGCCCGCCGGGGCTCTGGCAAGCGCGGCCGCGCGGCACTACCTCGGCCGCAAGCCGACGGGACCCGTCGTCTGCGTCGTCTCAGGCGGCAACAACGACGTCAGCCGGTACGGCGAGATCGTCGAACGATCGTTGCTGCACGAGGGGATTCGCCACTACTTCCTTGTCACGTTTCCGCAGGAGCCCGGCGCACTGCGCTACTTCCTCGATGTCGTGCTCTCACAGGGCGAAGACATCGTCGTCTTCGAGTACGTCAAGAAGAACAACCGCGAGACCGGACCGGCACTGGTCGGCATCGAGCTCGACAACGCCGCAGATCTGCCGTCGCTGCTCGAGCGAATGGCCGCTAGCCCGCTCACCATCGAGCAGGTCCCGCCGGGCTCCCCGCTCTTCACCTTCCTGCTCTAGCGAGCAGGGTTCGTGCAGACCTATCGGTAGCGGGCTCTACGGCCAGGCCTTCACAAACCGGATGGGTTAGTCCTCGGGGTGGGGCTGGGTGTCGGGCACCGTCTCGCGGGGCTCGTCCCAGAACGCAGCCAGCTTGCTCTGCACCTTGGCGGCGATGGCGACCGGGCGCTTGATGCCCTCGGCAGTCTCGTCCACATGGCCGTTCGAGTGACCGTTTGCACCTGCGCCGATTGCGGCATGACCGTTGTGACCGTGGTGCGGGTCGTAGCCGATCTGCTTGGCGAGGACCGCGGCCTTGTCCGCCGGCAGTGGAACGTCCGCTTCGACGTACGCCCCAGACGGCAGCCTTCGGATGATTCCGCTCTCGACCCCATGATGGAGCTTCTTCTCGTCCTCGTGCTGCAAGCCCAGACAGATCCGCTTGGTGACCTTGAAGGCGATTGGTGGCAGCGCGATCAGCAGCACCCGCAGCACCCACGTGGTCGCCTGCAGCGACCAGTGGAAGGTGTTGGCGAGGATGTCGTTGGCGCCTGCGGCAACCAGGATCATGTAGAAGGTCAGCGACATCACACCGAGACCGGTACGCACGGGCACATCGCGAGGCCGGTCGAGCAGGTTGTGGTAGCCCTTGTCCTTCGTCACCCAGGACTCGATCGCCGGGTAGAGCGCGATCAGGTTGAACATGATCCCGGGGATGATCACGCCGGGGATCAGGATGTTCCAGCTGATCGTGTGATGCCAAATATGGGTTTCCCAGTTGGGCATCATGCGCAGCGAGCCCTCGAGGAACAGGATGTACCAGTCAGGCTGTGAGCCCGCCGACACCTGTCCTGCGTTGTACGGCCCGTACAGCCACACCGGGTTGATCTGGGCAAACGCCGCGAGCGCGGTGACCATGCCGAAGACCATGAAGAAGAAGCCGTTGGTCTTGAGGAAGAAGCCCGGGTAGAACTTCGTCCCGATCACGTTCTGCTCGGTCTTGCCAGGCCCAGGGAAGTCGGTGTGCTTTTGGTGCCACAGGATCATCATGTGCGCAGCAATCAGCGCGAGCAGGATGCCCGGGATCAGCAGCACGTGAATGATGAACAGCCGAGAAATGATGTCCGTGCCCGGATACTTCGCGCCGAACAGGAAGTAGCAGACGTACGTCCCGACAACGGGGATGGACTCGGCTACCGAGTAGGCGATCCGAAGACCGGTGCCGGAGAGCAGATCGTCCGGCAGCGAGTAGCCCGCGAAGCCCTCGAGGATGCCGAGGATCAGCAGGATCGTGCCGATGTGCCAGTTGACCGTGCGCGGCTTCTTGAACGCTCCGGTGAAGAACACCCGGAACATGTGCACGACGATCGACGTCACGAACAGCAGCGCTGCCCAGTGGTGGATCTGGCGCATCAGCAGGCCGCCGCGCACATCGAAGGAGATGTGCAGCGTCGAGGCGTAGGCCTCGGTCATCTGTACGCCGCGCAACGGCTGGTAGGAGCCGTTGTAGATGACGTTCTGCTGGTCGGCGTGGAAGAACAGCGTCAGGTAGACGCCCGACAGCAGCAGGATGACGAAGCTGTAGAGGCAGATCTCGCCGAGCATGAACGACCAGTGGTCCGGAAAGAC
>DATAVE010000018.1:0-56848 GCA_036267875.1 Mycobacteriales bacterium
GCGATGCCGGTAGCCGCGATCGGGTGACCCTTCGACTGCAGACCGCCGGAGACGTTGACGGGCGTTGAGCCGGTGCGATGTGCCGCGCCGGAGGAGAAGAAGTCGACCGCGTTGCCCTCGCCGCAGAGCATCAGGTTGTCGTAGTGCACGAGCTCCGCGGTGGCGAAGCAGTCATGCAGCTCGACCAGGTCGAGGTCCTCGGGCCCAACCCCAGCCGTCTCGTATGCCTGCTTGGCGGCGTTACGGGTCAGCGTGTTGACGTTCGGCAAAACC
The DNA here is from genome assembly GCA_036267875.1 of Mycobacteriales bacterium. Lineage (GTDB taxonomy): Bacteria > Actinomycetota > Actinomycetes > JAFAQI01 > JAFAQI01 > DASZTV01. The sequence continues at coordinate 274 of DATAVE010000018.1, forward strand.
TGACAGCCGGCCTCGTAAGGGTCAGTGGTCAGCACCGACGCCGCGATCCGGATTGCGCGCTTGCGCTGGTCGGTCGACAGCGTCTTGAGCTTCTCATCGCTGACGAGGACTGCGGCCGCAGCGCCGTCACAGTTGGCCGAGCACATCGGCCGCGTGTTCGGATACGCGATCATCATGTCGCCCATGATCTGCTCGAGCGACATGGCCTTCGTGTATGCCGCGAGCGGATTCAGCGTCGAGTGCATGTGGTTCTTCTCGCTGATCCGCGCGAAGAGCTCGAAGCTCACGCCGCCGTACTTGTGGCCGTACTCCATGCCGATCTGGGCGAAGGTGCCCGGCATGTTCTCGGTGCCGACGCGGCCGTCGAGACCCATGATCGCGCCCTGCCGGCCGGATGGCTCCCAGGTGTCGCCCTGCTTCTTCGCGCCGCCGACGCCGAGCAGGCCGGCACCCGACAGCTTCTCGACGCCGACCGCGAGACCCATGTCGACCTCTCCGGACTTGATCGCCATCACGACAGTGCGCAATGCGGTCGCTCCGGTCGCGCAGGCGTTGGCGACGTTGTAGACGGGAATGCCGGTCTGGCCGATCTGCTTCTGCAGCTGCTGACCGAGCGCACCGCCTCCCATGAGGTTTCCGGCCGCGAGCACGCCCATGTCGCGCATCGAGACCCCACCGTCGGCGAGTGCACCTCGCGCCGCCTGCGCGGCAAGCCCCACCGAGTCGATCTCGGGGTGCTTGCCGAACTTGGTCATCCTGATCCCGAGGATCCAGACGTCGCCACTAGCCATTGCTGTCTCCTTACGCGGGCGCGAACCCGAAGCCGATGGCCTCGGTCCCCGCGCTGTCGGTGCCGAGTGAGTACGTCGTGAGTGCCACCTTCATGCCGAGCGTGACATGCTCGGGATCGGGTGCGACATCTCTCAGGTTGCCGCGGACCGGAGTGCCGCCGCAGTCGACGACCGCCGCGACAAACGGCGCCTCGACGCCGGGCGGCGCGTAGGCCACGATCGTGAAGGACGTGACCTCGCCACTCGTCGGAACATCGACGGCCTTGAAGTCGGCTTCGAAGCAGCTGGCACAGGCGTCACGGTGATCGAAATAGCGCGCACCGCAGTGCGTGCACTCTTGCGCGACGAGGTGCGGCTGCGGATCTAGCGCGAGGTAATCGACAAGTGCGATCCGGGCGGGAGTGTCTGTGGCAGTCATCAAATGGCATCATCACACAAACACCGATCGCTACGAAGCCGTAGTACCGCCAGATACGCCCACCGATGAGGAGCAGCACGTGCCACTCAAGTCCGGACAGCGGCTGCGCAGCCAGGTCTGCACCACCGAGGTCATCGTCGTACGGGTTCCCGCCGACGAGCTCGAGCTGTCCTGCGGCGGAACGCCGATGGTCGAGCTCGGCACCGACGTCACCGAAGGTGGGACGCCCGCGGCCGGCCTCGACGAGGGCACATTGCTCGGCAAGCGCTACACGACCGATGACGCCGACGGAACCCTCGAGCTGCTGGTGACCAAGGGCGGCGACGGCACGCTCGCCGGCAACGGCGTACCGCTGGTCACAAAGGAGTCGAAGCCGCTCCCATCGAGCGACTGACGCTCCGTGTCTATGCCATCTGGCGAACCTGGCTGGTTCAGCGAGGCGATCGCTGCCAAGCCGACGCACCACGACGTCGACGTTGACGGCGCGCGGATCCACTACCGCGCGTGGGGCCCGACCCCAGGTGAGGAGAGCGACCTTCCGAGCATCGTGTTGCTACACGGTGGTGCCGCGAACTCTTCGTGGTGGGATCACATCGCGCCGCAGCTCGCCGTTGACCGCCGAGTCATCGCGCCGGACCTGAGCGGTCACGGTGACAGTGCGTGGAAATCCGAGTACGAGCGAGGCCAGTGGGCAGTCGAGGCAGCCGGTCCGGTCCTCGCCGAGGGCCTTGGTCCAGCCATCTTCATCGGCCACAGCATGGGCGGCTGGGTGTCGGTGTTCGCGGCCGTCCTTCAGCCCGGCACCGTCGCCTCGATCATCGCGATCGACTCACCCCTTGCTGAGCAACCGCCCGAGGAGGCACCGATCGCCGAGCGGCGACCACCTACGAAGGTCTACCCGACGCTCGAAGACGCAGTCAGCCGGTTCCGCCCAGTACCGGGTCAGGACGTCGTCCTCGACTACGTCGCACGTCACATCGCGGTCGAGTCGCTTCGCGAGGTGGACGGTGGCTGGACCTGGAAGTTCGACCCGGGCCTGTTCGGTCAGCGGGGCTGGGTCCGCGACCTCATCCCCAAGCTCGAGGTCCCGCTGACCTTGGTTCGCTGCGAGCACGGGATGGTCGATGAGGCGATGGCCCAGCGGATCTCGGCCCTGCATCGCGACGGGATCAAGGTCGTCGGCCTGCCGAACGCCGCCCACCACGCGATGTTCGACCAACCCGAAGCCCTCGTCGCTGTCCTGCAGACCCTCCTCGTCCCGAAGTAGCACACAACGTCCCGCGAGCCGGGTGATCTGGGGTGGAGTGTCCGATTCGGGGACGACATTGTGTGCTACTTCGAGTTGTGGTCTCGGCCGAGGAATGGCAGAGCGCACGGGACGAGCCGATCGTCCCGCAGCTCAATGCCCTGTCGTTGACCGCGCCACGATGGAGCCTCGACGGCCGGCACATCGTTGCAACGACGTTGATCGCGGGTCCACCCTTGGTGTAGGTGCAGTTGACGGTGTGGCTGCTGATCTTTTCGGGCAGCCACCCGAGCTTCCACGACGTCCGCGTCGTCCGCGACAAGGACGGATGCAACCTGGCGTCGCCCTCGTGGGTCTGGCCGGCATCTTCGCCGGTGAGATCTGCGAGCGGCAGAGCTTCTCGCCGACCCGACTCGTCAGGCTCTCACCCGCCGGAACGATCACAGCGAGCTGGAAGCTCCCGAGCTGCATCGACGGGTTCAGCACCGCCCTGGACGCGTCGTTCCGCCGCGTCCTGCTCGGCATCGGCCATGGATACGGCAAGTGCGATCTCACGCACGCCACCGACGAAGCAGCGACCATCGACGGGTCTCGGATTCGGGTGATCTCGCAGGACCCATCGGCTCACGGATCGAACTCCTGGCCCCTCGGTTGGTAGCCCGGGACGCCTGACACCGCTAGGCCGTTGGCTGCCACGGAATCGTCTGAACCACCGCGCCGGAGCTGTCGAGACCCTCGATCCGCCAGCCGGGCCGCTGCTCTTGCGGGCCGGCGAGCCCAGCCAGCCCGTCGGTGACGGCTATCGGTGATCCGACCTCGGCGCCGTCGTGGACAACTTGCACCGAGGTGATGTCGGACCGTACGACGACAGCGTCGCTGCAGGCTGCGAGGTAGCCGCGGTTGCGCTGCGGCTTCGATTGCGCCAGCTCGCTACAGGTCGTTGCCGCAGGCGGGCCAGGTAGCCGGGGCGGAGAGATCAGGATCATCGCCCGATCGCTGGCGGAGATCTCTCCGCTGCCTTCCATCTGCGGCACCGGACCGTTGGGGCCACTCGGCTCCTCGGGTCGCGCGATGCCGATCTGATCCTTGCCGGGACTCGCGTACGCGACGAAGAGGCTCGCGCTCTCGGCGTTCTTCGCCGGCCAGAACTCTCCCACCACCACCGCACTGCCCGGCCTGCTGTTGGGGAGCGGACCGAACGCCAGGATCCGGTGTTCCAGCGGATGCGGCGCGCCCGGGGTGAGATAGAAGTCGGGCTTGTCGAAGATGGCGGCAAAGAAGCTGTTCGGAGTCTGCTGAGGACACGGCCAGAGCATCGCGTTGTGCACCGAGGCGGGTGGGTCGGCGCACGGCGCTCCACCGGTGCGGTTCCCTATCGTGACGGACGAGCCGTTCTCACCCGTCGCCTGCACGGCCACGGCAGCTGCCGCAGCGACAACGGCAACGCCGGCGACGCCGGTGATTGCAGCTGTCCGGCGACGCCGCTGCCGATGCTTTGCAAGAACCGTGCCGGCGAGATCGGGGGCCGCCTCGAGGTCACCGAACGCGACCTCGTTCAGTCGCTCGAGCGCTTGCGTGATCACATCCATCTCATCCGCCTAACGAGTTCGAAGCTCGTCGACCAGCACGAGCCTGAGCCGATCCAGGCCGCGTGAGGCCTGGCTCTTCACGGTTCCTACCGAGCAGCCGGCCGCCGACGCAGCCTCCCGTTCGGACATGCCCTCGACGTACCTGAGGACGACCATCAACCGTTGCCGTCGCGGCAACGTCGCGAGTGCCCGAAGCACGGCGTCGGACTCGGCGTGCACCTCGGTGAAGTCGACCCGGACCGGTTCGGTGGCGCGGATGGCGAGCTGCCGATGGCGCCGCAGTGAGCGGCCGCGGTCGTAGGACAGATTGGTCAACGTCCGCTTTACGTATGTCGTCGGGTCGTCTGACCGAAGCGGCCAGTGGGATGCCAGCCGAATCAGCGCAACCTGGAGGAGCTCCTCGGCCTCCCCGACATCGCCGGTCAGCAACGAGGCGAACCGAAGCAGCGCAGACGACCGCGACGAGACATACGCCGTGAACGTCGCTTCGTGCTCGGACCGCACCGATCCCTCCTTCGCCTCGCAACCGCTCTAAAGACGATCGCCGAGCCTGCGAAGTTGAAAGCGTTCCCAATCTGGCCGGCAAACCGCACCTGGCCACACTTGTCCGACTTAGGACGCGCTTGAGCGCGCTGAGAGTCTGACAAGTCGGTCAGCCGAGGGCGCCGCTGTCTCGGTACGTCGTGATCTGCTCCCAGTCCAGGCCTGCGTCGAGCAGCACCTCTTCGGTGTGCTGGCCGAGCTCGGGTGCAGCCTTGCCTTGCGTCGAAGGCTGCTCGTCGAACTGGTACGGCGGGGCCACAACGCGAAACGTCCGGCCGTCGCCCGCAGTCAGCTCGGACAGGTAGTGGTTGGCAGCCACCTGGTCGTCGGCGTGCAGCTCTTCAAATGTCTGCGCCGCAGACCAGACGCCGGTGAAGCCGGCGAGGATCTCCCGCCACTGCGCCATCGTCCTGCTCGCGAAGATCGCGTCCAGCTCGTCGACGCACTCACGACGGTTCTTGTAGCGGGCGACCATGTCGACGTAGCGCGGGTCATCAGCCAGCTCGGGCCGCCCCATCAGCCCGCACAGCTCACCCCAGAAGCGGTCCGACTGCAGGCAGACCAGCGAGATCCACCGATCGTCGGCGGTTCGGTAGAAGCTGGCGATCGGATTGCCCGCGTTCTTGCGATCCGCGCGAAACAGCTCACCCGCGTACGGCGCCGCGACGATGTCCGGGCTCATGCTCCACATGCCGGCATTCAGTAGCGAGACGTCGATGACGGATCCCTCGCCGGTCCGCTCCCGCTTGAACAGCGCCATCGCGACCGCACCAGCGATGTAGCTCGATCCCTGCAGGTCGTAGAACGCCGCCGGCTGCATCGCTGGGCTCTCGGTCCCGGGCTCGGTCAGCTTGTACATCGCCCCACCACCGGCCCACGCTGCCGCCGCGTCGTACCCGCCGACATCTGTCTTCGGGCCGGCGCTCCCCCAACCTGAGCCGCGCAGATAGACCAGCCGCGGATTCACGGCTCGCAGATCTTCAACGTCGATCCGCAGCCGCCCGCGAAGCTTCGGCAGGTAGCTGGTGAGGAACACGTCCGCCGTCTCGACCAGTCGATAGAGCAGGTCCCGGCCGCCATCGCTTTGCAGGTCGAGAGTGACGCTCCGCTTGCCGCGGTTGGGAATCTCGATGAACGGGTTCGGCGCACCCTCGACTCGGTTCATCAAGTTCATCAGGCCGCGCTGCGGATCACCGGTTGGCGGCTCGATCTTGATCACGTCCGCGCCGAGATCCGCCATGATCGCGCCGGCTCCGGGAACGAAGGTCCACGCCGCTACTTCCACAACCCGTACGCCGTCAAACGGTCCGGTCATCGCGCGTAGCGTAACCACCATGAGCAGTGTGACCGCGTGGGCGACGCCCGGCCCGAAGGCCCCGTTCGAGCGAACGACCATAGAGCGACGCGATCCCGGCCCGCACGACGTGGTGATCGCAATCGCCTACGCGGGAATCTGCCACTCCGACATCCACACCGCGCGTGAGGAGTGGGGCAAGATCACGTTCCCGCTCGTCCCCGGACACGAGATCGCTGGTCTGGTCGAGGCGGTAGGCAGTGAGGTCACGGCGTACGCCGTCGGGGACCGGGTCGGCGTCGGCTGCATGGTCGACTCGTGCCGCGAGTGTGAGAACTGCCTGCTCGGCGAGGAGCAGTACTGCGTGCCCGGCAACACCGGGACCTACAACTCGATCGATCGCTACGGCCAGCCCACCGCTGGCGGGTACTCCAGCCAGATCGTCGTCGACGAGCACTTCGTCGCGCGGATCCCCGACGCGATCCCGCTCGATGTTGCAGCGCCGCTGCTGTGCGCCGGCATCACCCTCTACTCCCCGCTTCGGCACTGGAATGCCGGGCCGGGCAAGCGAGTCGCGATCGTCGGCTTCGGCGGACTCGGCCACATGGGCGTGAAGATCGCGCATGCGCTCGGCGCAGAGGTGACGGTGCTCTCCCAGACCGATGCCAAGAAGGACGACGGACTGGCGTTCGGCGCCGCCGACTACGTCGCGACGCGCGACCTGTCCGCGTTGAAAGCACTGGCGAAGAGCTTCGACCTGATCGTCAACACCGTGTCCGCACCGCTGCCACTCGACACATACCTGTCGCTGCTGCGACTGGACGGGACGATGGTCAACGTCGGCGCTCCGCCCGAGCCGATGTCCGTGCGGGCGTACTCGATGATGACCAACCGGCGCAGCCTTGCGGGGTCAGGTATCGGTGGAATGCGTGAGACCCAGGAGATGCTCGACTTCTGCGGCGAACACGGAATCGGTGCGCAGATCGAGACGATCGCAGCTGATCAAATCGACGCGGCCTACGACCGCGTCGTGGACAGCAAGGTGCGCTATCGCTTCGTGATCGACAACTCGACTCTGTAGCCGCAGCTAGGTGCCGACGTAGCGGCGACGGCCGCCGACCAGGTACGTCGTCGACCCCAACATCAGCACGAGCAAGACCAGCAGGAACCAGAAGCCGATCGGCGGCGCGCGCAGGATCGTCGCGTCCGAGCCGCCGGTCCGCGCAGCTGAACGGACCGTCTCTGTCGCCACCCTCGGACGCAACGCCGCGGGCAGCGGCCCGATCGGCACGACCGAGATCAGACCGGGCGCAGTGACGGCAAGCCGACCAACGTGGCGAGGCGTCCGCGGTGCCGCAGGTTTGTTGCGAACGAGGTGGGTCGCTCGGGTGGTGATGACCTCGTGTGGTGCGGCCGGCGTTGATTGGGGCCCGAGCGCCAACGTCAGATCGGGCAGCGAGGCAGGCAGGTCGATCTTGATTCGTGGCGGGAGATGCAACGGACCCGACCCGGCGGAGGCGAACGCTGGTGCCGGAGCAGAAAGGACCATCGCCGCTGCAGCACCGCCGAGCAGCAGAGTGCGCAACGTTCGTCGCGACACCGCACCCTCCCGTCAACCCACCGGGGGAAGTCGGCGTGGGCGCATCATGGCATGTTGAACGCCAGATGTCGGGGACCGTTCGAGGGCATCGACACGGCCCGTCGACCTGCTTGCTAGGTAGAACGGATCTCGCCGTGGACCGAGCAGGTCGCGACATAGGAAACAGGCGTTACCTTGACCACCATTCGGCGGCCGCACTCGGCGCAGAACCTCGGCGGCTCGTAGGGCTGACGCCGCACGCAGCGCGTGTGGTCGCCGACTTCGCGCGGCTTGCCGCAGCCGGTGCAGTGCATATAGCGGCGCGACTAGAGCGCCGAGGTCAGCGTCTTGATCGGCATGCGCAGCTCCTCGAGCAACGCCAGATCGGCCGACGGCGGGCGGCCGAGGGTGGTCAGATAGTTGCCGACGATCACCGCGTTGACCCCGCCGAGCAGGCCGTCGCGGGTCCCCAGATCGCCCAGCGTGACCTCGCGGCCACCGGCGAACCGCAAGATTGTCGAAGGCAGCGCGAGCCGGAAGGCCCCGACAGCGCGAAGGGCGTCGGTCGATGAAAGGACCGACAGGTCGGCGAAGGGCGTACCCGGCCGTGGGTCGAGGAAGTTCAGCGGGACCTCGTGGGGCGCGACGTCAGCGAGCTGCGCGGCAAGCTCCGCGCGCTGCTCGAGTGACTCGCCCATTCCGACGATCGCCCCACAGCAGACCTCCATACCGGCCGCCCGGACCAGCTCGAGGGTGTCGCGACGCTCCTCCCAGGAATGCGTCGTGACGACCGAACCGAAGTAGGACTTCGCGGTCTCGAGGTTGTGGTTGTAGCGGTGCACACCCATCGCGACGAGTCGATCAACGTCGTCCTGGGTCAGGATGCCGAGCGAACAGGCGATCTGTACGTCGTTGCCGTCGGCGCGGATCGCCTCGATCGCAGCCTGCACCTCATCCAGCAGCCGCTCGTCAGGGCCGCGCACGGCGGCGACGATGCAGAACTCGGTCGCCCCGGTCTCGCGGGTCTCGCGCGCCGCCCGCACCATCTCCGCGACGTCGAGCCGCGCCGCCCGGACCGGAGTCTCGAAGCGACCCGACTGCGAACAGAAGTGGCAGTCCTCGGGGCAGCCACCGGTCTTCACGCTGACGATCCCCTCGACCTCGACGGCCTCGCCACACCACCGCTGGCGAACCTCATGGGCCAGCTCGAGCAGCGCCGGTACGTCCTCGTCGGGCAGCTGCAGGCAGGCCAACACGCCCGCTGCGTCGAGTCCGATGCCGGTCTCGAGGACGGTGGCTCGGGCACGCACAAGGACTTCGGGAGTGGGATCAGACACGAGCGACACCCTCTCAGACAGCCCGATCGGCCATGATCGTTAACCCTTCCGTGGGACGATCCACCGTCGTGAAGGTCATCGCCAGCTACTCGGTGAAGGGCGGAGTCGGCAAGACGTCGGCTGCCGTCAACATCGCCTGGCTCGCGGCACGCAGCGGACGGCGGACGCTGCTCTGGGACCTCGACTCGCAGGCCGCCGCAACCTACCTCCTCCGCACCAAGGCAAAGGTCAAGGGCGGCAGCCGCAACCTGCTGCAAGGCAAGAGCGACGTCTCGAACGCGATCCGCGCGACGGCAGACGAGCGCCTCGACGTGCTGCCGGCGAGCAGCTCGTACGCCGCCACGGACCTCGACCTGGCGGCCGCCAAGAAGAGCGAGGAGCGCGTCGGCAAGGCTCTGGCGGAGATCGTCGGCGACTACGACGTCGCGGTCCTCGACTGCCCACCCGGTCTAACGCTGCTCTCGACGAACATCGTGCGCGCGGCTGACCTGATCCTGACGCCGATCGTCCCGTCTCCACTGTCGATGCGCACCCTCGACCAGCTCGTCGACCTCGTCAACGAGTGCGACGGAAAGGCTCGGATCCTCGCCTTCCTGTCGATGGTCGATCGGCGGCGCGCACTGCACCGCGACGTCATCGAGCTCGTACACGGCAGCTACGGCGACATCGCGCAGACCGTCGTGCCGCTCAGCGCGACGATCGAGCGGATGGGCCAGCGACGACGTCCGGTGGCGTCGTTCGCCCCGAGCTCGCCGGCAGCGACGGCGTACCAGGAACTGTGGGACGAGGTCGTAGCGCGGTTGAATCTCTAACTGTTAGTTTGCCGGCGTGAAACGTGGCGTCGCGACCTTGTGCGCATCGATGGCTGTCGGGCTCTTCGGTCTCACCCCGGCGCAAGCGGCGGCACCGAGCTCACTCACGGTGGTCGTGCTTACCTCCGGCATCCAGACTGGGCCGCCTGCCGGCTACTCGCAGACCCTGACCGCGGTGACTGCGAGCCCCGCCGAGTCCTGGAAGCTGACCCTGACCTACTCCCCTGGCTGCCTGCCCTCCGGACCGTTGGATTGCAACGGAACCTGGCTCATGGTCGGCCAGTCAAACGACACGCTCGCCGGAACCTTCAGCGAGTTCAACGACTGCTACGCGTTCGCCGTGACGAGTGGCGGCGGACGCTTCGCCGGAGTCACCGCATCCGCTGCACAGCAAAGCCGCTTTCCCGAGGCACTCGGGGAATGCGCACTGCCGGTCAGCCTCAGCAGCATCCTCCCCATCGGGGTGCTCGGTGAAATCCCGGTGGGGCTGCTCAGCTTCAAGTTCGGCACCTGACCGGCCATCGAAGGCCGCGCTAGCGTCGCGGCATGAGACAGCAAGTGTCGTCGGGGTCGCCGTTCGAGCCCCGGATCGGGTTCAGCCGTGCCGTGCGCGTGGACAACCGAGTGCTCGTCTCGGGCACCGCTCCGGTCTGGCCTGATGGCAGCTGTCCGGACGACGCAGCGGTGCAGACGCGTCGCTGTCTGGCGATCATCGAGGCAGCGCTGGCCGAGGCCGGCGCGGCAACCCGCGATGTCGTCCGTACCCGGATGTTCCTGGCCAACGCAGCCGATGCGGACGCCGTCGGCGACGCCCACGGTGAGGTCTTCGGCGAGATCCGGCCGGCCTCCACGATGGTTGTCGTAGCCGCGCTGCTCGACCCTCGTTGGAAGGTCGAGATCGAGGCAGAGGCCATCATCGGCTCATGACCGCCGCGAAGGTGCCCGGCGGGGTCGTGCACAAGCTGCCGATCGACTTGCGTACGGCGCTACTGGCTAACGCGGTCGCGCTCGACCGGTGGAACGACATCACCCCGCTGGCGCGCAACGAGTTCATCTGCTGGGTCGAGGACGCGAAGCAGGACAAGACCCGCGAGCGCCGGATCCGGCGTACTCAGGAAGAGCTGGAAGAAGGAATGCGGCGCCCGTGCTGCTGGCCGGGCTGCGCGCATCGCGAGCGAACCGGGCACGCCTAAGCCTTCGCCCTCAGATAGATCCAGCGCTCTCCAGCGCTTCGTACCCTGCGTTGTAGCCGGGGATGAAGGTGATCCCTGGGCCGCCGGCGCAGCCGGCGCCACCGAGATAGAGGCCCGCGATGGGAACCTCCAGGTCACGCCAACCACGCGGACCCGGCCGGTTGGCGCCCATCAGCTCAGGGTGGATCAGGCCATGGCAGAAGTCGCCGGCGGGACAGCCGAACATCGTCTCCATGTGGTAGCTCGCGAAGGTCGTGTGACGCGTCACCAGATCAGGGAAGTTCGGCGCCAGCTTGGCGATCTTGGCCATCACCCGCTCGCCCATCTCGGCCTTCAGCCGGCCATGGATTGCGCGGTCGTTCTCGACCGGGAAGTACATCGCGAAGGCACTCGCAGCGTGCTTACCGTCGGGTGCAAGAGCAGCATCGTGAACGCTCGGGATCTGCAGGCTCATCGACGGGTTGTCCGGGACGACGCCGCGGCGGCAGTTCTCGAAGTCGAGCTGCATGTCCTCCGGTGCCCCGAACATGCCGACGGAGCCCTGCATCTCGGGGTCGTTGAGGAACTCGTTCGGCGCAAGGTAGGTCGGCAAGCCGTCGAGTGCGAAGTGCATCTGCAGGTACGCCGCACGGTGGTCGACGCGCGCCAATCGCGCAACCAGATCTTCCGGCAACGATGACGGGGCGAGCAGCTTCGTGAACGTCACGCCGGGGTCGAGGTTGGAGACGACGATCGGCGCGGTGATGACCTCGCCGCCCTTGAGCTCGACGCCGGTCACCCGGTCGCCGTCGGTCGAGATCCGCTCGACGACGGACTTCAGCCGAAGCTCGCCGCCATGGGACTCGAACAGCCCGCGGACGTGGGCGGTAAGCGATCCGATCCCGCCTTCGAGCTTCTGGATCATCTCCGCGCCGGGAGGCGCCGCGAGCGCAAACGCCAGACAGGTCGCACTGCCCGGCGTGTATGGCCCACGGTAGGTGGAGTTGACCGCAAGGAACGCGAGCATGCCGCGCATCGTCCGCTGCTTGTCCTTGTCCGGGAAGATGCGGTTGAGCACATCGACCGCAGACCCGAACAACATCTCCGAGATCGCCGCTCGCTCGGACTCGGTCCGCGCACAGGCATACATCTCGTCGAGGGTCCGCGGCGGCGTGCGTACGTCGAAACGACCGAGCGCGCGTGCCGGCGCCTCCGCCCAGCCGAGCAGCTCGGCCATTCCCATCATGGTCTCGGCACCGTGCCTGTCCGCGAGGTGCATCATCAGTTGCTTGAGGTCGCGGTAGAAGATCATCGGCTCGTCGTCCGGACCTCCGAGGTTGACCGACATCACTGTGGTCTCGACGGTCTTCAAGGTGTCGAGGCCAAGGTCGGCCACGATGTCGGCCTGCGGCGGGAACAGCACCGACCCCGCGATCTCGTAGTGGTAGCCATCGAACAGCTCGACAGTCGACGCCATGCCGCCGGCGTACTTGTTCTTCTCGAGCAGCAGCGTGCGCAGGCCGCCGCGCTGCAGGATCGTTGCCGCCGTCAGGCCGTTGTGTCCGGCACCGATCACGATCGCGTCGTAGTCGCTCACGGCTGCACCATTGCAGTGGCAGCGAAACCGATCAAGCAGGGCAGACTGGCCGCATGAGCGCACTCGCCGGGATCGCCGAGCTGCCAGAGGACGTCATCGAGCTCGACCATTACTACGGCGACCCGCATACCGGCGTTCGAGCAAACATGATCACGACCCTCGACGGGGGCGCCGCCTTCAACGGTCGAACCAAGCCGGTTACCGATCCGGCTGACCAAGTACTGCTCGCCCATCTGCGGTCGTACGCCGACGTCGTCCTCGTCGGCTCGGCGACAGTCGCCGCCGAGAACTACGGGCCCGTGAAGCTGTCCCAAGGGCTACAGGACAAGCGAGTCAAGGACGGCCACGCTGCACTACCGCGACTCGCGGTGGTCACCGCGCGCGGAGCGCTGTCCCCAGACCTTCGGATCTTCTCCGGTGACGTGCGCCCGCTCATCGTGACGACCAGGCAGACCGCCGGGGCGCAACCTGCCCTTGCCGACCTCGGCGACATCGTCATCGCCGGCGACGCGGCCGTCGATCCCACGACGGCAATCGCAGGGCTGCGTGAGGCAGGGCTGGAGCGAGTGCTGTGCGAAGGCGGGCCGTACCTGCTCTCGACACTGGTCGACGACAACCTGGTAGACGACATGTGTCTCACGGTTGCGCCGTACCTCACCGGGCTCCAGCCGACCACACCCCAGTCGACCTCGTCGCTCGCCGAGCCCACCCGCCTCGAGTTGCGCCACGTCCTGACCAAACACGGCTTGCTCTACCTGCGGTACTCCCGGCCCTGACGGCCTCCCTCGGCTAATCTCGCAAGCCCCGGGTCAAGCCGTCGGCCCTTCCTTCGCAGTGCGCGGGAGGACTCTTTTGCTTGACGACGCGGTGGCCGGCCAGGACGCCATGGCCAGCAAGATCACGCCTGAGATCGACGCCGACTTCAAGGCGAGCCTTTCGCTGCTCGAGGTATCTGACGACGTCGATGCCACAATGCTGCGCGTCGCGAGTGTCGCCTGCTCGATGGTCGACGGCTGCAGCTTCTGCAGTGTCTCCGAGCTCTCCGACGACGGCATCCGGACCCGGGGCGCCAACGACCCGCGCGCCGAGCAGATCGACCGGATCCAGTACGAGACCCGGCAGGGACCGTGCTGGGTAGCCGCGACGGAGCGGGAGCCGCTGGTTTACACCGCGAACACGTCGCAGAACGAGCGGTGGCCGGAGTTCTCCCGGCGTACGGCGAACGAGGTCGGTGTCTTCAGCCTGTTGGCCTGCCGGCTCGTCGTGGGTGACCCGCCCAGGGCACTCGGTGCCATCAACATGTACGGCACAGGCCCGAGCGCGTTCGACAGCGCCGACATGCACGTCGCGATGCTGCTCGCCGCCGTCACCGGCGTCCTGCTCGACGCCGCACAACGCGAGGCGCAGCTCACCGCCGCACTGGAGACCCGCGGCCTGATCGGCCAGGCGATGGGCATCCTCATGGCGCAGTCCGACATCAACTCCGACGAAGCGTTCGACCAGCTGCGCTTGGCCTCGCAGCGAATGAACATCAAGCTCCGGGATCTCGCCCGATCGATTGCTGAGTCAAACGGCGGCAAGCGGGAAGGTTAGTTCTCACCGGCGTGGCTACGGCTACGCGGGAAGGGACGGCGGTCGAGCAAACGGCCGCCGCCCCGCCAAACTTCTCTGACCCGTCAGCGACCGGGCAGCCGGACCACCGAGACAAAGAAGTCATCGATCTGCCGCACGACGGCGATGAAGCGCTCGAAGTCGACGGGCTTGGTCACGTAGGCATTCGCGTGCAGCGAGTAGCTGGTGGACACGTCCTCGGCACGCTCGGATGTGGTCAGCACGACGACTGGGATCATCCGCAGCGCCTCATCGTCCTTGATCGCCGCGAGCACCTCACGACCGTCCATCTTCGGCAGATTGAGATCGAGCAGAATCAGGTCGGGAGTCGGCACGTCGGCGTACTCGCCCTCCTTGCGCAGAAAGGCCATCGCGGCAACCCCGTCGCTGACCACGTGCAGCCGGTTGTGGACCTTGTTCTCTGCGAAGGCCTCTCGCGTGATGGCGACATCGCCGGGATCGTCCTCGACGAGCAGCACGTCGATCGTGGCGAGCTCCTGGCGGATCACATTGCCTCCAACTTGGCGGGGGTACCAGGCAGCGTCCATCGGAACGCCGCCCCGGTCGAGTAGTTCTGATCGAACCAGATCACGCCGCGGTGGTGCTCGACGATCCGCTTGCACAACGCCAGGCCGATGCCGGTTCCGGCGTACTCATCCTTGCCATGGAGTCGCTGGAAGATGATGAAGATCCGATCGGCGTACTGGGGGTCGATGCCGATGCCGTTGTCGGCACAGCTCAGCTCCCACATCGCACCGCGACGAACAGCCGTGACGGTGATCCTCGGCGGCGTCTCCGTCCGGAACTTCAGCGAGTTACCGATCAGGTTCTGGAACAGCTGGGTCAGCAGCGCCGGGTCACCAGGCACCGTCGGCAGCGGTTCCCGCACGATCTCGGCGCCCGCATCCGTGATCGCGCCCGACAGGTTCTCGAGTGCTGCATCGAGGGCCGCGTTGAGATCGACATCGACGAACGGCTCGGTCGACCGACCGACGCGCGAGAACGCGAGGAGATCGTTGATCAGCTGCTGCATCCGCTTCGCACCGTCGACGGCGAAGGCAATGTAGGAGTCCGCGCGCTCGTCGAGCTGGCCCTTGTAGCGCTGCTCGAGCAGCTGACAGAAGCTCGCGACCTTCCGCAGCGGCTCCTGCAGATCATGGGAGGCGACGTAGGCGAACTGCTCGAGGTCCCGGTTGGAGCGCGACAGCTCCTCGGCACGGGCAACCAGCGCTGCCCCCGCCTCCTCGAGCTCGAGTCGCGCGCTCTCGACCCGGGCGAGCTGATCGACCAGCTCGCGGCGCATGTCCTCGACGTCCGCGGCGACGGCACCGATCTCCTTCGGCCCGGTCACCTCGACTGTGTGCTCGAGGTCGCCGCCCTGCACCAGCCGGGTCTCCGCCGCCAGGTCGGACAACGGATCCAGCACCCACCGGCGCAGCGCGAACCAGAGGGCGATCGCGGCCAGCAGCACGCTGACCACCGCAAACGCCACCGCGACGAACAGCAGCGTCGTCAACGTCGTCAGCCGATGGTTGGCCGCCTGTCGCTTGGCCACCAGCTCGTCGGAGAAGTGCGCGTAGTCAGAGCGGACGTCATCGAACAGTCGCTTGCCCTGCAGCACGGTCGACGGCGACAGCGAGTTGGCCGGGCCGGCATCGATGTGCTGGATCGCGGGCTCGGCCCACTCGTTGTACCAACGATCGCTCGCCGCGTCCCACGCCATCAGCGCCGAGATTGCCGCGGTATCGGGATGAACGAAGTTCTCCACGGTCGCCTCGTCGGCGCTGTAACCGGATGATCGGAGGTTGGTCAGCGGTTGGAGCGTGCTCGGGTCACGGGTGAGCGCGTAGCCGCGGACGGCGGTCTCAGCGTCGATCTGGTCGATGAACCTCGCGTTCGTCAGCAGCACTGCGCGGAAGTAGCGCTTCACGACTTGGCTTTGCTGCGAGTGAACAGCCACGAGGAGTGCGGCCGAGATTGCGACAACACTGACGAGGACCAGGCCGACCGCGATGCTTGCGGCGGCGAGTCGTCGCCGCAGCGACCAGCCTGTTACGGACGGCACTCGACCGCCACAACCGCGAGGTCATCCACCAACGGACCCTCGTTGAGCCGCTGGGCACACGCGATCAGGTGGTCCACCAACGCTGGCGTGCTGTCGAACTCGGAGCACTCATCGGCCAGGCAGCTCAGCATCTCTACGCCGAGCCGGTCCGGGCCGGCACCGTTTCTGCCCTCGACGAGACCATCGGTGAACAGCATCAGGCGCCAGGCGTCCGGTAGCTCGAAGGTATGGCACTCCCGCTTGCTGTCGGGAAACAGTCCGAGGGGCGCGCCGACGCGTTCGGAGGAGAGCTGGCTCACCGGCGAGGCAAGCAAGAGCGGCGCTGGATGACCTGCGAGATACAGCCGTCCGTGCACCCGGTCGGGCTCGATCACCACCGTGCACAGGGTTGCGTAGGTCTCCTCGTTGCGGCGCTCGCTGACGACCACCGCATCGAGGATCGGGAGAACGTCCGCGTCGCTCGTTGCGGCGAGGACCAGCGTTCGCCAGGCGATGCGAAGGGCGACTCCGAGTGCGGCCTCAGCAGTGTCGTGACCGGACACATCGCCGACCATCACGTGAAGCCTGCCGTCGTCGGTCTCGATGACGTCGAAGAAGTCCCCTCCGAGGACGCCCTCGTGGCCGGGTTGGTATCGCGTGATCACGAGCAGCCGCTTGTCAGCGACGATCGGCAGCGGCAGCAAGCCCCATTGCAGCCGCTCACTTTCGGCCGCCAGCAGCTCCGAAGCTTGCAGCCGGCGCAACTGCTGGTCGGCCCGCTTGCGCTCGACGGCGTACCCGATCGATCGTCGCAGCAGCTCGCCGTCGACCTGACCCTTGACGAGGTAGTCCTGCGCCCCGATGGACACGGCCGCAAGCCCGCTGTCTTCCTGCGCCAGACCGGTCAACACGATGATGGGTAGCTCGGGGGCGATCTCGAGGACGGCCTGCAACGCGTCGAGGCCGGTTGCATCGGGAAGCCCGAGGTCGAACAGAACGCACTCGAAGTGGCCTGGCAGGGTCGCCAGCGCCGATTCGAGATTGGGCACGCACTCGAGCTTGATGCCCGGGTCGGCGTCCGCGAGCAGCTCTTGCACCAGGATGGCGTCGCCGCGATCGTCCTCGACGAGCAGCACAGCACGGTCGGCGCGCCTGAGCGCATCCCCGTCGACCACGTACCCCTCCGTCCGGGTCTGCCGCGTGCAGCGCGGCTCATCTTCACCCGACCGGCTGCTTCCCAACCAGTACGTCACTTGCCTTCGCACAGCGCGGCGCTTCGGACCAAACCGGTCGATAGCGGCCGAGATCACCTTATGTCGTCGGCCTGCTCGGGATCGACGACCGTCAGGGGTACGACGGAGGGGCGTCGCTGAGCTGGTTCGCCCACGTAGTCGGCGTCGCGCTGGTTTCGAGCCGTAGGGTGCCGCCGCGCCGTACCGCCGCGAAGCGCAGCCAGGCTCGACCAAGAGTCGTCCCGTCGAGCCTGGCCGCCGCGACATATGGAGTCGCCCGGGTCGCTCCAGGCGCATCGACCCGCAGCGTGCGACCGCCCGGAAGTGCAAGCACGACGTGGGAGAATCGCGGAGCACCGACGGTCAGGACGTCGTCGCCGGGGATGGCCGGATAAAGCCCGATCGCGTTCCAGATCCACCAAGACGTCATCGTCCCGCCGTCGATGTTTCCGGGGTAGCCATCGGGGGTCGGGGAGTACATCGAGTCGAGGGCTCGATGCACGACCGACTCGGCAAGGTCGGGGCGTCCGGCCCAGAGATACTCCTGCGGCGTATCGAGCTGCGGTTCGTTGCCGAGGAACGCGTAAGGCGACGTCGGCCCAGCGTCGAGCTGCGTGAACAGCGCGTTGAGCCGCTTGACCAGCGCAGCCGGGCCACCGAGCGCCCGCTGCAGACCGGCGACGTCGAACGGGACCATGAACGTGTACTGGCTTGCGTCGCCTTCGACGAAGCCATGGGCGGCTCCCGTCTTGCCGATCGGCAGGAACGCGCCCGTCGCGCTACGCGGCGCGACATAGCCGGTGGCGGTGTCGAAGTCCTCGTGCCACCACCCCGCTCGGGCACGGAACGTGTTGGCGACCCTTGGCTCGTGCGCAGCCGCCGCGAGCTGCGAGGTCGCGAAGTCCGCGGTGGCGTACTCGAGCGACGTCGACGCGCTACCCCAGATCAGATCCGGGCTGGCGAGGAACTCGATGCCGCCGGTGGTGTTCGTCGACGCATCGAGCTCGACAGGGACGTAGTGCAGCGCGAGGTACGCCGGGTTACCGGGGCGCTCGGCGTAGTAGCCGCCGAGGAGCGTCTCGGGATCGACGATCGCGGGCAAGTCGGACAACGACTCGTCGTCGAACCCGTTGCTTGCCGCTCCGTGGACAGCCGCGGCCGCCGCGGCGCGACGGTCGATGCCGCCTACGCCGAACGCCTCCAGATCGGCGATGAACGGCACCGCCGGGTCGCCGACCATCACGTCCGGGCTGCCTCCGACTACCGGCCAACGCGGTAAGAACCCCGCGGTGCGCTCGTCGTCGAGCAGGCTCCGCGCCATGTCCCTCGCCTGTCGCGGAGCGACCAGCGCAAGCAGCTGCGCATGCGTCCGGTACTCGTCCCACAGACTCATCTGGCTGTAGGTCACCGAGTGACGTGCTCGACGCAGCACGCCGCCGATCCCCGGGTACCGCCCGTCGACATCGCTGATCACCTGCGGCGAGAGCAGCGACTGGTAGAGCGCAGTCGCGAGCATGCGTCGGTCGACTGCATCGCCGCCCGCGACGCGCACCCGCCCCATCAGGTGGGCCCACCGCTTCGCCGTGCTGCGCTGGACATCGCTCACCGAGCGCTTGGCCACCTCGCGATCCAGCGCTGCCCGAGCTCCCGCGAGGCTGACGTAGGACATCCCCACATGTACGCCGACGACGTGGTGCTGCATCACCGGAAAACGCAGCACGGCACCGGCCTGGGCAGTCGCGCTGAGCGCGTCGGGCAGCGGCGGGATACCTGAGCCGGGAACGTCGCCGAGGCCGGTGACTCCGCGACTGCTGGCCTTGGTGCCGCCTTCACGAAACCCTTGCCGTTGCCAGACCGCGAATGACCCGAACGATCGGTCGAACCGCATCACGACATGCAAGGTGTCGCCGACAGGTTGCTCACAGAACCTGCCGCCGCGGACGGTGAAGTCGACCGTGCGGTTGGCCGGATCGATCCGCACCCCGGCGGCAACGTCGGGGGTCTCGCTGCCGCCGGCATTGATGACCAGCGTTGCGGTCTTCGCGCCCGCGGGGAAGGTGAAGCGACCGACGCCCGCTCGCGTCGCCGCGCCGAGATCGACGCCGATCGGGTCGGCGGTCCCGGGGTCGAGGGTCACCGAGTAGCGGCCTGGCGATGCCGATTCGTGCCGATGGTCGAACGTCGCGGTCAGAGCAGGATCCGTTGCCGCGCTGAGCAGCCGCGCCGGGCTGGACGTGATCGCCGACGTGGTGGGCATGACCGGCACATCTCCGAAGCCGACACAGCCACCGCCCTGGAACCGGTTGAGGTCGAAGCCGGTGATCTTGGTGTCGGAGTATGTGTAGCCCGCTCCGAAGGCAACCGAGTCCGGGCTCGTGCGCGGACCCCACGACAGCATCCCGAACGGCGCCGTCGCGGCCGGGCTCATGTTGCCGGCGCTGCCACCGGTGTGTTGGTCGGCCAGCGCGGTGTCGGTGCCCGCGAAGACGTTTGCGAGCCGCACCAACTGGGGGCCGGTGGTAAGTCCGCTCATCCTCTGAGGTGCCAGCTCCTTCGGCGCACGTCCCGATGTGGCATGGCCGAGCGGGGCTGCGCCGACGAGCATCGCCGCGGCGATCGGGATGGCGACATAGGCACGCATGACACGTCGATTATCCCAGGGAACAACACACCGAACGCGCTTCATCACCTTGACGGTCGCGTCATTTCTTGATTAAGATGGTCGTGTTTGTTAAATCAGTCGTCTGTATTCGGACTCATCGGAAGGCAACAGGAGAACGTGACCACGAACACGCGGATCATCGCCAGTCTCGCAACGGTCGCCGTGCTGGGGTTGACCGCCGCGTGCGGCGGCTCCTCCTCGGGCGGCTCCGGCTCCTCGAGCGGCGGCGGGACCATCAACCTGGTTGCGTACTCCACGCCTCAGAAGGCCTACGAGAAGCTGCTTCCTGCCTTCAACTCGACGCCGGCAGGCGTCGGTGTGAAGCTGAACGGCTCGTACGGCCCGTCCGGTAGCCAGGAACGTGCGGTCGAGAGCGGCCAGCCCGCCGACATCGTGGAGTTCTCCCGCAGCTCCGATATGGACAAGCTCGTCACCGCCGGCCTGGTGCCCTCCGACTGGGACTCGAACCAGTACAACGGCATCGTCACCGACTCGGTCGCGACCCTGATCGTTCGCAAGGGCAACCCTCTGCACATCACCACCTGGGACGATCTCATCAAGCCCGGCGTCAAGGTCGTCACGCCGAACCCGCTGAGCTCGGGCAGCGCGTGCTGGAACCTGATGGCGGCGTACGGCGCGGAGCTTCACGAGGGCAAGACTCCCGATGAGGCACTGGCCTTCGTCAAGGAGCTCCTGCAGCACACCGTCTCCCTGCCGGACAGCGGCTCCGACGCGACCGCGGCCTTCGTCGGCGGCACCGGCGACGTGCTGATCGGCTACGAGAACGAGGCGATCGAGGCAGAGCAGGCCGGCGACGCCGTGCAGTACGTCACCCCGCCGGACACGATCCTGATCGAGAACCCGATCGCCGTGACGAGCGAGGCGAAGGACCCGACGCTGGACAAGTCGTTCGTCGACTACCTCTACTCCGACGCCGGTCAAAAGGTCTTCGCCGAGGAGGGCTACCGCCCGGTTGTGGCTGCCGACCTGAACGCGAAGACCTTCCCGAAGCCGAAGGACCTCTTCACGATCGCGTCCCTCGGTGGCTGGACGAAGGTCAACGACGAGTTCTTCGACTCGACGAACGGCTCGATCACCAAGATCCTCGACGATCTGGGCCACGGCGCGAGCTAGTGACTGAAGCTGCTTCACCTGGTAACTCATACAGCCCGAAGATCCACCCTCGCCGCCGCTGGTCGCTACCGCGACCGGTAGTGGCGGGGGCGGGCCCCGGTGTGTCCATGCTGTATTTGTCGTTGCTCGTCGGGCTGCCCGTCGCCGCGGTGATCAGCCAGTCGGCCCACCACACGTTCTGGTCGAGCATCACTGAGTCGCACACCCTGTCGGTGCTGGAGCTCACAGTCCTGGTCGCGCTTGGCGCGGCGATCGTCGATGCCGTTACGGGCGTCGCGCTCGCGTGGGTTCTGGTGCGCGACGTGTTCCCAGGCAAGCGGATCGTCAACGCGCTGATCGACCTGCCGTTCGCCCTTCCGACGATCGTCGCGGGCCTGGTGCTGCTGAGCCTCTATGGCCCCGGCAGTCCGGTCGGAGTCAACGTCGAAGGCACCCGGATCGCGGTGCTGTTCGCGCTGCTGTTCGTCACGCTGCCCTTCGTCACTCGGGCCGTCCAGCCGGTCCTGCTGACCCTCGAGCGTGACGTCGAGGACGCGGCAGCCTGTCTCGGCGCGAAGCCGTGGACGATCTTCCGCCGGATCATCCTTCCGGCGATCCTGCCGGCGACACTGACCGGCGCATCGCTCGCGTTCGCGCGGGCGCTCGGCGAGTTCGGCTCGGTCGTGCTGATCTCCGGCAACCTGCCGCGGACCGAGATCGCATCGCAGGTGATCTTCCAGGATGTCGAGAACGGCGTACCGCAGGCTGCGGCGGCAATCGGCGTCGTTCTGCTCGCGATGGCGCTGGTCATCTTCGTGATGACCGGACTGATCACCCGGCGGAACGTGGCGCGTCATGGGTAGCAAGGGCGGTCTGGGTAAGTACGCACTTCGCTACTCAGTGCTGGTCTACCTCGCCGCTTTGCTGGTTGCTCCGGTTGCCATGGTCGGCTACCGGACGTTCCAGCACGGCTTCTCGCCGGTGTGGGACGCGCTGTCGAGCCACGACGCGACCGCGGCGCTGAAGCTCTCTTTGCTGATCACGCTGATCGCGGTGCCGATCAACATCGTGTTCGGCATCGCCACGGGCTGGCTGCTGGCGCGACGCCGGATGCCACTGCCCTGGCTGGTCGATGCACTGATCAACCTGCCGTTCGCGATGTCACCCGTCGTCGTCGGCCTCGCGGTCTTCGTCCTGTACAGCCGGACGGGGTGGATCGGGACCTATCTCTTCTCGCATGGCATCCCGGTGCTGTTCACCTGGAAGGCGATGACGATCGCCACAATCTTCGTGAGCCTCCCGTTCGTCGTACGCGAGGTCGTGCCGGTGCTCGAGGAGCTCGGCACCGAGCAGGAGCAGGCAGCCGCCGTGCTCGGTGCGTCGCCGCTGCAGGCGTTCTTCCGGGTAACGCTGCCGGCGATCAGGTGGGCCGTCGTCTACGGCACGATCCTCACCGTCGCGCGCTCGCTCGGCGAGTACGGCGCGGTCAACATCGTCTCGAGCAACATCGTCGGGCAGAGCCTCACGCTGCCGCTCTACGTCAACAACCGGGTCAATCAGCTCGACCCGCAAGCGGCGTACAGCGCGGGTCTACTCCTGGCCGTGATCTCGCTTCTCATCCTTGTCGGGATGACCGCGTTCAGCAGTCGCCGACGCCAGTCGCCAAACGGTTCCGCATGAGCATCAAGGTCAGCAACGTCAGCAAGTCCTTCGGCGACTTCCACGCGCTCCTCGACGTCAGCGTCGAGATCGAGCCAGGTCACCTCACCGCCGTACTCGGGCCCAGTGGTGGCGGCAAGTCGACGCTGCTGCGGATCATCGCCGGACTCGAAACCGCTGACAGTGGACATGTCGAGATCGAAGGCGTGGACGTCACGAACGTCCCCGCGCGAGACCGCGGCATCGGCTTCGTCTTCCAGCACTATGCGGCCTTCACCCATATGACGGTGTGGGAGAACGTCGCGTTCGGGCTCAAGGTCCAGAAGACTCCGAAGGACCGGATCAAGGTGCGCGTCGCCGAGCTGCTGGCGTTGGTGCATCTCGACGGGTTCGCCGCGCGCTACCCGTCCGAGCTGTCCGGTGGTCAGCGTCAGCGCATGGCGTTGGCTCGCGCACTCGCCGTCGAGCCAGGACTGCTGCTGCTCGACGAGCCGTTTGGCGCACTCGATGTGAAGGTCCGCCAGGAGCTGCGCGAGTGGCTGCGCCGGCTCCACGACGAGGTGCACACGACGACGATCTTCGTCACCCACGACCAGGAAGAGGCGATGGAGATCGCCGACCGGATCATCGTCGTAAACCACGGCCATATCGAGCAGTCAGGTACGCCGGCGGACCTCTACGACCGGCCGGCCAACGACTTCGTCATGGGCTTCCTCGGACCGGTCACGACGCTGGGCGGTCGGCTGGTGAGGCCGCACGACATTCGGGTCTCGACGAAAGCCGCGGCCGGCGCGCAGCGAGCCAGTCTCGAGCGGGTGGTGTCACTGGGCTTCGAGACCCGCATCGTTGCTACGCCGGAGGACGGCAGCGATCCGATCACCGTGCAGCTCACCCGCAACCAGGTGCACGAACTCGAGCTCGAGGTTGGCAGCAAGGTATATCTGACCGCTCTCGCAGACGCCAACTAGGACGTCAGCACCGCGATCGAGAACGAGATCAGGTCGAAGGCGAAGTGGGTGAAGATCGCCCGGCCGAGCCGGCCGCGCTTCTGAAACGACCGGGTCACGAGGTAGCCGAGCGGGAACGTCGCGATGATGCCGATCCCGTAATACAAGTGGTAGGACTCGCGGACCCCGAAGCTCAGCCAGAAGGCGGGCCACCGGGCCCAGCCCATTTGCGACAGCCGGGTGAGGAGGTAGCCGTTGACGATGACCTCTTCGTTGATCGCCGTCGTCGCCGACACGAGCACGCCGTAGATCAGGTAGTACGCCGGGACGTGGGTGTTCGACGCCGTGTTGTCGAACTTGCCGGAGCCCGCGAGGCTGAGCAGCAGGCCGATCGGCAACAGCAGGGCGTACGACCCGGCGAGCAGCCCGAGGGCCGAGGTCGCGTCGCGACCCAAGCCTCTCCGCTCGAGACCGAGCGCCGACGGCGGCTGTCCACTTCGGGCCAGCTGGAGCAGTGCGATGGGTACGACGAGCGCTGTCGTCAGGTAGCCCAGCATCAGCAGGATCAGGCTGACGCCCGGGTGATGCTTCAGCGGCAAGTCGAACTCGTCGAGGTCGCTCGCTCCCCCGATGTGCTGCGCGAGGATCGTGATCGCCGCAATGACGCCGGGCACCGCCATTGCCGCGACGACGAAGCCGGTCTCCCAACCGAGCCAGCGCCGCGGTGCGCCGTCCGCAACCGGCGGCACGGTCTGCGGGGTCAACCCCGGGTCACGGGTAGCTAGCGGGACCGGACCGTCTGCTGCCAACCGGTTGTGCTCGGCGAGCATCGCCGCGACCTGCTGCTGGGTCTCACCGAATCCGTACGCGAGATGGGTGAAGCGGGCCACCCAGTTCCCATCAGCGGCACCGGCCACGGTCCAGCTGGCCGGGATGGTGCGACCGTCGGCGCAGACGACGATCACCCGCTGGTACCTGTCCCCGGCAACCCGTTCGACGGCGAGTCCGAGGACCTCGGCACGCTCGAGCCGATACGTCGAAAGGACGTCTCGGACGGTGGTAGTCGTCGGTTCCAGTCGCAGGCCAACCAGGAAGATTCGACTGATCAGACCGACAAGTGCAACGGCTACGACGACCGCGACCGCCCGGGTACCGCCGTCGGTGTTGTGGAGAAACGGAACCGGAACCGTGATCAGTAGGCCGACTACAGCGAGCGCTGCGACCGCGCCGACCAGCCCGTCCGAGCGAACCCGCATGGACGTTTCGTTCAGGCCGGGTGGGCTGCGGCCCAGGAGCCGGCCAGCGTCAGGAAGGCGTCGTTCTCCTCCGGCAAGCCGATCGTCACGCGAACACCGTCGTTCGCAAACGGGCGAACGAGGACTCCGCCGTCCGAGAAGTACTGGGCAAATGCCGCAGAGGTCTCCCCGACCGGCAGCCAGACGAAGTTGGCCTGCGACGGCGGGACGTCGTACCCGGCGTCTCGTAGCGCAATGATCACCCGTGCACGTTCGGCGACCGTCATCGCAGCGCGCCGCGTCACCACGGCTTCGTCTGCGAGCGCGGCGATCGCGCACTGTTGCGCCAGCCCGCTGACGCTGAACGGAATCTGGGTCTTGCGCACGGCTTGGACGACCTCGGGCGCGCCGATGCAGTAGCCGACGCGGAGCCCGGCGAGGGCGAACGCCTTCGAGAAGGTGCGCGTCACGACGATGTTGGGGCGATCGCGAAACACGACGAGACCGTCGGGCACGACGGCGGGATCGGCGTAGTGGTGGTAGGCCTCGTCGACGACGACGAGCACGTCTTCGGGGAGCTGCTCGACGAAGCTCGTGAGCCCGTTGCCGACTGCCGTTCCGGTCGGGTTGTTGGGGTTGCAGACGATGACGAGCTTGGTACGCGCGGTGATCGCCCTCGCCATCGCGTCGAGGTCGTGAACGTGGTCGCGCAAGGGGATCTGCACCGAGGTGCCGCCCGCGACGGTGGTGATGATCGGGTAGGCCTCGAAGGCGCGCCAGCCGTAGATGACCTCGTCACCCTGATCGACGACGGCAGCCGCGATCTGGCCGACCACCTCGACACTGCCCGCGCCGACGGCAACCTGCTCGGGCGTCACCTGGTGGTAGGCGGCGATCGCCTCGACAAGCGCCGTCGCCGACATGTCCGGGTAGCGGCTGACACCCGAGGTGATGCCGTCGATCGTCGCGGCGACGGCTGGCAGCAGACCGTACGGCGACTCGTTGCTGGCCAGCACGATCGCTCCGGGCGCTTTCCGACCGGCGACGTAAGCCGGGAGCTGCGCCATCGCGTCACGAAGTCGGACTGCCACGGCATACAGCCTGCCTCACTGTGGGCAGGATGACGGCGTGGACACCGACGACGGACTGAAGGCCGTGCTGCACCGCTACCTGGTTCGCGGTCGCGATGCGATGTTGTGGAAGCTCGATGGATTGTCCGAGTACGACATCCGCAGGCCGATGGTCGACAGCGGCACCAACCTGCTCGGGCTCGTGAAGCATCTGACCTACGGCGAAGCGTGGTACCTCGGCAAGTGCTTCAACCGCCCGTTCGATGACTCTGTCGACGATTGGGAGAGCAACGACGAGCCGAACCACGACATGTACGCGAGCGCGGGCGAGTCGCGCGAGTTCATCGTCGATCGCTTTCGTCGCGCGTGCGCGCATGCGGACGCGACGATCGACGCGCTGCCACTCGATGCAGTCGCTCACGTTCCGTGGTGGCAGCCTCCCCGGGGCCCGGAGGCGTCGCTGGGCTGGCTCCTGATCCACGTCGCGACCGAGACTCATCGGCACGCCGGCCACGCCGACATCCTCCGCGAGCTGCTCGACGGTTCTGCGGGCGTGAGCCCGGTCAACTCGAACATGCCCGATGTCGAAGCCGCCTTCTGGCCTGGCTACCGCGACCGGCTCGAGCAGATCGCGCGCGACTCCTCGCTGGGAGCGACTTGACAGGCTCGCCGCACGCTCCAGGGCGTCGAGAGCCTGACAAGTCCGCACGCTTGCAGACCGCGAGCTGCCGTGGAGTAACTTCCCGTCGTGGACCCTTCCTACGCATCCGCTAGTCAGCCGCGGCAGGTCGCGGTCACGCGTTACAACCAGCGCATGGCGAACCGGGTGGCACGCCGGGCGCACCTGACCGAACCGGCCGTGGCCGTCGCCTTCACCTTCAACAACCTGCTCACGATGCTGGTCTTCGGGCTGGTGGAGGACGTTGCGAAGGTCATTCCGACGATCGGCGAGCTGCTGGAGATGGCCATCTCACTGGTCAGCTTCTACTTCCATCGGATCATCATCGTCACGGACAAGCACATCTACGTGTACCGCGACTGGCCCTTCCACTTCCCCGGCAAACGCCTCGCCGAATACCAGCGCGGCCCCGGTGCCGTACGGATCGGCACCGACCGCCAAGGGTGGTGGTCACGCTTGATTCGTCGCGGACAGCTGACGTTCCAGGACGGGACGGTCGTCTACCACAGCCCGATCTGGATCCGCCGTGCCCAGTACGTCGCCCAGGAAGGCAACCTGCCAGCCGGCCAGTAGTCGAAAGGCACCGTCAATCGGACTCGTCCGCAGAAATGGTCCTAATTGACCATCGCTTTCGATGCTTGCGGGCAGCAATCATGACGGCGTGGATCGAATCCCTCGCACGCGGCCGCTCGCCCCGCTGAACCCGACGCCCTTCGAGGCGACGCCCGAGTACCTCGACTCGATGGCAGCGACGTGGAACGAGGGCCCATCAAGTGGCAAGGGTCAGCAACGACTCGCCGCACCAATCGCGATAATGGCCGTCGTCGTGGCAATCGTCGGCGCCTGCATCGCCGTCTTCGGTCACCACACCGACAAGAAGCTGACCAACGCCGACCTGCTGAAGCTCGTGCGCTCAGCTTCGGCCTCACTCAACGCTGAGCCGTCGAGCACTTACACGATGACGGAGACGATCTCCGCTCAGGGACATCAGGAGACGCTGACGATCTCCGGTGCATCGAGCCTGCGCAACCACGAGTCGACCCTGAAGATGACCGGCGGCGGCATCAACGAGACCGCGATCGACATCGGCAACGTCGCCTACTTGAAGAACCCAGCCTTCAGCGCCCTCGTGCCAACGAACAAAGACTGGCTCGCGATCCGGTCCAAGCCGACTGCGATCGAGCAGCAGCTCGAGAGCTCCGGATCTGCCGGGCTGCTGAACAGCCTCGCGACCGTCAAGGGCACAGTCGTGGACGAGGGCTCCGACACCGTCGGCGGGGTCGACACGACGAAGTACCGGTTCCGGCTCAACGCGTTGAAGCTGTTCGGCTCCACCTTCAGCACCCTGTTCGGTTCGTCCGCTACCTCCGTGCTGAAGCATTTCGGGTTCGACCGCATGCCAATGACGATGTGGCTCGACAAGCAGGGCCTGCCGCGTCAGATCGAGATCGACATGAAGATCAAGAGCGTCTCGCTGACGGAGATCGAGCACATCACGCCATCCGACACTCAACTCTCACTCGCCGCCCCTCCCGCGTCGGACGTGCATGTCGTCGGCTCGCTCGACGACTTCGGCCGGCTCCTTCAGCGGCTGTTGGGAAAGAGCTCTCCCTCGGCCTGACAAGATGCGCGGCATGCCTGCATACGTGATCTACCAAGGCGAAGTGACCGACCCGGAGCAGTACGAGAAGTACAAGCCGCTGTCCGGCGCGAGCATCGCGGCGTCAGGCGGTCGGCTGATCGTGCGAGGCGGCGACTTCGAGGTCCTCGAGGGCAACGGTCCCCCGAACCGCACGGTCGTGATCGAGTTCCCGACACGGCAGGCCGCGGTCGATTGGTACAACGGCCCGGCGTACGTCGAGGCGCGCAAGGTCCGCGAGGGCGCTGCACTGCCGAACATGTACGTCATCGACGGGTACGACGGCTAGCGAACGCAAGGGTTGCATCTCGGCCTGCGCCAAACGGGTGCAGCCAATAGGCCACTCCCCGGGGCGCCCTACCCGCCACCAGGGGCGACACCACCCGCGCTGACGTACGGCGTGACCGCACCGAACTATGCCGCGCCGCCCGCGGGGGTCGCCTCACCGCAACCGTCGTACGGCGATATACCGCTGGGCTATGCCTCAGGTGCGCGGCCGAATCGCCGGCTGCTCCTGCCATCTGCCATGACAGCCGGCGTCGTTGCAATCGGGGCGGTAGCGATCGCGATGTTCGGTCTCGGCCACGGCAGGACGGTTCTGACCACCACCCAGATGCTGGCCGCCCTTCACACGGCGTCGACCGGTCTGACCCGGGCACCTGCGACGACCTTCACGATGACGATCACGGTCACCGCCGAGGACCAGCAGGAGACCCTGAACATGTCAGGCGTCTCGAGTAGCGACAACCGCGTCGGCGCGTTCAAGATGACTGGCCCCGGAGTCGAGGAGTCGGTACTCCGCGTCGACGGAGTGGGCTACGTGTCAGCACAGTGACCGATGACGGCACACACACCATCGACGGTGTCGAGACGACGGAGTACAGCGCGGACGTCAACCTGACCAGTCTGCTCAACGCCGCGAACCCTCAGCTCGAGCAGAGCCTGAATCCCACCAACATCACGATCCCGGACGCACCGTTGAAGATCTGGATCGACAAGCAGGGTCTGCCGCGCCAGCTCACCCCTCGACCTGTCGTTGAACGGCGTGTCGGTCGACGAGATCGCGAACATCACGCCCACCAGCGATCTGCCGAAGGTCACCGCGCCTCCCGCGTCGGAGGTCCAGATGTACAACTCGATCAGCGACTTCACTGCGAGGGTCGAGCGAGCGTACGGCGCGGCGGCTGTCTGACGCTCAGCGGTGCTTCTCAACTGATCGCGAGCACACTGATCCTGGGGGCTCGTGAGGAGTCTGATGACTGAATCGACCTACCAGGACGACCAGGTGTTCTGTACGGACACCGGACTCGCCATCAAGCGTTACTACTTCCCGAACGGCACCAAACGGATTCGGTACTCCTCTATCCGCAGCGTCGAGCGGATGGAGCTGAGCGGCCTGAGGGCCGCAAGCCGCTGGCGGATCTGGGGATCCGGCGATTTCGTGCACTGGTGGAACCTCGACCCGAAGCGACCGACCAAGACCGTCGCTTTGGTCCTCGACGTCGGCAGGCGGATCTGCCCAACGATCACGCCGGACGACCCGGACGCCGTGGAGCAAATCCTGCGAGCGCATGGCACATCGGTACAGCTATAGCGATATCTATGTGCCATGCGTACTGGCCGAGCGATACCTATGTGCCATCCGCTCGGCTACTGCCTGGACATTGCCTCGGCGGCGGCGACCTCGGCGTCGAGACGGGTGAGCTTGCCGGTCTCGATCTCGATCTGGTGCAACGTGCCCTGGAATGCGTTCGGGCTCGCGTAGCGAGGGCTCACCGGCGACCCGTGGTCGAAGCCGATGCTGTGACCGATGCTCGACATGATCCGCATCGCGAGCGGCACGCGGCAGGTGCCCACTGCGTCGTCGCCGATCAGCAGCTCGAAGTCGCCTGCTCCGCCATCACGGGTGAAGCGAAGACCGATCTCGGAATCACCAACCGGGACTTCGACCTCGGACACACAGACGGTGTGCTCGCCGAACGCGTTGTAGTCGACGACCAGCCGGTCGTGCTCCACGAACCATGACAGTCCGGCGTTGGCGGTGCCCGTCGCAAGCAAGACGCCGTTCTCGCCAGCGGCGCGCGTGATGCGAGCTGTCATCGCGAAGCGGTTGCCCGCGAGCGTCGCGCCGGCCTGCGCGGGCAGCGGAGCCATCGGCGGCTTGTAGACGTAACGCCGTGACGTGGGATGCGGCGAGTTGTCGTCGTACCTCGTCATGAACAGCTCGATCGTGCGGTCATCGAGTGGAAGCACGCCGTGCTCGCGCGCCTCCGACCACCACAGCTCGACCATCTCGGCGAGCTTCTCCGGCTCGGCAGCCGCGAGGTCGTGGCACTCCGAGAAGTCCTCGGACACCTTGTAGAGCTCCCACGGATCATCGGAGTACGGCACGTTCTGGGTATGGCGGGTGACTGCCTTCCACTCCCCCTGCCAGATCCCGCGATGCCCGTTCATCTCGAAGTACTGAGCGCCCTTCGTCGTCGGCGCATTCGGGTCGTCAAGCGTGTAGAGCATCGACGTACCGGCAATCGGGATCTGGTCGTACCCCCGGTACGTCGACGGCGGCGTGACGCCGATCGCTTCATAGAGCGTCGGCGCGACGTCAACGGCGTGGTGGAACTGCGAACGCACGCCGCCTGGGTCGGCGATTTGACCCGGCCAGCTCACGATGAAAGGCACGTGTACACCGCCTTCGTGAGTGTTTTGCTTGTACCACTTGAAAGGCGTGTTGCCGGCCTGCGCCCAACCCCACGGATAGTTCGCGTGAGAGTTCGGTCCACCGATGTCATCGATCCGCTCGATGGCCTCCTCGGGCGTCTCGAGCATGAAGTTGAAGAACTTCATCTCGTGCATGACGCCGTACGGGCCGCCCTCCTGGCTGGCGCCGTTGTCCGACACCAGCATGATCAGCGTGTCGTCCGTCAAGCCAAGCGCGTCGAGGTCAGCGAGCAGCCGTCCGATCTGCACGTCGGTGTGATCCAGGAACGCCGCGAACGCCTCCTGCATCCGCGCAGCAAGCTGCCGATGGACCTCGGGCATCGAGTCCCACTCCTCGACACCGGGATTGCGCGGTGCAAGGTCGGTGTCGGGCGGAACCAGCCCTTCGGCCTTCTGCCGCGCGAACCATTCCTCGCGCGCCGCGTCCCAGCCGGCGTCGAACTTGCCGCGATACTTCGCGAGGTACTCCGGCGGCGCCTGGTGCGGCGCGTGGGTGGCGCCGAACGCGAGGTAGAGGAAGAACGGCCGGTCGGGTCGGATCGAGACCGAGTCATGGATGAAGCTCGACGCGCGCTCCACCAGGTCCTCGGACAGGTGGTAACCCTCCTCGGGCGACGACGGCGGATTCACGCGGTGGTTGTCGTAGAAGAGGTCCGGGTTGAACTGGTCGGTCTCGCCCTCGAGGAAGCCGTAGAACCGGTCGAAGCCCCGCTGACACGGCCAGCCGTCCGTCGGTCCCGCCGCCGAACAGTCCAGCGCCGGGCAGAGGTGCCACTTGCCGACGCCGAACGTCGCGTATCCCTCGTCGCGGAGCACCTCGGCGATCGTGGCGGCCTGCAGCGGGATCTTGCCGCGCATCTGTGGGAAGCCAGTGTTGAAGTTGGCCACTGAGCGCATGCCGACGGTGTGGTGGTTACGCCCCGTTAGCAGCGCCGCGCGGGTCGGCGAGCACAGCGGGGTTACGTGGAAGTTCGTGTAGCGGAGGCCACCCGCGGCGAGCCGGTCGATGTTCGGCGTGCTGATCGAGGACCCGTAGCAACCCAGCTGGGCGAAGCCGGTGTCGTCAAGCACGATCATCACCACGTTCGGAGCGCCCTCCGGCGTCACCCGCGGCGGGAACGACGGCGTCGACTCGACGTGCGTGTCGGCGAGAACGCCGTCGAAGTCTTCGTAGATCGGCATGCTGGCTCCGGGTCTCTTGACACTTGCGCCGATATATTGACACTAAGAACGACAAAAGTTCAAGGCCGCCATCAACGACGATCGCGAAGCGAGGGGCAGTGCCCATCCGGAGGTACGTACCTGCGCTGATCATTGCTGCGGCCCTGTTGCTGCTGATCATCGTCGCGCCGTCCAAGGGCCCGTCCAGCTCGACGGTGTCCTACGCGGGCGGAGCCCCAGGCACGATTGCGACCGACATCCCCTCTCCCCCTGCAGGCGTGGTGGCGACCACGGCTCCCAGCGCCACGACCGGCACCGGCAGGAATGGGCACGGCACCACACCAACGGGCGGTACGACGACGCCGACGCCCGGCGTCACCGCGAGCGGCACGACGCCCGCGGGCAGCACGGCTCATTGTGTCGACGGCCGACAGTTCTCGGTCCCCGGCTTCGGCTCGGCTCCGCCTTGCCAGCCAACCTTCAGCGGCAACAACGGTGGCGCGACGGCGACCGGTGTGACCGCGACGACGATCGAGGTCGTCTACTACCAACCCAAGCAGAGCCTCGCCCTCAACGCGATCCTCGGCCCTGCCGGCCTCGCCCCGAGTGTCGCCCAGGTCAACGACTACATCGCCCGGGCCACCGAGTTCATCGATGCGCGATACGAGCTGTGGGGCCGCAAGCTCCACATCGACGACTACGTCAGTCAGTCCTGCCAGGCGTCGCCGCCGAGCGACTCCTGCTTCCGGCAGGACGCGCAAGCGATCGTCGCGAAGTACCACCCGTTCGCGGTGCTCTTCCCGCGCAACATCACCGCGCCGGGCTTCCAGGCCGAGCTCAGCCAGCTCCACGTCACCAACCTCGGTGGCCTCAACATGCCGCAGAGCTTCAGCACCAGCCAGGCGCCTTACCACTTCGACTACGACATGGACGGCGACACCCAGGCCGAGCTGACCGGTGAGTGGTATTGCAAGGAGCTCGCCAACCGCGACGCGATCTACGCCGGAGAAACGAGTCTGCGAAGCAAGCCACGCTCTGCCGAGATCCTCACCGAGGACACCCCCGAGCACCTGCAGGTCGCCGAGCACCTCGCGGCCATCATCAACGCCTGCGACCACGGCGGCGGAGCGACGGTGAAGGCCTACTCCCCCGACACGGGAGAGGCCGTCGTGCAGAGCACAACCCTTGCCTCGCAGGCGAAGCAGAGCGGCATCACGACGCTGCTCTATTTCACCGACCCGGTGTTTCCCGTCTACCTCACGCCCCAGCTGACCGCCCAGGGGTACTACCCGGAGAACGTCGTCGTCGGCTCCGCGTACCTCGACTTCGACGCCCTCGCTCAGCTCTACAACGCGGCGCAGTGGAAGAACGCGTTCGGTCTCGGTGACCTGCCCAACATGGCGCCGATCGCCGACTACGACTCAGGCGCCGTGTATCGATCGACTCACGGCACGCAGGCGCCCTTCATCAGTGCCGCGAACATCCAGGGCTTCTTCACCGTCCTGGCCGATGGCCTGCAGCAGGCTGGCCCTGATCTCACGGCGGTGAACTTCGAAAGCGGCGTGCTCAGCCTCCCGGCCGTCGGCGGGACCCCGAATCATGCGCTCATCAAGTTCGCCACCAACGACTTCACCGGGGTCTCTGACGCGCGCATCATCTTCTGGGACCCGTCGAAGCACTCGCCCGTCAACGGCAAGGCAGGGACGTACGTGTCGCTCGACGGTGGCGAGCGCTACGCGCTCGGTCGGATGCCGAACCAGACGTTCAAGATCCCCGGCCGCTCTTGAGTTCGACGAGTCGAGCGATGTCCCGGACCGCTGTGTCACGAACCACGATGGTCTGGGTCGTCCGGCTGCTCGCAGTGCCGGTCATCGCGCTCGCCGCGGAGCTGGTCTTCGGCTGGGGCCACCGACTTCACCCGCTCGGCCTGCCATCGCCTGACGGCGTGCCGCTCGGCAACCTTGTCGAGGGGGCAATCTTCGGCCTGCTCTACGCACTGCCCGCGTTCGGCCTGATCCTGATCTACCGCGCCCAACGGATCATCAACTTCGCAGCATCCGCGCTGGGCGGCGGCGCAGCGCTACTCGGCTTGCTCGTGATCACGCAGGCCCATCAGCCATTCCTCGTCGGCGTTGCCGCCGCACTCGCGGCGGGCGGAGTGCTCGGACGGATCGCCCAGCGGCTCCTGCAGCGCTTCTCCGGCAAGTCACGCCTGGTGCTCACCGTCGCAACAATCGGCGTCGGGCAGATGTTCGCGCTGCTCGAGGTGCTGCTGCCGTCGTGGTTCGGCACAACCGTGCTCGGTGCCAGCCAGCTGAAGACGCCATTCAGTGGCTACCAGTTCTCGGTCGGGCAGGTCGTGCTGTCCGGCAACTACCTCGCGATCATCGTCGTCACCGCGGTCGTGGCGATTGCGCTGGGCCTGTTCTTCCGGGTGACGCGGACCGGCCTCGGCGTCCGGGCCAGCGCAGACAACGCCGACCGCGCGATGCTGCTCGGGATTCCGGTACGCCGGATGGTCGCTCTCGTATGGATCATCGCCGGCGTGCTCTCGGCGACTGCGGCGTTCCTCAAGATCTCTGTCGTCGGGCAGACCCTCGGGTCCGACATCGACCCGGCCCTCTTCCTCTTCCCGCTCGCCGCCGCCATGATCGCGCGCTTCGACGACATGCCCACCGCGCTGATCGCCGGGATCGGACTGGGAATCCTCGACCGCGCCGCCTTCTACTCGACCAACAACCCATACCTCCCGGCTGCGCTCGTACTCCCGATCGTCCTGGTCGCACTGCTTGGACGCGGCCGGGTCTCGCGGGCCTTCGACAGCGGGATCGGCAGCTTCCAGACGTTTGCCGAGTCACGCCCGGTCCCGGTGCAGCTCCGTCGGGTCCCGGAGGTCGTGTGGGCCGGCCGCGGCGCGAAGCTCACCGGCCTTGCCGTGTGCATCGTCGCTCCATACATCGTCGGAGCCGCGAACCTCGGCTTCCTGACCCAGGTAGTCGTGTCCGCGATCGTCGCGCTCTCGCTCACCGTCCTGACCGGATGGGCCGGCCAGGTGTCACTCGGTCAGTTCGGCATTGCCGGGATCGGTGCTGCGGTGGCCGGCGGGCTGGCGACGCGAGCTCACGCCGACTTCTTCGTCACACTCATCGTCGCCGCGATCGTCGGCGCCCTCGTCGCTGCACTCATGGGGATTCCGGCGCTGCGAGTGCCCGGCCTGTTCCTTGCGATCGTCACGCTGGCCTTCGCCGAGGTCGTCGCGACTGTCGTGCTCAACCCGAACTACTTCGGCTGGCTGTTGCCGAAAGACGGCCAGACCATCGAGCGCCCGGTCCTGTTCGGCCGCTTCGACATGACGAGCGACCGTGCCTTCTACTACCTGTCCCTGACGATCCTGATGCTCTTCATCGCTTCGGCGCTCGCACTTCGCAGGAGCCGCTCCGGACGCGTCTTCATCGCGCAGCGCGACAACGTGCGCGAGGCGCAGGCATTAGGGATCAATGCGGCCCGAACCAAGATCGCGGCCTTCGCGATCTCCGGTGCGATGGCGGCAGTGGGCGGTGCGCTGTTTGCCTATCAAGTCGGCGCGGTCGACTCGACGACGTTCCCTATCGACCTGTCGCTGAGTGTGTTCGTCTTCGCCGTCGTCGGTGGAATCGCCAGCCCCTACGGCGCGGTATGCGGAGCCGTCTTCTACCAAGTGCTCAACTTCTTCGGAAACTCGATCTTCGGATTCCTCGATCACATCGGGCTGCACAGCCTGGTTGGCGTCATCGACGAGCTCGGTATCTCCGGCGGCGTGCTTCTCGTGCTGTCGTTCTTCCCTGGCGGCATTGCATCGACCGGCACTGCGGCCCGCGATCGCTTCCTTCGTCGCGTCGCTTCGAAGCGCAACATCGACCTGCCAAGCCTGCTCGCCGACCGCGCCGAGGCAGAACACGTCGCCGAGGCGCACCGTTTCCACATCGACGAGCCGACCGAGGATGCACTGCTCATCTGCCGCGACCTCGATGTCGGGTACGACGGTGTCCAGGTTCTCTTCGGCGTCGACATGCATATCCAGCGCGGCGAGATCCTGGCGTTGCTCGGCACCAACGGTGCGGGCAAGTCGACGCTGCTCCGCGCGATCAGTGGGCTGACCATGCCATCGGAGGGCTCGATCACGTTCGACGGTCGCAACATCACGACCATCAGCCCGGTCGCCCGTGCGCGTGGTGGCATCTCGCAGGTGCCAGGAGGCAAGGGGATCTTCCCGACCGTCACGGTCGCCGACCACTTCCGCGCCGCTCGCTGGATCCGCACGAAGGAACATCTATCGGCAGGCGACGCGGCGCAGGAGCGCGTGCTCGACTGGTTCCCGAATCTGCGCAGCCGCTGGGACACCCTCGCGGGCAACCTCTCCGGTGGTGAGGCGCAACAGCTCGCGGTGGGCATGGCCTTCATCACGCAGCCGACGTTGCTCATCATCGACGAGCTCTCGCTCGGTCTCTCGCCGGTGATCGTCGAGAAGCTGCTCGAGGTGGTCCGCGAGATCAACGCGGCCGGCACGACGGTCGTACTTGTCGAGCAGTCCGTCAACGTCGCAATGTCCATCGCCGCGCGCGCCTACTTCATGGAGAAGGGCGAGGTGCGGTTCTGCGGCTCGACCGCGGAGCTCGCCGAGCGCGACGACATCGTGCGTTCGGTCTTTCTCGCCGCCGCTACGTCCACCGAGCCGGCGATGACCAAGACGCCCGCCAAGACAGCCAAGGCCCCGATCAAGGTCCGCGCTGAGGCCAAACCAGACTTGCTTCGCGTCACCGACCTTTCGGTCACGTTCGGCGGCGTACGTGCCGTCGACTCGGTCTCCTTCACTCTCGGAGAGGGCGAGATCCTCGGCTTGATCGGACCGAATGGCGCAGGCAAGACGACGGTGTTCGACTTGGTCAGCGGATTCCTGCCGCCGGCAAGTGGCCGGGTGTGGTTCGCCGGCCACGATGTCACCGGGTCCGGCCCTGATGCGCGAGGCCGGCTCGGTCTCGGCCGGTCGTTCCAGGACGCCCGGATCTTCCCCAGCCTGTCGGTCGCGGAGAACATCGCCACCTCACTCGAGCGGCATCTGGAGATCCACGACCACCTCGCTGCCGCACTCGGCATGCCCGACGTCGCCGAGCTCGAGCGTCACATCGCCTGGACCGTAAACGACCTTGTCGAGCTGCTCTCGCTCGGCGCCTATCGCGACAAGCTGGTGCGCGAGCTCTCGACCGGCACCCGCCGCATGGTCGACATCGCGATGGCGCTCGCCTACGACCCCGTGGTCCTTCTGTTGGACGAGCCGAGCAGCGGTATCGCCCAGCGCGAGACCGAGGCGCTCGGCCCGATGCTGATGCGAATCCGCGACGAGGCGAGCTGCTCACTGCTGGTCATCGAGCACGACATGCCATTGATCTGCGCGGTGAGCGACCGGCTGCTCGCACTCGAGCAGGGCCACGTCATCGCCAGCGGGCGCCCAGAGGACGTCCTGGGCGACCCGCAAGTCATTGCGAGCTACCTCGGCACCAACGAGGCGACCCGCAACCGTTCCGGCGCTGTGGTTGTCGACTCACGGCCAGCGGGGGCGGCGAAGTGAAGGCGATCCTGGCCGCCATCCTCGCGCTGCTCGGCCCGGCGGGTCTTGCAACAGCGAATCTCGGCAACGGCTCGGTACCGAAGAGCACTGCTCCTACGAAGGTCGCTTGGTACGACGCGACCCGGCCGAGCGCGATCACTCCGGCAGCGCCGATGCCGGGAGTCAGCAAGAGCGACCTGCTGGTCGAGGGTCTGACGATCAACACCGCGCTGCTTCCGATCTCGCTGCCTATTCCGACGATCCGCGAGGTCACGGCCTACACCGCCTTGCAGTTCCAGATCCCGGACGGCGCAACGCCGGGCGGCCTGACCCTGCACTTGAGCGGGTTCACCACCGCCGCCATCGACTCGAAGCTGCCGAGTGGCGTCACCCCGATCGCCTGCCCGGCGACCTCGTCGTTCAAGTCCGGTCCGCAACAGCCGACAAGCGCGGCACCGAAGTACGACTGCTCGAAGCGCTCCACCGTCGGTCAGATCGGCGATGACGGCAAGACCGTCACCTTCCCCGGGATCAGCCGCCTGCTCACGCGTGGCCACACCCTGTCCATCGTGATCCTGCCGGGAAGCCTCGGCCTCGAACGGCTCGTCTTCTCAGCGCCGGGCAAGGACGCATTGAGCCTGCTCGACTTCACGCTGCCAACCACGTCGGTGCCGCCGGTCACACCCGTCCCGACGCCGACCATCTCGACGTCCACCGCAGCGCAGCCGCCCGTCACTGCACCGATCTTCCCGCCGCCGCCGGGAGTCGTCGTCACGCCGAGCGCGCCGGCGCCGGTGATCGCGTCGTCATCACCGGCGATGGTGATCGATGCATCGAGCGGCCCGGACGACGGACGCGAGCGGACGCGAGCGATCGGCCTGCTGATCACGCTTGTCGTAGCGACGGCATGGTTCGCGTTCACCGACCGCCGCAGCGGATCCACGGAGATGGGCGTTGGCCGGTTCAGGTCTGCGCGCACCGGCCCACCGCCGACCATCTAGCAGGGGGACTGAGTCATCGAGGTTGTGCTTCTGGGGACCGGCAGTCCGCTGCCCGACCCCGATCGTGCCGGTCCGTCGACGCTCGTCGTCGCGGGTGAGACCCGGCTCCTGGTCGACGCCGGCCGCGGCGTGCTGATGAGGGCCGCCGCGGTTGGCGTCTCAGCTGCGGCGATCGACGCCGTGCTGCTGACGCATCTCCACAGCGACCACATCACCGACCTCAACGACGTGATCACCTCACGCTGGGTCACGAGCTTCGTGCCGTCGCCGCTCACGGTGATCGGCCCACCCGGCACTCGCGACGTCGTCGATGGAGTCCTCGCGATGCTCGGCCACGACATCGGCTACCGGCTCGGCCACCATGCCGACCTCAACTGGGACCCGCCGGTCGACGTACAGGAGGTCACCGAAGGGGCCTGCTTCTCCAACCAGGATGTGATGGTGACGGCCGGCGCTACCGACCACAGGCCCGTCGAGCCGAGCATCGGCTTCCGGGTGCAGCACGGCGATCGCTCGGTCGTCCTCGCTGGTGACACCGTGCCGTGCGCGACGCTCGACGCGCTGTGCGCCGGCACCGACGCCGTCGTACACACCTCGATCCGAGCCGACGTCATCGAGAAGATCCCGCTGCAGCGGCTGCAGGACGTCACCGACTACCACTCCTCGGTCGAGCAGGCGGCGCAGACCGCACAGCGCGCCGGAGCCTCGACCTTGATCCTGACCCATTACGTGCCTGCGTTGACGCCCGCCGACGAGCCCGAGTGGAGGGCGCGCGCGGCCGCCCATTTCTCGGGCAGGATCGAGCTTGGCAACGACCTGCTCCGCGTGGAGGTGTAAGACGTGCCGACGAAGAAGCGCAAGATCGCGGCGCCGGTCGCGAAGGTGTGGGCAGTCCTCGCCGACTTTCCCGCGATTGCGACTTGGGCGCCGCAGGTGGACCACTCCACTGCCACGACCGAGGCGCACGGCGGGATCGGCGCGGTACGCCGGGTCCAGGTCGGGCGGATTGCGCTGCTCGAGACGGTCGTCGACTGGCGGCCCAGCAGCTTGCTCTCCTACACCGTCGAAGGGCTCCCGCCGATCGCCGGCAGCATCGTGACGACCTGGCAGCTCGCCGACATCGACGGCTCGACGAAGACCACGGTGACCACCACGGTGGCCTCACGCCCCAATCCGGTTAGCCGGATCGTCGGACGTGCGCTGTCCCGCCAGCTCGGACGAGCGGCGAAGCAGATGCTCGGCGGCCTTGCCGCAAGAGTCGAGGCCGCGACGGTCGAGGAGGCAGCGAAGTGACCACCAAGCCCGACGTCATCATCCTGCTCACCGACGAGGAACGCGCCGTCCCTTCGTACGAGTCCGAAGAGCTGCAAGCGTGGCGTGACGCACATCTGCCGAGCACCAAGTGGTTCCGCGAGAACGCTGTCAGCTTCGAGCGCCACTACACCGGCTCACTGGCCTGCGTACCGAGCCGGCCAACGATGTTCACCGGCCAGTACCCGGACCTGCACGGGGTGACCCAGACCGATGGTCTGGGCAAGATGGCGAACGACTCGCGGATGCGCTGGCTTCCCAAGGGCGAGGTGCCGACGCTCGGCAACTGGTTCCGCGCCGCTGGCTACGACACGCACTACGACGGCAAGTGGCACATCAGCCACGCCGACATCATCGAACGC
Organism: Mycobacteriales bacterium; assembly: GCA_036267875.1. Classification (GTDB taxonomy): domain Bacteria; phylum Actinomycetota; class Actinomycetes; order JAFAQI01; family JAFAQI01; genus DASZTV01. The sequence goes on from DATAVE010000018.1 coordinate 40,680, forward strand.
GGCAAGCCACTTGCGACCAATCGTGACGACGGCCGGGTCATCCCGGACGCCGTGGCGCGCTACCTCGACGAGGACCCGCTGGCGCCGTACGGCTTCTCCGGCTGGGTCGGCCCGGAGCCGCACGGCGCATCGCTCGCCGACTCGGGCTTCCGGCGCGACCCGCTGCTGGCCGACCGGGTGATCGCCTGGCTCGCCGATCGCTACGACCGGCGCCGCGCCGGCGACTCCGCGGCACAACGGCCGTTCCTGCTTGTCGCGAGCTTCGTCAACCCGCACGACATCGTGCTGTTCCCCGCGTGGCGCGGCCGTCGTACGCCACTGAAGGCCTCTCCGCTGGACCCGCCGAACGTGCCCGAGGCACCGACCGCACACGAGGACCTGTCGACCAAGCCGGCCGCGCAGGCGGCGTACCGCGCGGCGTACCCGTCGGGTTACGGCCCGCCCGCCGCGATCGAGCGGATCTACACCAAAGGCGCACAGGCATACCGCAACCTCTACTACCGGCTGCACGCCGAGGTGGACAAGCCGCTCGAGCGGGTGCGTCGCGCAATCGACGAGCAGCTGACCGGCGACACCGTCATCGTCCGCACCGCCGACCACGGCGAGCTGCTCGGGGCGCATGGCGGTCTGCACCAGAAGTGGTTCAACCTCTACGACGAGGCGACCCGAATCCCGATGTTCGTCGCACGGATCGGCGGCGAGAAGACCACCGTGGCGCGGTCTATCAGTGCGCCGACCTCACACGTCGACCTTGTGCCGACACTGCTCGCGGCAGCCGGCATCGACGAGGTGGCGACAGCGAAGAAGCTGCGCAGGGACTTCAGCGAGGTTCACGAGCTGCCGGGACGCGACCTGATGCAGATCGTCGACGGTGCCCCCACGGGCGACTCGGCAAAGCGCGCCGTCTATCTGATGACCCGCGACAACATGCTCGAGGGCGACTCGAGCATGTCGGGCCTCGCGCGGAAGCTGCGCCGCAAGGCCAATCCTCCGATGCCGCTGCGAATCCAGGTTGCGGCGCACGCCGGCGCGAACTTCGAGGGCATCGTCGCAAAGGTCGACGCCAGCGATGCTGCGCGCGGCGGTGGCCACCTCTGGAAGCTGGTCCGCACCTTCGACGACCCGGCAACCTGGACCAGTCCGGAGATCGCGCACCTCGCGGCGAACGGCATAGGCGGCACTGTCTACCGGCGTAATCCGCTTCCCGACGAGTGGGAGCTCTACGACCTCGACGAGGATCCCTCCGAGGCCGCCAATCGCGCGACGGATGAAAGGTGTCGCGCGATCTTCGAGCATCTGAAGACGCGGCTGAAGGAAGAGCGCGCCGCCGGCGTACCGGAACGAAACAACCCGTGGCCGTACGTCGCACGTAACCCGGTCCCCTCGGCCAAACGACCACCGCTTCCTGCGCGCTTCCTGCGCCGCCTGGTCCGCGGACTCGGGATGCATCCCGAGCTGCACAGCGACGAGCAGTTCCATCTCCCCCGGCGCCGCGCACTCGTCGTCGGCACCAATCACGGCGTGCTCGACGTGGGCAGGTCGACGGGTGTGTTCGCCTCTGAGCTGACCGTCCCCTACTACGCATTCCTCGACGCCGGGATGGACGTCGACGTGGCGAGCCCGCGAGGCGGCACGATCCCGGTTGACCCGATGTCACTGAAGCCGGTGATCCGAAGTGCGGCCGACGATCGCTTCCTCGCTGACGACGAGCTTCGCCGCAAGGTCACGGAGTCGCTGCCGGTTGGCGACGTACCTATCGATGACTACGACCTGATCTACCTCGCCGGCGGCTGGGGTGCGGCCTTCGACTTCGCAACCTCCGACCAGCTCGGCGACGCGGTTACCGCGGCGGCGGCCGCAAACCTGGTGATCGGCGGGATCTGCCACGGCCCGCTCGGCCTGGTCAACGCCCTCGCGCCCAACGGCTCGCCACTCGTCCAGGGCCGCAAGATCAGCGCGGTGACCGACAAGCAGGTGCGTGAGCTCGGGATCTCCCTGACGCCGTTCCACCCGGAGACCGAGCTGCGCAAGCGCGGGGCGGAGTTCGAGTCCGAACACCGCTTCCGCGACCCGTTCGCCAACCATTGGGTCGTCGACGGCAACCTCGTCACCGGTCAGAACCAGAACGCCGGACCGATGGTCGCGCAGGAGATGTTGCGTCAGGTCGCGGCCCGTCATGAGCAATCCACGACCGAGAAGGAGATCGACGCATGACGGAGGCCCCGCACGGGCGCTACGGCACGCTCAACCTGCCGTACATCGCTTCCTGGCAGGACAAGCCGATGGACGAGCCGATGTGGGCCCTCAACCTGATGCACTACCGCGAGAAGGCGGATTACGCCGACGGCAGGCAGACCGACCTGACCGGCTGGGAAGCCGACAACCAGTACAGCCCCCTCGGGCCGCTCGCGGCCGTCGGTGCCGAGCTCGTGATCGTTGCGATCGTCGTCGACCAGCCAGCGGGCACGGACTACAAGTGGGATCGAGCGGCGATCGTCCGCTACCCCAACCGCCAGGCACTGGTGGAGATGAGCCTGACGCCGGAGTTCCAAGAGGCGCATGCCCACAAGGACGCAGGCATGAAGTTCACGATCGTCGCGGCCAGCTTCCCGCAACCCGACACGATCGACCGCGGCCTGGTCGACAGCGACACGAGCCCCGAGTCCCATCTGCTCCTGCAGGTGGTCGCAGACGCCGAGGCTCCCGAGGTCGAGATTCCCGGCGCACGTCGAATCGCAACCTTCACCATCGAGGACGTCTTCATCGGCGATGACCGTAAGTGGGCCGAAGCCCGTTGGGACCTGCTCCCCGCTACGGCGACCGCCGAAGACGTCCGCGCCGCCACCGAGGCGTCGGCCTCCGAAGCCGACCGCTACGTGCTGCTCCTCAAACCCCAGCTCGGCGACTTCATGCGAGCCGTCGCCAACTCCTAGAGCCGGGTCGCTGCGATCAAGTCGGCTACTGCGGTAGCGAGCTCTGGGCCCTTGTCCTCCTGCAGGAAGTGACCCGCGTCGGTGATCGTGCGGTGAGGCTGACCGGCCGCACCCGGAACCTTCTCCTGGAAGATCCGCTCGCCGCCGGCCGTGATCGGGTCGCCGTCGCTGAACAGCGTCAACAGCGGCTTGTCCCACTTTGTGAAGACCTCCCACGCCGCCCGGTTGGCGGGTGACGCAGGATCCTCCGGCGAGGTCGGGACGAGCAGCGGGAAGCTGCGCGCACCGGCCTTGTAGGTGTCATCTGGGAACGGCGCGTTGTACGCCGCGACAACCGCCTCGGTCATCGGCGTCTTGACCGCCATGCTGACGATCACCCCGATGTCGAAGTTCGGCGTCTCCTGAGAGAACCGCTGCCAAGCGAGGAATGCCTCGGTGATCCTGGCGTCTCCAGTGGGCAGGCCAGTGTTGCCAACCACGACCCGCGCGAAGCGGTCCGGGTTCTCCGCGACCACGCGCAGCCCGACGAGACCACCCCAGTCCTGACCGAAGAACGTCGCGTCGGAGATGCCGACGTGGTCGACCAGCAGACTGCGGATCCACTCGACGTGACGGGCATAGGAGTAGTCGTCGCGCTCGGTCGGCTTGTCGGAGCGACCGAAGCCGACCAGGTCCGGCGCGATGCAACGGAAGCCACGCTCGACCAGCACCGGGATCATCGTCCGGTAGAGGAAGCACCACGACGGCTCACCGTGCATCAGTACGACGATCTCGCCGTCGGCCGGCCCCTCATCGAGGTAGTGCATCCGCAAGGTTCCACCGTCTGCGTCGGCGACCTCGGCGTAGTGCGGTGCAAACGAGTAATCGGGCAGACCCTCGAACACCTCGTCAGCCGTGCGTAGAACCTTCACAGTTACTCCCCTTTCGGCAAGAGCCTGTCCAGCGACGTGCGGATCACTGCGACGGCGTCTGCCGCCGAGAGCAAGTGGTCGAGCCGCAACAGTTCGAGCACCTCGAACGACGCGAGGACGTCGGCGCCCGCGACGATGACGAGCACCGCGTCGGCCGACAGCTTGGCAAGCTCGGGCGCGAACTGGCGCTGGAGCTGGTCGCGCATCAACGCCCGCCGCGCGGCGAGACCCTCGGCGATGACCGGCTGGAACGGGGCGCGCAGCATCGCCGCCCGGACCACCGGAGCTACGCGCTCATAGAGCGCGCATCGTTGCGCTACCAACGCCTCGATCCGATCGGACCGCGAGCCCTCGCCGAGCTTCGGCAGGTCGAAGAGATGACCGACCTCGTCGAGGTGTCGCTGGATCGCGATCCGGCCCATCTCGTCGAGGTCGTCGAAGTAGCGGAAGACCGAGCGAAGCGATATCCCCGAACGCTCCGCAACCATGGCGACCGAGGGATTCAGCTCACCCTCGCGGAAGAGTTCGAGCAGCGCGTCGACGACGGCTTCGCGGTTGCGCCCACGGCGCGCGCGGCGACCGTCGAGCTCCGCCGAAGGGCTGGTCACATCGCTCCCTAATCACAACGTATTGACAGTAAGTATGACAGTTTCTAACGTGTCGCTGTCAAGGAGGTGGCGCCGTGACTGCGGCCACAGATATCCCTACTGCCTTTACCCCGTCAGGCGGCTGGCACGGCGAGATGCCGCCACCGATCCTCGGGAGCTGCTCCGAGCCGATCGCCGAGGGACTCCCAGACCTGCGCGGCACCTGGCGCTCGGTGGCCGTGACGGACGACGCCGGCAACGCCCTGCCCGCCGGCCACCCGATCCACGACTATGTCGAGCGGATCGAACAGGCGGGAAACCGCGTCGTCGTCACCTCGGCCGGGATCATCCACGACATGTACGCCGACGGCACATACGAGAACGGCGTCAACGATGTGATGCAGACCGACTTCACGACACGGATCTCTGTTGCCGCAAAGTTCGAGGACGGCGTGCTCGTGTTGAGACCGCAAGGCTTTGCCGACGTCGAGATCCGGCGGTGGCGCGCCGGCGAGCAACTGCGCTGGAGGTACCACACGCTGTTCACCGCGACTCTCGAGCGAGTCTGACTTCACCGTCAACCAAGGGTTGACGACTGCCCTTCGTCAACCTACGGTTGACGCATGCCGGAGCTACCAGTTCGCCTCGATGACCTGATCGACCACGTGGTGTCGCAGCACCCGGACGGCGACGCCCTGCAGCACCTCGAGGATGCTGCCGTGACTTCCACGAGAGTCGGCGAAGTCGCCGACCACCTCGTTGGCCACTTCGTCGACCAGGCCCGCCGCTCGGGCGCGTCCTGGACCGAGATCGGCGCCCACATGGGCGTCACGAAGCAAGCGGTGCAGAAGCGATTCGTGTCTCGCGACACCGAAGACCCGGACCTCCCCGACCGCGGCCCGCTCTCGCGCTTCACACCGCGGGCCCGCAGCGTCGTCCAGGTCGCGAAGCAGCAGGCCGCCGTGCTCGGACACGGCGAGGTGACCAACATCCACATGCTGCTCGGACTGCTCACCGAGCCCGAGGGACTTGCCGCCCAGGGAATCGTTCAGCTCAGCGGCAAGCCACTCGAGGAGGTCCGCGACGCGGTGCTCGCCACCCAGAAGCGCAGCACCCGCAAGGCACGCAGCGCAGTGAGGTTCAGCCGTGACGCGAAGAAGACACTCGAGCTCGCGCTGCGCCAGGCACTGCGCATGCAGCACAACTACATCGGGACCGAGCATCTGCTGCTCGGGATCATGCAGCAGGAGGACGACTCAGCGACCCGCGTGCTGCGGGACCTGAAGATCGAGCACGAAGCCACCGAGCGGTGGCTCGAAGACCAGATCAAGACGATCCTCGCCGCTCGGCGGGCATCGTCGTCCTAGAAGAGCGGTCCGAAGCTCGAGACCTCGTGCTTGACGACATCCATGCCGCCGTCGAGGGTCGGGCCGATCGCGGTGATGAAGGCGCCCATATGAGGAGCCGACATGTGCGCGGTCAACGCCTCGTCGCTCTCCCAGCGCTCGACAAGGCCGATCGCGTTCGGATCCTCGGCTGCGGTCCAGAAGCTGTATTCGAGGCAGCCGGCCTCCGCGGTACTCGCGGCACTCATGGCCGCAGCCGCGGCAAGTGCGGCGTCGCGCTGGTCAGCGTGGACGCGACCGCGTCCCAGGATGAGGATCATTCGGGAACCCTAGTGGTCGCGAGATCCCGCAGGCCTCAGGCCGACAGCCGCGCCGGCTTCGAGGAACGACGCGCCGCGTGGGCGCTGCGCCGGTCGGCGATCTCGCCGGCGAGCCAGCTCGCGACCCGAGAATCGCTTGCCCACGTACCGAACTCGCGCGGGTCCATCACAAGAACCCGCAACGGGCCATCCGCGGTGACGGTGGCGGCCTGCGGAAGGGACTCGTGGAGTGATATCTCGCCGATGAGCTCGCCAGCGCCCACATGTCCGACCCGCTCGCCCGAGATCTCGACCGTCGCCTTGCCGGACAACGGGACGGCGATTACATGCGGATAAAGGTCCGCCGAACCCCGATACGCTCGGGATCGACAACACCGGCTCGTCCGGTGCGGGCCCGGCGTCTCGATGTTGGCGAGGGATTTCGCGGTCACCGAGCAACGGGACACGGTCAACCTCGCGGCCGATGGGACCCCTCGAGCTGCGCCACAGAGGCGCCGACCTGCCAATGAGCGCTGCCCGGGTCCGCGGGCTGCTCCTGCTTCACCGGGGGCGGTGGTCACGGTGGACCGGCTGGTCGATGAGCTGTGGGACAACAACCCGCCTGACTCAGCACTCGCGGCGCTCGCGGCCCTGCGCGTACACGTGTCGCGGCTGCGCAAGACGCTCGCGGCCGCCGGGCTCGAGAACCTGCTCGTCACCAAGCCGACCGGCTATCTCCTCGACATCACCGAGGGCTGCGCCGTGCGGCGGCTGCTCGACGAAGAGCTCGGACTCGAGCCGTCGGCCGAGGTAGCGCAGCTACATCAGTCGATCCTCACCCAAACCGTCCCGCGTTAGCGCTCGCCGTCCACCAATGGCCGATTCTGTGAGACCGGGCGACTAATCTGGTGATACCGGCCGTCGCGTGGCCGTCTCGGCCCCAGCGAGGTGGCCGCGCCAGGCCTTGGGAGGGACCGCAGTGTTCGGTCGAACCAAGCCCACCGCACCCAACACACCGGCTGAGCGCGAGGTGCGTACGGTTCCGGCGTACCCGGAGCAGCTGAGCTGGGCCGGCATCGGGATTGCGCTCGTCGGAGTCGTCCTGGCGCTGCACGGCAGCCACATCCGCGATCACGAGCAGATCGCCGAAGGTCTGGCTCTCGCCGTCGTCGGTCGCGGCCTTGCCCTTGGCCGTCCGCCGGTCATCCGCCATCTGCTGGTGGCACTGGGCCTGCTCGTACTGGCCCGGCTCACCGGTGATCGCGGTGACCACGCGGTCGCCCAGTTGATGCTGATCGGTGCTGCGCTCGCCGCACTGTGGGCGTCGCCGTCCCCACCGAGCACTGCCGACCAGCGACGCCGGATCGTCGATCTGGTCGACCAGACCCCGAACGACTGTCTCGCGCCGTTCGCGCAGCGGCTCGACAAGTCCTACATCTTCTCCCCCGACGGCCAAGCCGCGATCGCCTACCGGGTTCGGCTAGGCGTAGCCGTGGCCTCTGGCGACCCGGTCGGGCCGGCTGCCTCGCAGCAGGCCGCGGCAGAGGCCTACCTCGCGACGGCGAACGCCAATGGCTGGCGGATGGGCATACTCGGCGCGGGCGAGGACTGGTCGGGCTGGTGGCGGGAGCAGGGACTGCGCGCGCTACCGATCGGCCGCGACGTGGTCATCGACCCCGAGACGTTCTCGCTCAGCGGTCGCGCCTTCCGCAACCTTCGACAGGCAGTTCAGCGCACCCACAACTTTGGCGTGACGACCGAGATCTACGACGAGACCGAACTGCCTGCCGACCTGCGGGCAACGCTGCTCGGCCTGGTCCAGAACAGCAAGCGCAACCAGAACCGCGGCTTCTCGATGATCCTCGACGGCCTACTTCAGCAACAGCACGTCGGCACCAAGATCGTCGTCGCCTTCGACACCGACCGTCGGGTCGTCGGGTTCCAGCGCTTCGCCACCGCGGACCGCGGCCGGGAGATCTCGCAGGACCTGCCGTGGCGAGTGCCGGGTGCGCCGAACGGCGTCGACGAGCGGCTCGCCTTCGACATGATCGAGTGGGCGAAGGCGCATGGTGCGCGGCGAGTCTCGCTGTGCTTCGCGGCCTTCCCCGAGCTGTTCGACGCCAAGCCCGAGCGCGGGTTGGACCGCATGGGCTACTGGGCCGCACACCGGCTCGACCCGATGATCCGGCTCGAGTCCCTCTACCGATACCTGCGCAAGTTCCACGCGCTCGGCAAGCAGCGCTACGTGATGCTCAGGCTGCGCGAGGCGCTACCGATCGCAGTTGCGATGCTCACACTGGAGTTCGGTGCGAGCCGCACCCGGCGGCGCGAGCGGCGCGGCTGGCGCAGGCTCGCCCGCCGAGCAGACTCTCCTAGCTCCTAGTAGCCGTAGCCGCCACCGCTGGGCGGCGAGCTCTTGGTCGGGGTGGGCTTCGCGGTGACCGGCTTGGCGTGACTGGCGCCACTCGGCGTCGCCACGAACCAGTCACCCTCGTCGCCCTGGCCCTTGACCTGACCGGCTGCTGTGTCACCGACGAAGCGGTAGAGAGCCTGGCCACGTAGCGCGACCTGACGCGAGCCGTCGGAGCGCTTGATCGTCCCGAGACCTGCCACACCGCTGACCGAGTCACCCTTGGGCGCGGTCAGCGGCGGCCACTCGGCGGCGCAGCTACCGTTGCAGACGCTCTTGCCCTTGCCGTCCTCGGTGAAGATGTACAACGTCTTGCCAGCGCTGGTCGTCAGGATCGTTCCGTACGGCGAGGCCTTCCGGGTCTTGACGAGGACCTTGCCCGATGCAGCCGACGCCGCAGCAGCGGCGTCGATGCTGTTGCTGTTGACGTGAGCGGCGGCCGCCGAACCAGCACCTCCGGCTCCGCATGCAGCCGCGCCTACGGCGAGACCCGCGACAAGTGTTGCCCAGCGAGTGGTGTTCACTACTGCCTCCTGGCTTCCATGGCGGGGTTGCGCCCGCGTCACCGATCGATACGGCGCGTGAGACCCGCGGGTTCACCGGCCGGTGGTTCTCACCCGCGACGCCAGTGCCCTCCTGCAACCGGGCAGACTGTCACGGTGCTCCCGAACTTCATCATCGTCGGGGTGAGCCGCGGCGGTACCACAACCGTGTTCAACACGCTCTCACGCCATCCGCAGGTCCTTGCGTCATCGACAAAGGAGACGCGCTACTTCCAACCGGTTCGCTACGGCGAGCCGCTAGGCCCAATCAGCAAGTACGAGGGGTTCTTCCGTCGCCACTCTGACCAACCAATCGCGATGGAGTGCACGCCGGACTACTTCTACGGCGGCGAGCGCACGGCGAGAGTGATCAAGCAGACCTGCGATCCGAGAGTCGCGATCATCCTGCGCGAACCGGCCAGCCGGCTGATCTCCTTCTTCCAGTTCATCCAGGGCCGACTCCAGCTGCCGGCCACCATGACCCTCAACGAGTACGTCACCCGGTGTGTCGCGCTCTCGCCGGAGAGGGCCGACACCCGCGACGGAAACAACTACACGGGACTGTGGGGCGGGCAATACGCCCGGTTCCTACCCGCATGGCTCGCAGCCTTCCCGGACCGCTGCGACATCTTCTTCTTCGACGACCTGCGCATCGATCCGATCGGCTTGCTCGGTGAGAGGTGTCGCCGACTTGGCATCGACCCCACTCTGCTGCCCGCCACCGTTCCGGTCGATAACAGCGCACCCGCCTACCGCAGCAGCGGGCTGCAACATGCGGCCGCCTTCCTTGCCCGGCGAGGCAGTGCTGTACTCCGCCGCTACCCGTCGGTGTACTCGCGGGCCCGCGGAGGCTATGAGGCGGTCAACAAGCGCGAGGCCCCGAAGGTCACCGTGCCGGAGCCGTTGCGCCGCGAGATCGAAGCGCTGTACCGCCCCTGGAACGACCAGCTCCGTGAGCAGCTTCGCGACATCGGGATTACCGAGCTACCGAGGTGGCTCGCCGCCTCCCCATGAATACCGCGGAATGTGTCAGCGCCCGCCGACGGTGGCACGCCGAGCACGCAATGCCCGCGACACGTCCCGGTACTGTCGCGCCCTGTGCAGCTGCGGGCGAACGCTCGCTCCGGTTGCGCGGTGCGTCATGGTGGTGTCGACCTCGCCGACCCGCAGACCGGCGTGAAGCGCATCGATCGTCATTGCCGTTTCGACACCCCAACCCCTCGCGAGCGGATGCACGGCCGCGTATGCCTCACGCGTCATCGCGCGGATCCCGGACAACGGCGTGGAGGGCGCCCAACCGGTCCGCTGTTCGATGCCCCGACGCGCTAGCCGAACAACTCGACCCCGCCCGCCGACCTGTCCGCGTGCCACGTAGATAGCGATTGCGAGATCCAGCTCGCCCTTCGCGACCGGCGCAAGCAGGGTCGGTAAGTCCGCTGCAGACAGCCCGACGTCCGCGTCGAGCAACAACAGCCCCGAACCGTCACTCGCTTCGGCAAGAGCGCGATCAATGCCTGCCATCAACGCATCGGCCTTGCCCGTCGATCGAGTGCGCGCCTCGACGGTTGCGCCGTTCTGCCGCGCAATCTCAGCCGTGCGGTCGGTCGAGGCGTCATCCACGACGACGATCGACGCGATCTCAGGCAGGTCGCGTATTGCAATGAGCGTTTCGCCAATCAGATCCTCCTCGTTTCGTGCTGGGATGACTGCACTGAAACGACTTGGGCCTTGCGACATGCGCTTCTCCGCTTGCTCTGTTTGGCGAGGAGACCATAGTTGCAGCCGGGCCGCGCTTCGCTGAGCGAGCGTCCGTCGTAGCGCGATGATGGCTGACGGCGGCTGCCCTACCGACCTGAGCTCACGACGATCGGGGAGCGCCATGACCAGCGACCTGACCGCTCAAGCCCGGGTGCTGCGTCGCGGCCGGCGGATCTCCCACGTCGAGGGCTCCGTCACTGACGCATCGGGGGACGCAGGTCGCCCATGCCGTCGGGACCTACCAGATCGGCTGACTCTGCTCGGCCCGACCAGCACCTATGCGCGTGCGTTGAGGTGCATGGGCATGCCATGCGCGGGACGCAACGTCACCGACGCGCGGATCCCGACTTTCGCTTCGGGAGCGAGGCTCGGCTGCCACTTCGGCACCAGCACCGCCAGCGCGAGCACGGCCTCGGTCCACGCGAACGACTGGCCGATGCACGCGTGCGCGCCAGCGCCGAACGGCAGGTACGCCCCACGCGGCTGGCCCGGCGCCTTCTCGTCGTAGCGGCCCTCGGCGTCCAACCACCTCTCGGGCCGGAACTCCTCCGGCGCAGCCCACCACCGGGCGTCACGCTGGACCACCCAGGTGGGCACCAGGATCAAATCGCCCTTGGGCGGTCGGTACGGCCCGAGAACGAGTTCGCCAGTCACCTGGCGCTCGTTGATCCAGGCCGCCGGACGGATTCGCAACGTCTCTGCGACAACGGCCTGCGTGTACGGCAGTCGCTCGACGTCGTCGTACGTCGGATCGCGATCGCCAACGACCCCGACGATCTCGCTGCGCATTCGCTCGCCGACGTCAGGATGCGTGTCGAGCAGCCACCACAACCAGGTGAGGGTCACCGCCGTCGTCTCGTGGCCGGCCATCAGCAGGGTCAGCAGCTCATCGCGGACATCGTCGTCAGAGAGCTGCGGCAGGTCCTCGACCGCGGTTCGCAGCGACCGCACCAGCTCCGCCTCGCTCGTCGTCGCGCCGCGTTGCGCGACATCGACGAGATGGTCGATCGACCGGCGTAACCACCCGAAACCGGGGATCGGTTTGTCGACCAGCCACTCCAGCTTGGGCACGAACATCAATGGCATCGCGCGCATGAGCTGCTCTAGCGCCTTACCGACCGAGGGTGCCAGCGCCCGTCCGTCGACGCCGAGGACGGCGCGGCCGATCGCGTCCATGGTCAGCGCGGCCATGTCGCGGTCCATGTGCACCACCGCGCCCGCACGCCACTCGTCATCGGTCGCCTTCGCTGCGGCGACGATGCTGTCGGCATAGACCGCCAGCCGGTCGCGATGGAACGCAGGCTGCATCTGACGTCGCCGCAACCGATGCTCCGGCCCTTCGGTGGTCAGCAGGCTGCGGCCGATGATCAGCTCGAGCTTGCGGAAGGAGGAGCTGCGGCCGACCACGTCCGGCGGTGACGTCAACACCTGGCGGACCCACGACGGGTCGGTAACGACCCAGCACGTGTCACCGGCGAACCGAAACCTGACTAGCCCTTCGGCGCGGGCGGCATCGCCGATCTCATCCCACAGCGCGGCACTACGAGTCCGGTCGAGCGACGAAAAAACGGTGCGTGGAGAGAACCGGAACTGGGCCGGCTCCACAACAGCCTCGGTGCTCGCCTTTGCCACGACTAGTCGAGCCATACCATCGCCGACGATTGCAGCGCGACCGGGAAGGTGTCGCCTCCCACGTGCAGTTCGGCGTTGCCCGTCGGCTCGATGTTGTACGCCGGCGCATCGACGCCCGCATCGACGAACTTCGCCGGCTGCGTGATCACGTCACCAGCGAGATTGCCGGCCGCCACCAGAGAGTCGCTGGCGACCAGCCGCCAGCCATCCCCGTCATCGGAGTAGACCGAACCGGTCGGGACACGTTCGTCGGTCAGCGCCCAGACGCTGTACGGCGTATCGGCAGCAAACGACGTACTCCCCATCCGCTGGATCGGCAACGGCTTCCCCGGATGACCCAGCTGGACGGCCCGTGACGGATGCAGCCCAGAGATCGCGAACGCTTGGGAGATCGGCCCGACCCCGCCGAAATCCGTGTGATCGCCCTGCTCGAACACGACGTCGCGGCCATCCGGATCGACCCAGCCTTGCTCCAACGGAGCGTGGCTGCCCTTGAACATCGAGCCCGGGAAGGTGTGAAGAACCGTCGAACGACCGTTCAGACCCATCAGCTCGATCCGCTCGGGCGCACCGGGCACGGCGAAGCCCCGCTCGTAGACGACCCCGGCCTGGTCCGTCCCGAAAAAGGTGCTGTCCTTGCGGGAGCTGGCTAGCGGCTTCAGGGATTGGGTCGCTCCGGCCTGGACCACCCACAGCTTGCCGAAGGTGCCGACCACCAGATGCTGTCCGACAAAACCAACCGGTGCGGCGTCGTTCTTGCTCGCGTTGAGCTTCTCGATCTGCCCGTCGCTGGTCCGGCGCAGCACGATCCGGGACGAGTAGTGATCACCGTTCTTGACCTCCTCGCTCCAAGCCAGCCAAGCGCCTCCGGCCGAAGCGGTCGGGCCATAGATCGTCACAGTGCTGCCAGCGGGAACGGCCGTCGCCGGGCCGATCTTCTGCGGCGTGGTCATCGAGCCGTCGCCGGAGATGGTGGTGAGGTCGAGCTCCCCCGATGCCGCGATGTACGCGAGCTGCCCGAGACCGGGCGCTGCGCCGGTATCGCTCGGTAACGCGGCCGCCGACAACGGCTGAGAGAGCACGGCTGCCGGCATCGCAGCCGCGGCGAGTGCGAGAGCAACAGCGCGCATGCCGCCATCATGACCGAATCCGGCTCGTACCGGGTCGTGATGTTTCAGACAGCCGCAGGCGGACGCGGCGGCCTCCAGGGCGGCGGAGATGGTGGCGGTAGTGGTCGCGGCGGCCGCGGCGGCCGGGGCGGTCGATCGCCATACGATCCGTCACCCGACGGCGAGGTCGACGTCGGATCGGGCGTCGTCACGCTGGTCGGTGTCGGCGTTGGCAAAGTGGTTGGCTGCGTCGACGGAGCGCTCGTCGCGCCAGGACCAGTCGCTGGCACTCGGATCTCGGGCGGCGGTCCGCTCGCACGTCCGACGTGGATCCCCGTCGGAGATGGCGGTCCTGGCCGATGATGTGCATCGCCGAAGCGGTGCCGGACCCGCGCGGGGTGGGTGCCACTCGTCGTTCCCTGGTTCGCGATCGCCGGCGTCTGTGGTGCCGCGACGGCGGCGTCGGTCCGCGCCGGCGTACCGCCGACGCCTGGTGCGCGGAAGACGAAGGCCCGCCAGCCGTGGGATGCGACCTGCTGTGCGGTGCCGAGGAGTACGGCGGCGCCGACAACTGCGACGCCCTTGAACATGACGCGGCGCGCGCGGTCCTGACGCGTGATCGGCTTCGGTGCAACTTCGATCGTGTCGGCTCGAGGACGTCCGATCTCCGGGAAGCCGATCGCATGCGATGCGGTCGTCATCAGTCGACCGGCCGCTGCACGAAGGCCTGCGAGCCACTCACGGCAAGGTTGTGAACGAACGGCTCGACACCATGGACCAGCAGCGCGCCCGCCACCAGCAGAAGTGCGACTCGCGCCCGGTACCCCGTCTTCGCCCGCCGCGACGCGACGTACCGACGACGTACCTGAGGCAGCCGAAAGACGAGCAATGGCGCGCTGACCTCGACCGACGACAGAGCCACACCGTGAAATCCGAACAACAGAAGGAGGTGCAGGAGAATCGCCGCCCACACCGCGTAAGTGATCCGATGAACCTGTTTCCAGTACTTGCCGAGTACCCGCTGCGCGCGGGAGTTGGCGGTCAACGCGAGCGGCAGGCAGAGCAGCGTGGCCAGGGTTCCGGCCGCCAGAAACGTGTGTCCGGTGACCCGGGTCATGAAGCCGCCGGGGAACCGGTTGCCCGTGACGATCGCGGCGATCACGAGATCGGTGACAGCGATCGCGAACATCCCGAGCCCATAAGTGCGGCGAAGCGGCACGTGCCAGCGCCAGCCGGTCAACGTCGCGAGTGGGGTCACGACCAGCATCAACAGGAAGCAGATGAAGCCCGCATTGCCGAGCACATCCGGACCGGAGCTCGACAGGTGCTCGATCGCATCCGGCCGGCCACGGACGGCCGCGAGGACCTCCGGCGCCATCATCACAAATGGCGTGACGATCAGCATCCGCAGTGCACCAACCCCGGCGCAAGCCGCGACGGCCCTACTCGACACGCTCGATGCACGTGCGCGCGGCCAGCGCTTGGTGATCTCCGGCAGCACGTCAGGCGCAATCGCCGATGCCACGTACGGCTCCCCCTCGTTGACCCCGATTTCGCTGAGCTAACCGAGAGAACGCTGGGAGGTGACTGTGGCGTAACAGTGAGCGAGCACTTTCTGGCGAACAATGATTCGGTGACTCCACGCGCCGCGACTCTTGGGCTTGTTGTCCTAGCCGTCGCCGCCTGCTCGTCGCACCCGAATACCAATCAACTGGGCGTTCAGGCCCCTCGCAGCCCTCGGCGCTCCCGCAGGCTTCACGAGCGACGCTTCGGCCGTGACTTCAGGTCCCGCAGCCTGCCGCGCGTCGGCGGTGGCTACGAAGCGGAAATCGAGCTACTGGAGACGTGACAGCTCAGTAGTACCAGGGGAACGCCGACCACTCCGGATCGCGCTTCTCGAGGAATGCATCGCGGCCCTCGGCCGCTTCCTCGGTCATGTAGCCAAGCCGCGTCGCCTCGCCTGCGAACAGCTGCTGGCCGACCAACCCGTCGTCGATCGCGTTGAAGGCGTACTTCAGCATCCGGATGCCCATCGGGCTCATCGCGTTGACCTTCGCTGCCCACTCCAGGGCAGTCACCTCGAGCTGGTGGTGGT
This sequence comes from Mycobacteriales bacterium, assembly GCA_036267875.1. GTDB lineage: Bacteria > Actinomycetota > Actinomycetes > JAFAQI01 > JAFAQI01 > DASZTV01. Next base: position 56,302 of record DATAVE010000018.1, read on the forward strand.
CGACGACGGCGTTGACCATGCCCATCCGGTACGCCGCCTCCGCGTCGTACTCGTCGCCGAGGAAGAAAATCTCGCGGGCGAACTTCTGGCCCACCTGGCGGGCCAGGTACGCGCTGCCGTAGCCGCCGTCGAAGCTGCCGACGTCGGCGTCGGTCTGCTTGAACCGGGCATGCTCGCGGCTGGCCAGGGTGAGGTCGCAGACCACGTGCAGGCTGTGTCCGCCGCCGGCGGCCCAGCCGTTGACCAGGCAGATCACCACCTTGGGCATGAACCGGATCAGCCGCTGCACCTCGAGGATGTGCAGCCGACCGGAGCGAGCAGGGTCGATCGTCTCGGCAGTGTCGCCCTCGGCGTACCTGTAGCCGTCGCGACCGCGAATGCGCTGGTCGCCGCCGGAGCAGAACGCCCAGCCGCCGTCCTTGGGCGACGGCCCGTTGCCGGTGATCAGCACGCAGCCGACATCGGAGGACATCCGGGCGTGGTCGAGGGCGGCGTACAGCTCGTCGACCGTCGATGGTCGGAAGGCGTTGCGGATCTCCGGCCGGTT
>DATAVE010000019.1:0-16949 GCA_036267875.1 Mycobacteriales bacterium
CACCTTCGGATTGGACATGATGGCGTTCACGCGAGGCCTGCAGGTCGCCGTCATCGTCCTTCCACTGCTGAGCTTCGCCGTCGTCCGCCGCTGGTGCCATCGGCTGCAGCTCAACGAGATCTCCGACCGAGTCGTGCGCGCAAACGACGGCGACATCGCGACCGTCGGCGACGGGTACTCGGTGCCGCGACGGTGACGCCGCTGCCACGCCCATCGAGTCCAGCTCGGCCGCGACGGCGGCGAGGTGAGTTGCCTCACGGCCGAAGTACAGCTCCCGGCCGGAAGCCGCCAAACCGCGAGTCACCAGCAAGGTTTCGACTTGTGCCTGTTGCAAGGCGCGCACGGTCGCGTGGACGCCATCAGCGGCGCCTTCGCCGCGACCTGCGCGAACCGCCCGAGCAGTTCCGCTTCGTCATAGGCCGCGCTCTCCGCCACCGCCTCGGCAACGCGGCGGCTGACGTCCCCGTCGCTGCCGTCGGCATGACGCCCGCCGCCCGGGATGCCGACGAATCTCTCGTGGACGGCGCCCAGCAAATGCTCGCGCGGCAGAGTTATTGCTCGCTCGTCGCCCGCAGCCGCCACCACAGCCGGATCGGGCCGCCGGACGACATCGTCCACGAGCATCGCGACCCGCTCTGCGCTGCATTCCCAGCTTTCTTCCACTGTCGCCTCGAACCGTTTGGCAGCCCAACCACCGGTGCGGTCTTGTGCAGGGGCCATTCGGCTGTCTGCGCCGAGACCTCTTCTTTCGGCTACTCTCCGGTCGCCGGATAGGCGATGACCTCTGCGCCCACGCGATCGGCGAGAACAACTACATGGGATCACCGGGTGACGATCGGCGATGGCAGTTCGTAGAGGGTGCGAACTGATCAAGGCTTGAGGACAATCTTCACCGCTCCGTCCTTCTTCTCCTGGAACATCTCGTAGGCACCGGGCGCCTCGTCCAACGACAAGGTGTGGGTGGCGAAGGTCTCGACGCCCAGCACGTCTTCATCGTCGAGCAGCGGCATGATCTCGGGCACCCAGCGCTTGACGTTCGCCTGCCCCATCCGCAGTTGGATCTGCTTGTCGAACATCACCATCATCGGCAGCGGGTCGCGCATGCCGCCGTATACGCCTGACAACGAGATCGTGCCGCCTCGCCGGACGATGTCGATGGCAGAGTAAAAAGCCGCGAGCTGGTCGACGCCGGCTGTCTTCGTGAGGCTCGCCGCCACCGGGTCAGGCAACAGCGACGCCATCTGCAGCATGAAGCGCGCTCGCGGCGATCCGTGAGCCTCCATGCCAACGGCGTCGATCACACTGTCGGGACCGCGTCCGTCGGTCATGTCGCGAATCGCATCGCCCAGGTCCTCGTGGTCGTCGAGGTCAACCACCTCGATGCCGCGAGAGCGCGCCCGCTCCAAGCGCTCCGGGACAAGATCGACGCCGATCACCCGGTGTCCGCGGTGCGCTGCGATCCGCGCCGACATGTCGCCGATCGGCCCGAGCCCGAGGACCACGACGGTCCCCCCAGCAGGGACGGCGGCGTACTCCACGGCCTGCCACGCGGTCGGCAGGACGTCGGAGAGATAGACGTAGCGCTCGTCGGGCGGGCCCTCCGGGACCTTGATGTGAGTGAACTGGGCCTGCGGCACTCGCAGATATTCAGCCTGCCCGCCGGGCACCTGACCGTAAAGCTTCGAGTAGCCGAACAACGCCGCACCCGTCCCTTGCTCACGTACCTGCGTTGTCTCGCACTGCGTGTAGAGCTGCTGATCACACATGTAGCAGTGCCCGCACGCAATCTGGAACGGCAACACCACGCGGTCGCCCACCCTCAGGTCGCCGGCCTCGCTTCCGACCTCCTCGACGATGCCCATCGGCTCATGGCCGAGGATGTCACCGCGGTCCATGAACGCACCTAGCGTCTCGTAGAGGTGCAGATCGGACCCGCAGATGTTGGTCGACGTGATGCGCACGATCGCATCAGTCGGTGCCTGAATCTGGGGGTCGGGAACCTGCTCGACCCGGACATCACGCTTGCCGTGCCACACGACTGCCTTCATGGCTTCTCCCTCTCGTCTCCCAACGAGAGTTGCCATTCGGATGCCGGGCAAACCAGGGTTTTGCCGGCATCCGCATGGGGATCTTTTTGCCACCGACTCTGAGGAAGAAGGCGAACAGAATGTCGAACGACGCGATCGTCATGCTCAAGGAGGACCACAAGCAGGTCCGGTCCCTGTTCCGCAAGTTCGAGCAGGCCGGAGACGACGCGGAAGCGACCAAGGCGCGGGTGGTCGACGAGATCCTGGAAGCTCTCACCGTCCACACGTACATCGAGAACGAAGGAATGTACCCCGCGGTTCGCGCCATGGTCCCAGACCTCACCGACGACATTCTCGAGTCGCTCGAAGAGCACCACGTAGCCGATGTGCTCTGCACCGAGCTAGCCGCGATGAGTCCGGAGCACGAGCACTTCGACGCGAAGGTCACGGTGCTCATCGAGAACGTCGAGCATCACATCGAGGAAGAAGAAGGCGAGTGGTTTCCGAAGGTTCGTGAAGCGCTCGGCCGCAACGATTTGCAGCAGATCGGCGCGCGGCTCGGTGAACTCCGCGAGAAAGCACCGCGCCATCCGGCTCAGCCAGGCGCGCTCAAGAAGGCTGTCAAGGCACTCGTCTCCTGACACTGCACGAGCACCCTGCGTAGGACACCGCGGCGCCCTATGAGCGTGCCCCGATTCGTCGCTGACTTCGACTCCTCCACCGGCCTCGTGCGGGGTCTCGCTGCGGCGTTGCACCAGCAGCCTCATCGCCGACTCGGGCGGTCCTGGCCCGCCGCACTCGCGGTCCGAGGCAGTCGCGCTGTCCCAGAGCGACCTCGCACTGCCGCCTTCCGACGCTCAGGCGCCGCCGAGGGTCTCTCACCCGACGACTTGGTCGACGTCGCACCCGAGGAGTTCGGCTCATGGGTGGCGTCGATGTACGGACCGCGACAGTGCGACGCGGTCGCGATCGGGTCATCCAACGGAGCGGTCATGCACCTGTGCGCCGCGATGGGCATCCCGTGGCTGCCGCAGACCTTCCTCGTGCCGGTGCGCCGCTCGGCCGATCCCGACGACTGCATGCGCGACGCCAGCCTTGCCGGCGCTAGTACGGCGCGTCTGCTGGCGTCACAACCCGACCTGCAGATCCATCAGATGCATGACCCCAACCAGGACCGGCTGATGGTCGCGAAGATCGCATACTTCCGAATGAAGCTTCGCGCGCTCACCGACAGCTATCGCAGCTATCTGCGACGGACCCTGGCCCCCGGCGGCACAATCATCGTCATCGACTGCACGACCTCGTGGCCTGTCACCAGACGAGGCGACCGTCACGTCTATCAGCACGGTGCGGTCGGTGGCCTGATGCCGAGTGAGTACGACGAGGGAAGCCCACGTGTCGCCCGATTCCTCGATGACCAAGGTGCGGACGTGCGTCGATGGGAGTTCCCCACGACCGATGAAGAGTCGCCCGAAGCCGAGTGGGGCTACGAGCCGGCAATGGACGCCGACATCCATGCCTTCGCCGATGCCGAGGGCTACCGAGTAACGCGGCTGCGTTTTCCCACGCCCGAGTCACCGAGCGCGCTCGTGGCCGACATCTACCGCGACTGGTACGTCGGCGAAGGCGCCGACGCGACGCGGCTTCTCGCTGAGACCTTCATCTGCGTCGAGCCGTCCTGGGCGCTCGCCACCCGCTCCGTGCCGTTGTGGCTCACCTTCGGGACCGAACCCTCGCTCGAGAAGCTGTCGGACTATCTGCGCGAGCGTCCGGAGCACCGCGAACTCATCGTGACCTTGTTTCCACACGGCGTCCGGTCGGCGGGTTACGCCGCTGCCGAGCGGTGGGTCCTGGCGGGCAAGCGGCTCGGCGTACCGACATCGCTGGCCGGCGTCCGAACCACTCAGTGGCCCGCCGACTTCGCATCGCTGGTGAACTATCAGCGAGCTCTGGACCGGACAGCGACCAGGCAGCCTTTTCTGCCACCGCTGCGCCTGGACCGGGCCGAGGCGGCAATCAGGCGCGACGGCAAGGCTCACGACGTCCAATGGACAAGCCGGTGAGTGTGCGCAGCGACTACCGGGTGACGGTCGACGACACGGTCTGGAACGTGCGCGCACTTGGCCAGCCAGCGCCCTCGCTGCCCACGATCGTGATGGTCGCCGGGCTGGGGTCCGGCGAGTACCTGCTGCCGCACGCCGAGGAGCTCGCGGACAGCCGGCACATCCTCGTGCCAGACATGCCCGGCTTCGGTCACAGCCGTGGACCGCGGCGACTGCGCACGGTCGATGAGTTCGCCGAAGCGCTCCTTACCTTCCTCGACGCAGAGGCCGGCGGTTGCGCTGACCTCATCGGTAACTCCTTCGGCACCCAGGTCGTTCTCGCCGCGGCCGCGCGACGGCCGAGCGCGGCACGGCGGGTGGTGCTGGTCGGTCCGACGTTCGACCGCAGTGCCCGGTCCTATCCGCGAACGCTCGCCCGGTGGCTCGCGATCGCTACCAAGGAGCCGCCCGCTCTGGGCCTGTCACTCGCGCGCAGCTACCTGCAATCCGGTCTTCGTACGCCCGCACTGGCACTGCGCGCCGCGATGAACGACCTTCCCGAACAACGAATCCAACAGATGCGCTGTCCCGTGCTCATCGTCCGCGGCGCCGCCGACCGAATCGCACCGATGCCATGGGTCCGTGAGCTTCAGGAACGCGCACCTGATGCCCACATCGCCGAAGTGGCGGGCGCCGCGCACACCGTCGACTACGCCGCCCCGCGGCAGCTCGCCGCCCTGACCCGAAGGTTCCTCGCTATACCTGGCGAAGCGCAGGAAGCAGCCTCTCCGACGACCACTCGATGAACTCGCTCTGGTTCGCTCCACCGATCTGCACGAGAGCGACGTGCGTGAAGCCGGCATCGGCGAACGGCTTGATCTTCTCGACGAACTCGCCCATGTCGTCGCCACACGGAATCTGCTTCGCGACATCGTCGGGTTGGACATGGCTGGACGCCGCGTCGAACCCGGCGGGACCGGGCAGCTCCGCGTTGACCTTCCATCCGCCGTCGAACCAGCGGAACAACGAGTGCGCCCGTTTGACGGCGGCGTCGCGGTCGGCGTCGAAGCACACCGGCACCTGGCCGACGCGCGGCTTACCCGAGCCACCGGCCGCATCGAACGCCTCGCCGAGCCGCGGCTCGGGCTCGACCGCGATCATCACATCGGCGTACTTGCCGGCGATCTCACACGAGCGCTGACCGGACACCGCGATGCCGATCGGCGGCGGAGTGTCGGGCAGGTCCCACAACTTGGCCGAATCTGCGTTGAAGTGCGTCCCGCGATAGTTGACGTAGCCGCCGTCGAAGAGGGCGCGGATGATCTCGACGGCCTCGACCAACCGCTGATGCCGGACGTCGACCGACGGCCACGGCTCGCCGACCACATGCTCGTTGAGGTTCTCGCCGGACCCCAGTCCGAGGGTGAAGCGTCCTTGCGACAGCAGCTGGATCGTCGCCGCCTTCTGCGCGACCACGACCGGGTGGTAGCGAAAGGTCGGACACGTGACATACGTCATCAGCGGCAGGCGTTCGGTCGCCCAGGCCACAGCACCCAGCACCGACCAGGTGTAGGGCGAATGCCCCATCTCTTCGAGCCAGGGAAAGTAATGGTCGGAGATGACCGCGAAGTCGAAGCCGGCCGCCTCAGCAGACACGGCGTCTCGAACCAGGTCTCGCGGCGCCGACTGCTCGCCCATCATCGTGTAGCCCCACTGCGTCATCGCGCCACCTCCGGGTTCGAATGCTTGGGACGAGCCTTCCCAGCTGGACCCTCAGATATCGCGGAGGACCCCCGGCAGCTCGTCGAGCAGCTCGTGCGCCAGAAATCCGAGGGGGCCGATCCGGTGGGCCAGGCGATCACCAGCGCTGCAGTGCAGCGTGACCGCCCACAGCGCGGCGCGCAGCGGGTCGGCGCCGCGCGCGGCCAGGCCGGTGACCGCTCCGGCCAGGACATCACCGGAACCGGATGTCGCGAGCCCGCTGTTGCCCTTCGAGGTACGCCAGCAGACCCCACCCGGGGCAGCGACCACCGATCCCGACACAGCGACGACACCGAGGCGGTCAGCGAGCACCCGCGCTGAGTCGGCGTCATCACCGGGAGCTGCCGATCCGAGCAGGTGCTCGACCTCGCTGGCATTGGGCGTTATCACGGTCCGTGAGGCGCAGTGGGAGAACTGCGCCGTGTTGACGATCCCGCAAGTGAGGGCGAGCGCGTCCAGCACGATGACCGCCTGATTCGACACCGCCGCGAGAATCGCCTCGACAACCACCAGGCTTTCATCCGGACCCGTCATGCCCGGTCCGAGCAGGACGGCGTCTGCCTCGAGCACCGCCCCGCGTGCCAGGTCGACGGCGGCTGCGCCGATCCCTCCGGTCGGCGTCACCGGCAGGGCCGTTACCGCCGCCTCGGGGACGGCGACTGCTAGCGCGGATGCGTTCGGCTGCACCGTGCAGATCTGCAGCCGCCCCGCTCCCACGCGCAGCGCTGCCACTCCCGCCAGCAGCACCGCTCCCGGCGTCTCGCCGGCGCCTCCGACGACCACCACGGTCCCGCGCTCGTGCTTGGTGCCATCGTCCGCCAGCTCCGGTAAGGCCCAGTGCTCGCGCAGTGTTGAGCCGTCGAAGACGATCGGATCAGTCACGGGCGGTGACCGGAGCCAGGCGAGACATCTCGAGCGCCCTGGTGTCGCTGAAGGCGCGCAGCGTCAGGCCCCTGCCCTCGTGCTCGAACTTGGTAACTGAGCAGTTCTGCACCCTCCCTGACAGCGCGAGAGCCTCGTCAGGCGTCAGGCTTTCCAACACGTAGCGGAACGCCAGGATGGTCATATCGTGGCTGACGACGAGGACACGTTCGCCGGCAAGTGAGAGCCTCAGGTCGAGCAGCACCGACCGAACCCGCAGCACGACGTCGGCCCAGGACTCACCGCCCGTAGGCCGATACCAGAACTTCCCCACGTAGCTCTGCCGCTGCGACTCTTCGGGATAGCGATCGCGAAAGCCCGCCCCGGTCAACCGATCCAGCACGCCTTGCTCGCGATCGCGAAGCCGCTCGTCGTAGCTGATCGGGAGGCCCGCCAGGTCGGCTTCGTCGAGCACGATGCGTGCCGTTTCACGGGCCCGCACGTACGGCGAGACCAGCGCGACCGTTGGCTGCTCGTCGGACGGATGAGCACCGATCCAGCCACCGAGTGCCTTGGCCTGCTCGACGCCCGCGCTGGACAGGTCGATCTGCGCGTCGTTCAACTCGACCTCGAGCCGAAGCGCGCGTTGCTTCCGCGCCAGGGCGTTCGCGACGTTGCCCTGGCTCTCACCGTGGCGCACCAGCCACAAGGACTGCGGCCAGCCCACCATCCCCGAACGCGGCACCTCGCCCCGATCGCGCCGTGCCATGACTGCGGCTTACCCGTCCGATCCGCGGTCTACCGCGCCGCGCTCGTGGGTTATCTCGGGCAATGACCCGGGCACCATCGCGGAATGAACACATCCGAATCGCCAACGTCACCCGGAACGACGAAGCCAGCCGGCGAAGACATCTCCGACGACCGCGCACGCGCCGAGGTGGCAGAGCAAACCTCATCCGACCTCAAGGCACAAGCTGTCTTCGAACGAGAAGCGGAAGGCGCCGTCTCCGACGAGCCGATTGAGGAGACCTCCGCCGACGAGCTCGCCGAGTGAGCGTCTGTTCATGAGACGAGTCGTCGTCGTCGGAGCTTCCGGCAACGTCGGCAGCTGCGCGGGTCGGCACCTCGGCGCCGATGGCAGCGAGGTGGTCGGCGTTTCGCGTCGCGTCCCGCGCGAAGCAGACGATGCGAGCTGGCAGTCATGCGACATCGGCGGGGTGAACGCCCGGGTCAGACTTGCCGAGATCTTCTCCGGTGCTGATGCGGTTGTGCACGCCGCCTGGGAGATCCAACCCGGTCGCGACCTCGAGCAGCTGTATCGGACCAATGTCGCTGGCAGTCAGAACATCATCGACGCCGCCGTCGCGGCCGGCATCTCGACGCTCGTCTATGTGTCGAGCGTCGGTGCGTACTCGCCGGGACCCAAGCACGAGGTCGATGAGAGCTGGCCGACCGAGGGAATCCCGACATCGACCTACGCCAGGCACAAGGCTGCCGTCGAGCGGATGCTCGACCAACTGGAGCTGGACCATCCCGAGATCCGAGTCGTGCGCTTCCGACCCGGCTTGGTCTTCCAGCGTGGCGCCGCCAGCGAGATCGCTCGCTATTTCCTCGGCCCGTACGTTCCGACGTCGGCGATCCGCCGCCGCCTGATCCCCGCGGTGCCGTCGTTCTCCCGGCTGGTGTTCCAAGTGGTGCATGCCGACGACGTGGGCCGCGCGATTGCGCAAGCGGTCGCCAACCCCGACGCGCGGGGCGCATTCAACCTCGCCGCTGGCCCGGTGCTCGATGCCTCACGTCTGGCATCGCTGTTGCACGCCAAGAAGGTTCCGGTGCCGTTCCAGCTGATCCGCGCGGCGGCCAATGCCGCGTTTCGCGCCCGGCTGACGCCCACCGATGCCGGCTGGCTCGACATGGCGGCAGCGGTGCCGGTGATGTCGACGCGACGGGCGCGCGAGGAGCTCGGTTGGGTCCCGACGCGATCCTCCGAAGAGGCGTTTCTGGAGCTGCTCGACGGAATGCAGGGTGGCGCCGGCGCTGCGACTCCGCCACTCACCCCGGCGCCCGATGCGACAGGACGGCTGTCGGAGGCGGCGCACGCCGCGATGCAGGGTGGACCAGGCAGCTCGAACGTGAGCAGCAGCCATCGTCACTGACGCGGTAGTCATCGGGGCCGGACCCGACAGGCTCGCCGCCGCCAACCGACTGGCCGACGCCGGATGGTCCGTGGTCGTGCTCGAAGCGGCGGATCAGCCCGGCGGCGCGGTAAGACGGCAGAAGTGACGGGCTGACCTGGACCCACGCCCCTGAGGTCGTCGCACACCCGCTCGATGACGACCGGGCCGCGTTGCTTTCCCGCAACCTCGACCGTACGGCTGCCTCGCTGGACAGCTTCGCAGCCGGGGGGGGTCGAGCTGGTCTGCGGCCTCGGGTGCAGCGGCTGATCGTGCGAGGGGGCTCGGTCGTTGCGGTTCGGACTGCGGACGGCCGGGACGTCCCGGCGGGAAGGGCCGTGCTGGCGGCGGTGGACGCGCCGCAGCTATACAACGAGTTGCTCGACCCGGCAGTCCTGCCTGCCGCGTTGCGCGCGGACCTGCGGCGGTTCCAATGGGACAACGCCACCCTGAAAGTCGACCGGGCGCTCGACGGTCCTATCCCATGGCGAGCCGAGGCCTGTGCACTGGCCGGCACCGTGCATCTCGGTGGTGACATCGACCGGCTCGCCCGGTACGCCGCCCAGCTGGCGAGTGGAACCGTGCCGGATGGTCCTTACCTTGTCGTCGGGCAGATGACGACGTCTGATGCGAGCCGATCACCGGCGGATCCGTGCACGGCGCCTGCGGCGACATCGCCGCGCTGACCGCCCTACGTCATGCCGGGTTGCTGGGGCCGCTCAGACGCTCTGTCGCTCAAGCGACCCAACGTCGGATCTACTCGTAGCGGCAGGCGAGCTGCGCCAGCCGCCGCAGGCTTTCGACATTTCGTAGCCACACCACGGCGTCGAAGAGCGGGTTGTGCAACCATGCGGCCAGCCCGCGTTCCGGATGCTCGGTCATCGTTATCACGCAGCCGCTTGCGGCGGGCGCGAAAGTAATCATCACCCGCACCGTCCCAGCGGGCAACGCGTTGATACGCAGCTCGAGACAGCGAATAGCTGTAGCCATCCGCGATCGCCGCCCAGACCGCCGAAGCGGAAGACGAGACCGTACGCCGACTGGTAGCCACGGAAAATGAATGCCCGTCCGCGAAAGACGCTACGCCTGAGCGGTCCCACGGCTCCTGAAAAGATCGCGGTGTACCTTCAGAGCACCGCTCAGCAGCGAGCCCCATGATCGAGTCGACAGTTGGCTCGACACTCGCTGGGAGGTCATCGGTGCAGCATTCAGACCCGCACTGCGCGTCAATCACCTGTCACGGATGCGGACAGATGGCGAACCTGCCGACGTCGGCACTGGCCGATGGCTCGATCGGGACATTCGTCGACGCACATCGCGCTCATCGCCCATTCGGCTTCGACATCGTGCTCGACCTAGACGAGCCGGAGACTGCGACCATTCCGCTGCCGCGCCGATCCGGAGTCGCCAGCTGATCGACAGCCTCAGACCTTGGCGAACTCCTCGACCAGCACCTCGGTGAACACCCCGAGGTCATCAGGCTTGCGGCTGCTGACCAAGGCATTGGGCCCGGCGGTACACAGCTTCACGGGTTCGTCCACCCACGATGCCCCGGCATTTCGAATGTCCGTCTGCAGACTCGGCCAGCTGGTCACCGTCCGGCCACGCAGTACGTCTGCCTCGATCAGCGTCCACGGGCCATGGCAAATCACGGCGACCGGCTTGCCGCTGTCGAAAAACGCCTTCGCGAAGGACACCGCTTCCTGCTGCGTCCGCAGGTAATCGGGATTCGCGACGCCGCCAGGCAGCACCAATCCATCGAAGTCATCTGCGCTCGCCTCCTGCACCGTGGCATCTACCGGGAACGTGTCAGCCTTGTCCAGATGGTTGAACGCCTGGATCGACCCTGGTTCGGTCGACACGAGCTTCGGTGTGCCGCCAGCGTCTCTCACCGCTTGCCAGGGCTCCGTGAGCTCGACTTGCTCGGTGCCTTCAGGCGCGACTAGGAATGCGATGTTCTTGCCGACCAGATCAGTTGGCATGGCGAGTCCTTTCAGTCAGTCGTAGCGGGTTGACGTGTCTGTGTTGACGTACCAATGGCGCTGCGTCACGTGCCGATCGGATGACGGCGCAAGGACCGCGGCTCGCTGCGCCGGACCCTGATCCGTCCGCCGATGTCCTCGACCTCGTAAGTCGGTTGCGGTCGGCAGGCGGGCCCCCGGAGTACCGCGCCGCTTCGCAGTGAGAAGGCGCTGTCGTGCCAAGGACAGGTCACGACGTCGCCGACTCGAGTCCCCTCGCTGAGCGGACCGCCGCGATGCGTACACCGCTCGGCGAGTGCGACGACGTCGCCATGGACGCGGCACAGCAACAACGGCACGCCCTCCACCCAGACTCGGGACGGCCGTTCATCGACATCACTCGAGGCCGCCGCATCGGTCCACTCGGTGACGGTGTGCTGGAAAGCAGTCGTGTCAACTCCTAGCCCGAGGGCGTAGGCAAGGTGTCCGCCGAGCCAGCCGCCCGCCGTGAGCGCGGCCGCGCCGCCCAGGCTGCTCGCCATTCCGCGGCGGCCGGATCGTCTGACTTGCCGCGAACGGGCATAGGCGAGCAGCGCGATGCTGTTGCTGGCCGCGTGCACGAAGCCGACGCGACGTTCGGCGTCCTCGGTGTCGAGCCAGTCCGACCAGCCACTCGCGGCGGTTGGTATCGCGGCGACCAGCCCGACGGAGAGCAGCCGAGTCGAGCCGGCGCGACCAGCGCGACCGCCGAGCACGTCAAGCATCGTCGCTGCGAACAGCGCGCCGCCCGAGACCAGCGTGAGACCTGGGTGAAGCGGATGACCGAGCTTTCGTCCGGACAGCGCGCTTCGCACTCGTTCCGGGGCAAGCAAGCGCTGGCCGATCGAGGTGAGGGCCTTGGCCGGGCCGTCCAGTGCGCCGGCGCGCTCTACCCGGCTGACCGCGTCTTCCAGGCGTTCCTCGATAGTCATGATCGCGGGCTACCCGGCGCGCGGGTCGGCACACGTCTCCTAAGGGATGACGTCGATCAGAACCTTGCCGACGATGCCTTCTTCCACCGCGCGATGGGCCTGCGCCGTCTCCTCGAGGGAGAAATGGTGGACCGGCAACCCGTGTTCGGCGCCGATTCCAACCGCGTCGTCGACGATGGCCGCGGTGACGTCAGCAATCGCGCGTTCCTTGGCGACGTACGGAACGTTGTAAAGCAGCACGAACTGGCAGCGGGCATTGCTGGCCATCAACGGCCGAATCGGCAGCGTGACTTCATCGCCGCCGTTGTTTGCATAGATCGCGACGCTGCCCGACTGCCCGAGGACCTCGGCATCGAGGGCCCCGTTCTGCGCTGCCGCGACCTCGACGATGCAGTCGACCCCTGCCGGCGCGATCTTGTGCACCGCGGCGGCCACGTCCTCCTGCTTGTAGTCGATGACATGGTCTGCGCCAGCCGCCCCAGCAAGCTGCGCCTTGGCCGGACTGCTGACCGTCGCAATCACGACGGCATCCGACCAATGCGCGAGCTGGATCGCCGCGTGACCGACCGCTCCTGCTCCGCCGGCGACAAGGACGGTGCGTCCATCAAGCGCCCCCGGGCCGATCCGAAGCGGCATGTCCTCGCCGCACGTCAGGCACCGATGGGCAGTGATGTACGGGACACCGAGCGCGGCGCCGAGGTCGAAGGACGCCGGATCCGCAAGCAGCACCGCATTCCGTTCTGGCACGACCGTGTAGTCCGCCGCGGTTCCGAACGGCCGCTCATGCGCCGCCTCCCACACCCACACGCGCAGCCCGAGCCACGCCTCACGGACTCCCGTGCCGACGGCATCGACGATTCCGGAGCCGTCCTGGTTCGGCGTCCTGGCCGGTTGGATCGGCTCACCCGGCTTGCCGCCCTGCCGCGACTTCCAGTCGGTGGGATTGACACCGGATCGAACCAGCTGGACCCGCACCTCTCCGGGTCCGGGTTCGGGAATCGCTGCGTCGCTTTCAAAGCTCAAGACCTCAGGACCACCGGATCGCGAGTAGACGACTCTTCGCATTGCCAGTCCTTACCCGCCGGGGCAGAGCCGCACTCGGCTGCAGGCGAACGGGCGCGTAGTATCGGAGTTGCTGAGGCCGTTCCTGTCGTGACGGCGAGCTCGCGCCAAGCAGTGACGCGAGTGGCTGGGGCCATTGCTCTCCACTCAGGTTCCGTCTCATCGAGACGGGTCCACGGCCTCACCAGCGCCCGAGCCGAAGCTCACCCGGTCGCATGCACGTTTGGCGGCACCCGAGTTGTCATCCGAATCCACTCACCGCAAGGTCGACGCGGCGTTCGCGGAGCTCAGCGGGCTCACGATCGGCGATGAGCCGCTCGACGATGTCTTGCACCGCACCGCCGCGCTGGCAAAGAGCGTGCTCCGCGTGCCGATCGAGGCGTCCGTGACCCTCGTGGGCCCGGCGGGCGCAACTACTCCCGCGTTCACAGCCCAGCCGGCGTATGACCTTGACCAGACGCAATACGCCCTCGGCTACGGCCCGTGCCTGGCCTCTGCGGAGGCCGGACAGCTCGTGACGATTCCGGACGTCGCGACGGAGACCCGCTGGCCGGCCTTCACCCAGGCCGCACTCGAGCGAAATGTCCGGTCCACGCTTTCGGTCCCGCTCCCGGTGCAGCGCCAGGTCATTGGTGCGCTCAACCTCTATGCCGAGGACCTGGCCGTCTTCGACACCGCAACCGAGGTGATCGCCGAGCGCTTCGGCGCCTACGCCGCGGTCGCAATCGCCAACGCACACCTGCTCCTGTCGGCCTCTGAGCTGGCCGACCAGATGGCTCAGGCGATGACTTCTCGCGCCGCCATCGAACAAGCCAAGGGTGTCCTGATGGGCGAGCGCCATTGCACTGCCGGCGAGGCGTTCGACATTCTCGTGAACCTTTCGCAGACAACGCACCGCAAACTGCGCGACGTCGCGTCCGCAGTCATCGAACACGTGGTGGCCGGGTAGTACCTCGAGCACGTCGACGCTGCCGTCCGGACGGCACGACGGCGAGGCCCCGGGTTGCTGAGCAAACAGCACCCGGGGCCGACTAAGACAGGCGGATCGCCCGCAGGTGCCTAGTCTTCGTCGTCGCGCTCCACTTTCGTGACCCGCCGGACGAGCGGGGTATAGGCGTAGATCACCACGAAATGAGTCGCGGTCGCGACGAGAGCCAGCAGCCACAAGCCGGCCCCGGCGGCCGCTCCGATCGCCGCGGTGAGCCAGATCGCGGCGGCCGTCGTCAATCCGCGAACGGCGTCCTGACGTACAAAGATCAGCCCCGCGCCGATGAAGCCGATGCCGCTGACGATCTGCGCGGCAACCCGTGAAGGGTCGAGCACCACGAGATTCGAATGAAGGACGTCGGAGAATCCGTACTTCGAGATCAGCATGAACAGCGCCGCACCCACGCCGACGATGGTGTGCGTACGAAGGCCTGCCGCCTTGCCCTTGAACTCGCGTTCCAGGCCGATCAGGCTGGCGAGCAGAAAGGCGAGCCCCAACTCGCCGATCTGCTGCCAGCCCTGACCGGCCGCGCTACCGAGCGCAGCCGCGCTCAGCGCCAATGCTCAGGACGCGATCGCATCCCGAATCCGGTCCGCAATGGCGGCGAAGGGGCCGAGCACGATGTTCGCCGTGGTCGTCTTCGCGCTCGGATGGGCGTGGGTCGGCGCCGCCGCCTCCGCAAGCTTGATGCCCTTGCCCATCTTCGTGAGCGCCGACTCATCGAGGTTTTCGCGAAGCGCCGGGAACTCCAGCGCTTCCTCGTGCTTGGCGTGCTCCTCCACGTCGGCACGGAAGTCGGCGAACATTGCCGCAAACTCCGCATCACCCGGATTCAGCTTCTCTAGGGACGCGAGGGCGTCCTTGCCCTTGTTTTCCTCGGCCATGCGGGCGTCGGCAATGTCGTCGCCACCCGGAACCTTCGTCCGCGTGACCGGACGAACGATCACTTCCTCCGCTGTCTCATGGACCGCGATCAACTCGCGCAACTCGTCGAACGCCTCACCTCGGACTTCGGCTGTCTCGGCGCCACTGACTACGTCCATCAGGGTCCGGATCTGATCGTGCTGATGCAGCAGCAGGTCGACCGCGTTGGTCTGTTCGGGCATGGGGTGACTCCTCTCATGGGGCGGATCGTGCGCATGGTCGGGGCTGCCCTGGGGCGCTGCAACTAAACGACCCGCATGCTTCACACCGCTCCGGGTACGCCGAGCAAAGATCCGCTTGCCGTGCTCATCGGAGAGGAACCACGGGATGACGACTGTCGCTGATCAAGTGCTCGCGAGGCTGCGCGACTGGGATGTCGAGTGTGTCTTCGGCTATGCCGGCGACGGGATCAACGGGCTGCTCGCGGCGTGGGGGCGAGCGGACAACGATCCGAAGTTCCTCCAGGTGCGCCATGAGGAGATGGCGGCCTTCGCAGCCGTCGGCTACGCGAAGTTCACCGGGCGGGTCGCGGTATGCGCGGCCACCTCTGGGCCCGGCGCGATCCATCTCCTGAACGGGCTTTACGACGCCAAGCTCGACCACGTCCCGGTCGTAGCGATCGTCGGGCAGACCAACCGCAGCGCGATGGGTGGCTCCTATCAGCAGGAGGTCGACCTACTCAGCCTCTACAAGGACGTGGCCAACGAATACTGCCAGATGGTCACCGTGCCGGAGCAGCTGCCGAACGTGCTCGACCGGGCCATCCGGACCGCGATGACACAGCGTTGTGTCGCCGCGATCATCATCCCGTCCGACGTCCAGGAGCTGACCTACGCCGCTCCGACCCACGAGTTCAAGATGGTCCCGTCGAGTCTCGGCATCGTCGAGCCCCAGCTGATCCCACCCGAGCACGAGCTGGCTCGCGCCGCCGAGATCATCAACGCCGGCTCGAAGGTCGCGATCCTCATCGGCCAGGGCGCGCGGGAAGCCGCCGACCAAGTTCTGGAGCTCGCCGAGCTCACCGGCGCCGGCATCGCGAAGGCCTTGCTCGGCAAGGATGTCCTCTCCGACGAGCTGCCGTTCGTCACCGGGTCTATCGGGCTGCTCGGCACCCGCCCGTCGTATGAGTTGATGCAGGGCTGCGACACGCTGATCACGATCGGCTCGAACTTTCCCTACACGCAGTTCATGCCGGAGTTCGGCCAGGCCCGCGCTATCCAGATCGACATCGACCCGCGGTTCATCGGAATGCGCTACCCCTATGAGCTGAACCTCGTCGGCAGCTCCGGCGCTACGTTGAAGCAGCTGCTGCCAATGATCGAGCGCAAGGACGACCGCTCGTGGCGGGAGTCGGTCGAGAAGCACGTCGATCGCTGGTGGGACGTCATGAGCCGCTCGGCTCTCGTGGGCGCCGACCCGATCAACCCGCAGCGGGTGTTCGCCGAGGCCTCGCGAGTGCTGCCCGAGAACGTGATCATCTCCGCCGACTCCGGCTCTGCCGCGAACTGGTATGCCCGCAACATCAGGCTTCGCCCTGGAATGCGCGGGTCGCTTTCCGGCACCCTCGCGACGATGGGCAACGGCGTTCCGTACATGGTCGGCGCAAAGTTCGGTCATCCCGACCGTCCGGCTGTCGCCTTCGTCGGTGACGGCGCAATGCAGATGAACGGCATCAACGAGCTGATCACCATCGCGAAGTACTGGCAGGAGTGGACCGATCCGCGGCTGGTCATCGCGGTGCTGCACAACGACGACCTCAACCAGGTGACCTGGGAGATGCGGGCGATGGAAGGCGCGCCGCAGTTCCTGCCCTCACAGGAGCTGCCGTCCTTCCCGTACGCCGAATATGCCCGCAGCATCGGCCTCGAGGGGATCCTGGTCGAGCAGCCCGACGACATTGCGACGGCGTGGCAACGGGCATTCGCTGCTGGTCGGCCCTGCGTGCTCGAGTTCATCACTGACCCCGCCGTTCCCCCGATCCCGCCGCACGCCACTCTCGACCAGATCGAGAACATGATCTCGGCGGTGGTGCGCGGCGACTCCGACCGGTGGGACGTCATCAAGGAGGGCGTGAAGCTCAAGGCGCAGGAGTTCGTGCCCGGCGGCCATGGCCGTTGACGCAACCGCCTCAGCGGTTCATGGGATCGATCGCGTCGTCCGCAACATCGAGACCGGGCG
>DATAVE010000020.1:0-6669 GCA_036267875.1 Mycobacteriales bacterium
GTGCCGGTCGGCACTCCGGCGCCGGGCGCCACCGGCGCGACCGTCGCGGTCAACGTGCCGCCGTTGATGCCAACCGTGGTCGTCGTGCTGGCCTTGCTGACTGTCTCGGTTGCCTGGGCGTTGACGGAGGCGTGCGTCGAGTCACCGGAGTACGTCGCCTTGACCGTGTGTGTGCCGACTGACAGCGCTGTCGGTGGCGTGAACGTGTAGGTGGTGCTCGTCGTCAGCGTGACCGGTGAGCCGACGTTCGTGCCGTCGACCGACCACTGCAAGGTGCCGGTCGGCACCGGGCTGCCGATCGTCGCCGTGAACGTCACCGGCTGCCCGAATACCGAAGTGCTGGCGCTCGCGGTGACGGCGAGCGTCGTGCCCGCCGTGACGTTGAACGTCTGGAAGGCCTGGAGAGCGGCAAGATGCGTCGCGTCAGCCGCCTGGTTGGCATCGATGACGCAGCTGCCGACAGCAATCGGCGTCAGCGTCGTGCCGTTGGTCCCGCTCACGGTGCAGACCGACGGGGTCGCGGAGGTGAAGATGATGGCAGGCGATGCCGCGGTCGAGGTCGCCGCGAGAGTCGCAGTCTTCCCCACCGTCTGAGCGCCCGGGTTTGTGAAGGTGATCGTCGGAGCTAAGCCCGGCGTTACGGAGTTCGACGCACTCGAGGCAACGCTCGTCTGCGCGGCGGTGTTGGTTGCGGTCACCTTGAACGAGTAGGAAACGCCGTTCGTGAGGTTCGACACCAAACATGGCGAGCCCGGGCAGGTCGCGGTGACAGGCCCCGGCGTGGCCGACACCGTGTAGTACGCGATCGGGACACCACCGGTGTTGCCGGGAGCAGTGAAACTGACGGCCGCCTGGGCCGCACCCGCGACGGCCGACGCGCCAGTCGGCGCACCAGGAGTCTGACCTACGGCGAAAGACTGCGTCACGGTCGGAGCAGGGCTGAAGCCGACGTCGCCACTCTGGAATGCCGTGAGCGTGCAAGTCCCATCGCTGACCAACGTCAGAGGTGCCAGCCCGGGTGCGATCGAGGGTCCGACAGTACAAACACCTGCCGGGCTCGAGTTGAAGCTCACGGTCAGGCCTGAGCTCGCCGTGGCCGACACCGAAGGTGCGGCGGCGGTGAGCGACATGCCTGGGATTGGGTTGAAGGTAATCGTCTGCGGCGATACAGGCGTGACGGAGCTCGATGGATTAGACGGCGCACTCGTCCCAGTTGCCGCGTTGTGCGAGGTGACGGTGAACGCGTAGGCCGTTCCATTCGTCAGACCGGTAACGACGCACGGCGATGATGTACTGGTGCAGGTGAGGCCGCCCGGAGCGGAAGTCGCCGTGTACGTCGAGCCGGCGGGGTCGTTAGGCGACGGCGTGAACGCGAGCGAGACCGTGCCCGACCCGGTAGCAGTCGCGACAACGTTGGTGGGCGCATCAGGTGGGGCAGCGGCCGCCGGGGTTGCGCCCGCGACCACCCCTACCGCGATCACGGCGCCGGAGGCGAAAAGACCACCGAGTTGACGAAGCGAACCACGCCGTCCGCGCACAAGTCCTCCTGTTGGCCGGGTCACGAGCCCCTCAGGCTGGCGACCTTACCCCGCTGCCCCGCTTACACCTTGTAGACGCCGTACTTCTTGTAAACGTTGCCTGCGTTGTCCGTTGCGATCGCGATCCACTGAACTCGGGTCACTCCGTGCCGGATGACCCGAGTCTTGTGCACCTTGCAGGACTTGAGTCCGGACACCGGGTCATTCGCGTGGCACGTGCCCTTACGCGGCTGGACGCTCGTGATGGTCGGCGCGCCGAGATCGATGTTGTCGGTAACGGTCACCGAGGCCGTGCCACCGTCCGCGTCAGAGATCGTCTCGGTCACCGACTGGTTCCTGCCGACCTTGGTCAGCGTGATCGGAGTCGGGCACTCCGAGGTCAGCGGCGACGAGCCGGCTGTGCAGGTGAAGGCGATATCGACCTGGCCGCGGTACCAACCCGCGGCACTCTCTGGGTACGGGCTCGTGACCTGCGCGGTGATCGTCGGGTTCACGATCGACGTCGAAGTGGGGATCGGGGTTGAGGTCGCGATCGGCGTGACGGTCGGCGTTGGGGTCACGGTTGGAGACGACGACACCGTCGGCGATGCCGACGTCGTGGGTATATCAGCCGGTGACGACGCAGAGGGAGCCCCGGCCGCAAGCATCGGGGTGATCAGGGTTGTCGCGCCGGCCGCAGCCGCGACCAGGATGACGGTGTTACGACGATTGAGCTGCATGATCTTCTCCTCCGGCGATTACGCTGACTTGGCGCGCATATGCCCGCCAGCGCCAGTTGCATTCCTGCTGGTAAGGCGAAATCCGGAGTTATCGCGTTACATCGCCCGATAACGGCTCATACGTCCCTAGCGGAGCGGGTATTCCCCAGTCCCGGTTGTGGTGTTGCCAGCCGTGTCACTGCCGGTCGCGGTCCAGTGCACGATCGTCACGCGCCCGTCGGTCGTGCGGCGCTTGTGCACCGCGCACGAGCGCGGACCCGACAACGAATCATGCGCAGTGCAGGTTCCCGCCCGAGGCCTCACGGTCAGCGTCGGCCCGCTGAGATCGATGTCGACCGTCGTCGTCACCGAGGCCGCCCCACCGTCGGTGTCCGAGACGGACTGGGTCACCGACTGCGCCTTGCCCGACGACGAAAGCACCACGGGTGCCGGACACGATCCCGCCAGCGGCGAAGACCCAGGCGCACATAGGAACGTCATCGTCACCGGTGTGCGATACCAGCCATTGCGCTCGGCGTCCGGGCTCGACACGGTCGCGGTAATCGTCGGGTCGGTCACCTTGGGAGACGGCGACACGGACACTGTCGGTGAAGGTGTCGGTGTCGGCGTCGGCGATGTCGGGGGCGGCAGCGGCTGGTCGCTGCCACCTACCTGCTCGATCACCGTCCCTGACGCCACACCCACGTCAGCACAACCGGAGTACGACGCCGTGACCGGGTGAGCACCGGGCGCGAGATCGGTCAGCGGACCCAAGGTGTAGGTCCCGGGTGTCCCCGAGGCCTTTGCGAATGTCGGCGCGTTGTCCACCAACCAAGACACCGCTCCGCACAGCGGTAGCGGAACCGGTGACAGCCTCGCCGTAAACGTCAGAGGTGTCCCGACGGGTGCGGGGTTCAGATTCGACGACACCTTGACAACGGGCAACGGCGAAGGCGGCTGGTCGACAGGCGCTGGTACGACGATGACGTCGTCGACGTTGAACCAGCTCGACAGCTTTGCGCCCGCGAAGGTCAGCATCACCGACGAGCCGGTGGCGATGAAGCTACCGACGAACTGGGTGTAGTCGAACGACGTCGGGAAGTGGCCCGACAAGAGTGCGCCGCTGCCTTGAACTCCGCTGACAGTGGCTGAGAAGTCCGGCCCGAGACCGCCCTCCTCGGTGCCGTCCGCCATCGGGTTGGCGAGCCAGAACGACACGTCGTACGTCTGGCCGGCACTGGTCGGAAGAAGCTGCGAAACGCTGTCGTCCCGGGCGGCGGTGCCGTCTCCCTTCTCCGCGCCGAGCGACAAGGCATAAGTGCCCGTATGCGGCCCATCCCCACTCTTCGTCGAGACATCGGAGCCGGTGACCGCGCGGGTGAGCGTCCAGCCGCCAATAGTCCCGAGCTCGAAGCCGCAGTTATGGACGATGTTCGGGATGATCTCGTCACAAGCCGACTGATCGGCGCTCGCGAGCGATGCAACCCCGGCCTGCCACATGCCCACCGCGGCCAACACTGTCGCGACGGCTACACCCCGGCGCAGCGAGGCCGACCAGATCGATGAGCCTGCGCCGCGCATCGCGACCCCCGTGTCTTAGGTGTAGTGACCGGTCTTGGTAGTGGTGTTCCCTGCCTTATCGGTCGCTTTGGCGCTCCAGTGAAGGATGGTCACACCGTGCCTCGTCGTGCGGTGGCGATGGAACGTGCACGATGCAACGCCGGAGGTCGCGTCCGTCGCCTCGCACTTGCCCTTCCGCGGCTTCACTGTCAGCTTCGGCGCGGTCTGATCGATGCTGACGGTGATCGTCCGAGTCGACATCCCACCGTCCGTGTCCGCGACGGTCACCGTCACCTTCTGCTTCGCCCCGTCCTTGGTCAACGTCACGGGATCCGGACACGAAGCAGATAACGGCGTCGAGCCCGGCGTACAGGTGTACGAGATCTGCACCGGCCCGGCGTACCAGCCGTGGTGCCTGCCCGCGGCGCTCGATATGTGCGCCTTGATCGTCGGGTTCGTCACCTTCGGCGGCGGCGAGGATGAGGCGGTCGGTGAGGGAGTCGGCGACGCCGGCGGAGCACTCGTGCCGACCTGCTCGATGACCGTCCCCGATGTCGCGCTCGCACTCGAGCACCCCGAGTACGCCGCTGTCACGACGTGCGTTCCTGTCGACAAGCCCGACACCGGGCCCAGCGTGTACGTCGAACCGGAGCCTGTGGCAGTCGCCGGCGTCGGCGCGTTGTCCACCAACCAGGTGATCGACCCGCACGACGGCACCGGCGACACCGTCGCAGTGAACGTCAACGACGCGCCCGGAACGGTTGGGTTCGCACTCGATGCCACCGTCACGGTCGGCGCGGGCGGCGGCCCCGGCGGAGCAGCGACAATGGCGACGTCATCGAGGCTGAACCAGCCGTCTTGGCTGCGGCTGCGGAACTCCAACGTCACGCTGCTGCCCGCAGCCGTGAACGTCTGCCGGGTCTCGGCGTAGGTGAACAGCCCGGGATCGAGCTCGTTGAGGACCGACAGCGTGCCTGCCGCCGTCCCCGCGACGTCCGCCGAGAAGTCTGGCGCGACTGCGCTCGGATCCGACGGACTGTCGTGGGAGAGCCAGAACGACAGGTCGTAGGTCGTGCCGGCGGTCGTCGCGATCGATTGGGAGACCAGATCGTCCTCAGTGCTGGTTGCACCGAAGGAAAGAATGTGCAGACCCGAGTGGCCAGTGGCCCCCGACCTGTCGACGCCGAAGTCGGCGCCGGCCGCAGCGGGAACCGCCGTCCACGGACCGCTGAGCGCGCCCTTCTCGAAGCCACAGTCCTGCACGAGGTTGCCCGCCACCGCGTCGCACTCGGAGGCCGGAACGAACTGCGCGTACAGCACCAGGTCGTGCTCAACGGTAAAACTCGAGAAGTCCCAGGTCGATCCAAGCGCCCCATCTGCGTGGTCGCTCCAGCCCGCGAAGATCAGCCCGGCCTTCGTCGGCGGCGTCGGCTCTGTCGCCGTGCCACCCGACAGCACGGTCTGGTCCAGCGGCAAGGGCTGTCCGCCTTGGACGTTGAACGTGACGTCGTAGTCCGCCTGCACCACGACGTCGTCCAGGTCTACCCAGGTTTTCGGGTCCCGACCAGCAAACACCAAGGTCGGCGCAGTCGCGCCCGCGGTGAAGTCGGCCGAGTGCTCGGCATACCCGGAGGTACAGCCGGAGCTCGCCGTGAACACGGACTGATCGGTGTTGGGACCCGCGACGTCGTCGATGGTTGCTGTGAAGTCGTCCCCGCCCAAGCAGGCCACCCAGAACGACAGGTGGTAAGTACGGCCACTCTGCGCTGTGGTCAGCGTCTGGGTGATGGTGTCGTCGATGCCATTCTCGGCCCCGAACTCCATTTCGCTCGCGCCAGAATGAGGAGGGTCAATCCCTCCGACGCGCACGAACGACCCTGACGCCGCTGGCGTCAGCGTCCAGTCGGTCGGTTCACCAACGCCGTCAACGCCCTGCTCGAAGCCACAGTTCTGCACCAGGTTGTCGCTGCCGAGCGCGTCGCACTGCGAGATCGGGACTACCGAGACGTCGTCAACCTCCCAAACGCCGTCGTCGTTGCGTTCCGTCATGACGAGCGCCGGCTGCACAGCGGTCGCAATGAACGTCGCTGTGTACTCGGTGTAGGAGAAGGCTGCGGCGTTGTTCTGCGTGGTTACGTGGATCGTTGCGTTACTGGTGTTCTGAACGTCGAACATGAAGCTGTTGGTGAACCCACCCGTGCCGGTGTTCGCGAGATAGAAGGTCAGCGCGTATTCAGTGCCTGCGGCTGCGCCGGTCAGCGTCTGGCTGAGCGTGTTCGTCCCGCTGTTTGTCCCCAACTCGGCGTACTGGGCTTCGCTGTGCGGCGACGTGGTTCCGACGGCAACGTCGGTGCCCGGCGTCCCCACCATCCAGTCAGGGGACAGTGACAGCGCCTCGAAGCCGCAGTCCTGCACGAGGTTGATGACGATGTTGTCGCAGTCGGGCTCGTCAGCACTCGCCGGGTGAGCCGCTACCAGCTGCCAGGTGGCCACCGCGGTGATCACCATCAGGACGGCGAGCCAGCTCCGCACCAGAGATGAACGAGCAAACGGATGCGAACCGTGCATGGGCGATCTCCAACTTTTGCCCCCCGTGGCGGCCGAGCTACCGCGACGATAGCCGGGACGGCCTATCGCCGCGTTCGGGACTCGGCCGCCTCAATCGCGTTGCGGAAGAGCATTGCCACGGTCGTCGGCCCGACTCCCCCGACGCGGGGAGTGATCGCGCCGGCCACTGCCTCACAGGACTCGTCGACGTCGGGGAGCAGCCTGCGGCCTTCGTACCTCACACCGCCGCCGATCACTGTTGCACCGGGCGTGATGTGCTCGGGCTGCAGGATGCCGGGTACGCCGGCCGCGGCGATGACGATCTC
>DATAVE010000021.1:0-6538 GCA_036267875.1 Mycobacteriales bacterium
GCTGGGTAGTGCGCCCGGCCGATGAAGGTGGCCAGCTCCGAGCGGCCGCCGACGTCGGCCGCCGTCAGGCCCTCAGGCAGGCCACCGGTCAGCGTGTCGTCGGGTGAGAGGTCGGAGTCGGGCTGGTCCTCGCCGGACGGCTCGCTGCCCTTCCACTCCTCGGCGTGTGTTCCGTGGCCACCGCGGATGAGTCCCTCGGTGTCGTGCTTGAGCTCGTCGTCGATCCGACGGCTCACCTTGTCGCTGCCGCGCTCCATCTGACTCCCTCGCTGGTTCGGCTCAGGCGTCCAGGCCGTAGGCCTTGATCGCCTCCGCGGGCTGCTCCGCCTTGACCTCGCCGCGGCGTGCCAGCTCGGTCAGCGTCGCCAGCACGATCGACTCCGCGTCGACCGCGAAGAACCGGCGCAACGCCGGCCGGGTGTCCGACCGGCCGTATCCGTCGGTGCCCAGCGACGCCCAGTCGTTCGGCACCCACGGAGCGATCTGGTCCGGCACCGCCCGCATCCAGTCGCTGACGGCGACAACGGGGCCGGTGGTCCCGTCCAGCGCCTCGGTGATGTACGGCGTGCGGTGCCCCTCACCGGTCCCGGCCGCTCGCAGCCGGTTGTGGCTGTCGCAGGTCAGCGCATCGCGGCGCAGCTCGTTCCAGGACGTGACGCTCCAGACGTCGGCGGCCACACCCCAGTCCTTGGCGAGCAGCTGCTGCGCGTCAAGCGCCCAGTGGATCGCGGTCCCGCTCGCGAGCAGCTGGGCGCGGGGTGCGTCGCCATTGCCCGCGACCTCGGGAGCCGTGGCGAACCGGTAGATCCCGCGCAGGATCTTGGCCTCGATGTCGGGCTGGTCCGGCATCGCCGGCTGCGGCTTCGGCTCGTTGTAGACGGTGAGGTAGTAGAAGATGTCCTCCCGCTCCTCGCCGTACATCCGCCGGAGCGCGTCCTTGGTGATTGTCGCGACCTCGTAGGCGAACGCCGGGTCGTAGGCGACGCATGCCGGGTTGGTCGAGGCGAGCAGCAGCGAGTGGCCGTCCTCGTGCTGCAGGCCCTCGCCGTTCAGCGTCGTGCGGCCCGCAGTGGCACCCAACAGGAAGCCGTTGGCGAGCTGATCGGCCATCGCCCACATCAGGTCGCCGGTCCGCTGGAAGCCGAACATCGAGTAGAAGACGTAGATCGGGATCATCGGTACGCCGTGGGTGGCGTACGCCGAGCCGGCCGCGATGACACTCGCCATCGACCCGGCCTCGCTGATCCCCTCGTGGAGGATCTGGCCCTGCGTGTCCTCGCGGTAGGACAGCAGCAGCTCCGCGTCCACCGGGTCGTACCGCTGGCCGTGGGTGGAGTAGATCTTGGCGGTCGGGAACATCGCATCCATGCCGAAGGTCCGTGCCTCGTCCGGGATCACCGGTACGAAGTGCGAACCGATCGCCTTGTCCTTCATCAGGTCCTTGAGCAGGCGGACGAACGCCATCGTCGTCGCGACCTGCTGGATTCCGGAGCCCTTGCGGAAGATGTCGTAGACCTTGTCGCCGGGCAGCACCAGCGGCTTGGAACGGTCGACGCGCTGCGGCAGGAAGCCGCCGAGCGCGCGTCGCCGCTCGAGCATGTAGGAGATCTCGTCGCTGTCCGGTCCCGGGTGGTAATACGGCGGCAGGTCGGCGTCGAGGGCTGAGTCCGGGATCTCCAGGTAGAGCCGGTCGCGGAACTCCTTGAGCTCGGGCTTGGTGAGCTTCTTCATCTGGTGAGTCGCGTTGCGCGCCTCGAAGTCCTTGCCGAGGGTCCAGCCCTTGATGGTGTGGGCGAGGATCACGGTCGGCTGGCCGACGTGGTCGCGTGCCGCTTTGAATGCGGCGTATACCTTGCGGTAGTCGTGGCCGCCGCGCGACAGCTTCGTGATCTGGTCGTCGGTGAGGTGCTCCACCATCTTGCGCAGCCGGGGGTCGCTGCCGAAGAAGTCGTCGCGGATGAACGCGCCGTCACTCACGGAGTACTTCTGGAACTGCCCGTCGGGTGTGGTGTTCATCGCGTTGACGAGCACGCCGTCGGAGTCCCGCGCGAGCAGCTCGTCCCACTCGCGGCCCCACACCGCCTTGATGACATGCCAGCCGGCGCCTCGGAAGTAGGACTCCAGCTCCTGGATGATCTTGCCGTTTCCGCGTACCGGTCCGTCGAGACGCTGCAGGTTGCAGTTGACGACGAAGGTCAGGTTGTCGAGCTCCTCGCGCGCGGCAACCCCGAGCGCCCCCAGTGATTCGACCTCGTCCATCTCGCCGTCGCCGAAGAAGCCCCAGACATGGCTGCGTGAGGTGTCCTTGATCTGACGGTCGTGCAGGTAGCGGTTGAACCGCGCCTGGTAGATCGCGTTGATCGGCGACAGTCCCATCGAGACGGTCGGGAACTCCCAGAAGTCCGGCATCAGCCGGGGATGCGGGTACGACGGGAGGCCGCCGCGGCTGATCTCCTGGCGGAAGCCGTCGAGCTGCGCCTCGGCCAGCCGGCCTTCCAGGAACGCACGGGCGTAGATCCCGGGGGATCCATGCCCCTGGATGTAGACCTGATCGCCCGACTCGCCACCTTCCTTGCCGCGGAAGAAGTGGTTGAACCCGACCTCATAGAGGCTCGCGCTGCTGGCGTACGTCGCGATGTGGCCACCGACGTTGGTCAGGGTGTTTGCGCGACTGACCATCATCGCGGCGTTCCAGCGGATGTAGGCGCGGATCCGCCGCTCGATGAACTCATCGCCCGGGAACCATGGCTCGTCCGAGACGGGGATCGTGTTGATGTAGTCGGTCGAGCGCAGCGCTGGGACGCCCACCTGGCGCTCGCGGGCTCGTTCCAGCAGCTTGAGCATGAGGAACCGGGCGCGCCGGGCGCCGGCCGAGTCGATGACCGCGTCGAGGGATTCCAGCCACTCCTGGGTCTCGGCCGGATCGACGTCGGGGATCTGGCTCGGCAGGCCGTCGCTGATGACTGAGTAGCGGTTGCGGCCTGTCGCCATGCATCTGACGCTACGCCGCGCGGAAACACCCTGATCGGGGTACTGCCCGGTCGACACTTGCGTTTGCGGCGATCTACGGGTGGACTAGCCCGCACGGGGTTCGGCCCGGACCCCATCGATCAGGAGGTAACGCACTGTGAGCGCCACCGCAGGCGGTGCTGCGAGCGCACACGGCGTCGCGGACAAGCTAGGGATCACCGCTGGATCCGTTGTCCAGGAGCTCGGCTGGGACGAGGACACCGACGACGCCCTGCGACAGTTGATCGCGGAACGCACCGGCGCCGAGCTGGTCGACGAGGACTATCAGGACGTCGTCGACGTCGTGATGCTCTGGTGGCGTGAAGGTGACGGCGACCTTGTCGACGCGCTGGTTGATGCGCTGACTCCGTTGGCCGATCACGGCGTCATCTGGCTGCTCACTCCCAAGGCGGGCCGCGACGGCCACGTCGAGCCGAGTGATGTCAGCGAGGCCGCTCCGACGGCCGGACTGCAGCAGACGTCGAGCATCTCCGCTGCCGGCGACTGGAACGGCGCGCGACTGGTGTCGCCCAAGGCGGCCAGGGCCAAAGGCCGTTGATGGCAGAGCGTCGCTAGTGGCAGAGAATCGCTGATGCCGGAAGTCGGTGACATCGCACCGGCATTCACACTTCGCGACCAGCACGGCAGGGAGCAGTCGCTTGCCGCGAGGGCCGAGGCGCGCAATGTCTTGCTGGTCTTCTACCCGTTCGCCTTCACCGGCGTCTGCAGCGGCGAGATGCTCGCGCTGCAGGAGCACGTCGCGGAGTGGGATGCGCTGGCCACCGATGTGCTGGCGATCTCCTGCGACCCGGTGCCCTCGCTGCGCGCCTTCGCCGATCACGCCGGTCTGGAGATCCCACTGCTGTCGGACTTCTGGCCGCACGGCGGGGTGTCTGCGTCCTACGGCGCGTTCGACGCAACGCTCGGTGCAGCCGGCCGTGCGACGTACGTCATCGACAAGACCGGAGTCGTCCGCTGGAAGGTCAGCAGCGCAATCGCCGAGGCACGAGACGTCAGTGACTACCTGAAGGTGCTGGCGGACCTGTAACCCACGAGGGTTCGGTCCAGGTCCTCTCACGAAGCATCGCCGCGGCTTCTGGGGTCGCAGAGACGCCTTCGCGCAACAGCCAACCGGCCAAATGGGCTCGAACAGCGACCTGCCCACTTGTCCCGACCCTGACTCGCACCGGATTCTCGCCTGAGGGCCCGGTCACGGCGAGTGTGCGCCGCATACACCGTCCCCAGCGGGTCGCCGCTGTCACGGCGACCGCGGTGTCGAGGTGGACGTCCTGAGCGACGCCCCACCGTCGGTATTTCACGACCGGTCCGTGGAGCCGTTGGCGAACCAGCGGGGCGAAGATTGGGACCGTCATCAGACCGCCGCCGGTCCCCGCAAACTCAGAGGTGTGCAGCAAGACGCAGGCGCCGGTGATGGCCGCACCAACAGCGGCGTACGTCCAGGCCTGCGATGGTGTCAGCCCGACGCAGTGCTCATCTCGCCCATTGCAAACCAAGGACAAGGACGCTGTCCACGACGTCGGCTGGGACGGATCCGCGAACAGCTGTCGGCCGGCGGGAAACGCATCAGGGTTCCACGAGGCAGGAGATTCGGTCAGTGCCGTTGCCGGAGTTGTCGACGCTGACTGGGCAGTCGCCTGACCCCGGATTCGTCGTCGCAGCATCAGCGCCCGTCCCGTCCCTAGGAGCATCAACCCGAGCAGGAGTGACGTGCCGATGTCGTCGAGGACGGTGGACGATGGCACGTCCAAGGCGACGCCAGCCACGAAGATCGCGGCGGCAGACCATGCCTCGACCGCGACCTTGCGGTCATGCAGCCGATGCGACGCCCACCAGAGGTACGGCCCGGTTGTCAGCCCGAGGGCAAGCGGCGAGAGCGCCAATAGGACACCGCCGGCGGCAGCCAGCCGCGCTCGCGAAGCGGGGCTCGACGACTCCGACGACGTCATTGGGTCGGACACTCCGCACTCCTCGAAACGACAGTCCTAGCGAGTATCGAGGAGTCGGCAGTGCGTGTGAATGGCACTTTCGAGCCATTTCGGCGCTATTCGTATGACGGGCTACGCATCAGGAGGCTCGTATCCTTCAACGCGCATGGTCCTATAGCTCAGCTGGTTAGAGCGCCTCGCTTACAACGAGGAGGTCGCAGGTTCGAGTCCTGCTGGGACCACCAGATCAATCCATGTATTTGCGCAGGTCAGAGGCTGTTTGGCGGACCATCGGCCGGACCTTCAAGATTACGGATTCAGTTCTTGACCGTGGCTTGACCGCCGGCGTGGCGCGGTGGAGGAGGGTGCAAGCGAGTGGCAGCCGTTGTCGGCACCCGAGCGTAACCAAGGTGCCCATATACGAAGAGTGCTAGGATTCTTTCGTGGTTGCCAGCGGGGAGCTGCTGCGGACGGCACGAGAAGACTCGGGGCTGTCGCAATCCGAGCTCGCCCGCCGAAGCGGCGTCCCTCAGAGCATGCTCAGCGCGTACGAGGCGGGTAAGCGCCAACCGGCGCTGCCAACCCTGATCAAACTCGTCGAGGCGACCGGCCACACCTTGACGATTGGCTTGCAGCGCGACGATCCATCAGTAAGAGGGTTGCCAGACACGCCCCTCGGTCGACGACTGCGACGGCACCGGCTGGCGCTTCTGGACGCGGTTGCCGATGCCGGCGGAAGCAACCTGCGGGTCTTCGGCAGCGTGGCCCGGGGCCAGGACACGCCCGACAGCGACGTCGACCTGCTGGTCGATCTCCCCGAATCAACTGGCTTGTTCGCTCTTCAAGCGCTTGAGGGTCAGCTCCGCCGGATCCTCCACGTCGACGTCGACCTCGCACCGCCGTCAAGCCTCAAGTCGCGAGTCCGGGCCGAGGCTGAGGCTGAGGCCATCCCGCTGTGAGCCGCCGCGACCGCGAACGGCTCGACGACATCACGGACGCGATCGCGGCGATCCGCAGCCACGTCTCGCGCGGCGATTTGTCCGACGATCTGATCTTCGACGCGGTACGTGTTCGGCTCATTGAGATCGGCGAAGCCATCAAGTCGCTACCGAGCACTCTCCTCGATACCGAGTCGGGAATCCCGTGGTCCGACATCGCCGGAATGCGCGATCGCCTGGCACACCACTACTTCGACACCGAACACAGCATCGTCACCGCCACCGTCGCCAACGACCTCACCCTCCTCGAAGCTGTGGTCGCACGGCTCGAAACTCGCGTCAGCCCGGACAGCGAATAGCCGGCGCTATTCGACGGGTGCCCAGACCGCCGAGGCCAACCTAATTGGTCTCTCAAGGGGGGTTGAGACACCCAAAAGGTTGGCCTCGACGATGACTGAAAGGTGCCGTTCGCGACCGCAGACACGTACTTGCGCGTGGCAAGTCCCGCGCGCTTACAACGAGGAGGTCGCAGGTTCGAGTCCTGCTGGGACCACAAGATCATCTTAGGTATTTGTGCAGGTCAGACGCCTGACCGTGATGCGGGGTCAAAAATCTGATACGTCCCAAAGGGATCTGTTGACCGCA
>DATAVE010000022.1:0-11837 GCA_036267875.1 Mycobacteriales bacterium
GCGATGCGGATCAGCACATGGTCGGGTGGATGGACTGGGAGTACTGCGGCTGCAACGAGCCAGATGCCCCGACGAGCCCAAGCGTTGGGAGCCTGATCAACGATCAGCGCAAGCCACCCGCGGGCGCCAACCTCAACACCAGGCTGCTGCACGCCCTCGTGCGCCCGTACCCTCAGGCGATCGCCGGAACGCCGATCGCCTGGAAATATGACACCTCCAGCCGCGTATTCACATTCACCTACTCAACCGTCCCGGCAGGTCATCGGTTGGCTATCTCGGCCAGGACCCTCGTCTTCATTCCGCGCCTTGCCTACCCGGCTGGTTACACGGTCCGAGTCACTGGTGGCCGCGCCCGATCGCGCGCAAATGCCCAACTCCTCGAGATCGCCAACCGGCGCGGCGCGGCGACCGTGACGGTGAAAGTCGTGCCCCGTCGAGGGCAGCGCGCCTAGGGCATGGCCGGCAGCGAAGCAGAACGGCGAGCCTCGCCCGGTCCTCGGCCGCAATCGGCCCGGAACTGCCAGCTCTGATCAGTTGTGGGGCATGTCCACGAAGCGGGAGTAATGCAGCTGCGAGGACACGACGACGTCCTGCGTCGGACCATTTCTGTGCTTGGCCACGATCAGGTCGGCCTCGCCTGCGCGCGGTGACTCCTTCTCATAGGCATCCTCACGATGCAGCAGGATCACCATGTCTGCGTCTTGCTCGATCGCGCCCGACTCACGAAGGTCGGACAACTGGGGGCGCTTGTCGGAGCGCTGCTCGGCACCACGGTTCAGCTGGCTGATCGCCACCACCGGAACCTGGATCTCCTTGGCGAGCAGCTTCAGCGATCGGCTCATGTCGGCGACCTCTTGCTGACGGTTCTCCACTCGCTTGTTGCTGCTCATCAACTGGAGGTAGTCGACGACGATCAGCTTCAAGTCATGGCGCTGCTTGAGCCGCCGCGCCTTTGCCCGGATCTCCATCATGGTGAGGTTGGGCGAGTCGTCGATGAACATCGGCGCCTGCGCGACCTCGCCCATCCGGCGGGCGAGCTTCGTCCAGTCATCGTCGTTGAGAGTTCCAGTGCGGATGCGGGTCAGCGGGATGCGTGCCTCGGCCGACAGCAATCGCATCGTGATTTCGCTCTTGCCCATTTCGAGTGAGAACAGGACGCCCGGCTTCTGGTGCCCGATCGTCGCGCTCCGCAAGAAGTCCATTCCAAGCGTGCTCTTGCCAAGCCCAGGCCGTCCGGCGACGACGATGAGCTGGCCTTCGTGCAATCCGTTGGTCAGCTTGTCCAGATCGCTGAACCCGGTCGGCACTCCGAAGAGCTCGCCACCACGGTTTCCGATGGCCTCGATCTCGTTGTACGTCTCCCACATCGCGGCTTCGAGCCCGACGTAGTCCTCGCTGGTACGCCGCTCGACGACCTCGTAGACAGCGGCCTGTGCTCGGTCGACGACGTCATCGACATCGCCACCCATTCCGCCGGCCGCGCCGTACCCGAGCTGCACGACCTTCGTGCCGGCCTCAACGAGCCGACGCAGGATCGCGCGCTCGCGCACGATCTCGGCGTAGTAGCCGGCGTTCGCCGCGATCGGCACCAGCGAGATCAGCGTGTGCAGGTACGGCGCCCCGCCGATCCGCTCGAGGCTCCCCGAGCGCGTCAGCTCCGCGGCGACCGTGACCGGGTCGGCCGGCTCACCCTTGCCGTAGAGATCGAGGATCGCGTCATAGACCGTCTGGTGCGCCGGACGGTAGAAGTCAGTCGATTTGATGACCTCGACCACATCGGCGATCGCGTCCTTGGACAGGAGCATGCCGCCGAGCACGCACTGCTCAGCCGCAATGTCCTGCGGCGGCATCCGATCCAGATCGATGTTGCCGCCGCCACCCGACATGGGGACAAGCTCGCCAACGCTCATCGCAGACAACCCTCCCCATCCCGATCACTACGCGCCGTGGGCAAAGCACAGCACCCGCCACCCACGATTTCTCTTGACCGTACGGCGACAGCAAGCCCATCTCGACCGCCCGGGCCCACTCGGTTCCGCCCGCCTGGGGACCAGCCTGTGTGGGAGGTGTGGAGAAGGCGCTGAGCCTCGGTGCACAGGCTCGGGATAACCCCGTGGACAACGCTGTGACCGACATCACGACACACGCCCCGACCTGCGACAACGCCAATCCACGGCTGTGCAGACCAGAAAAAGGGTCTGGCCACCTAGCGACGTCGGAGCGTCTCTAGATGGCCAGACCAAGGGTCTTTCGAGGTGCTTA
The DNA here is from genome assembly GCA_036267875.1 of Mycobacteriales bacterium. GTDB lineage: Bacteria > Actinomycetota > Actinomycetes > JAFAQI01 > JAFAQI01 > DASZTV01. The sequence goes on from DATAVE010000022.1 coordinate 2,263, forward strand.
AGAGGCTGCGACAACCTCGACCGTTACCGAGGCGCTGACCTCGGGGTGCAGCCGCACCGAAACTGCGTGCGTACCCACGGTCTTGATGTGGGCGCTCGGCAACTCGACCCGACGCTTGTCCAGCTTCGGACCGCCAGCCGCAGCAACCGCGTCGACGACGTCGGCCGTCGTGACCGAGCCGAACAGCCGGCCACCGTCACCGGCACGCGAGGTCAGCTTGACCTTCAGCCCCGCGAGGCTGTCGGCGATCGCCTTGGCCTCGCCGAGGTCCTTCACGTCACGTACGGCGCGACCGCGACGCAGCGCCGCAACCTGGCTCTCGCCGCCCTTGCTCCACAGAATCGCGACGCCACGCGGCACGAGGAAGTTCCGGCCGTAGCCGTCCTTGACCTCGACGATGTCGCCGGGACCACCAAGTCCCGACACTTCCTGAGTGAGGATGAGCTTCATAGCAAGCCCCTACCTGGCGGTGCTGGTGTAGGGCAGCATCGCCATCTCGCGGGAGTTCTTGACCGCGGTCGCGACATCGCGCTGGTGCTGTGCGCAGTTGCCGGTCACCCGACGCGCGCGGATCTTGCCGCGGTCGGAGATGTACTTGCGCAGCAGGTTGGTGTCCTTGTAATCGATGTACGTGAGGTTCTTGTCCTTGCAGAACGCGCAGACCTTCTTCTTCGGCTTGCGCAGGATGGGCTTAGGCATTGCTCGTACTCCAGTCAGATTTGGAAGCTGTCAGGCCGTCAGCACGTCGGAGCGTGTCGAGAGTCTGACAAGTCGGAGAAGGACCTAGAAGGGGGGCTCGTCGGTCATGCCGCCGCCACTCGGCGCCGGCGTTGCCCACGGGTCGTCGTCGATCGGTGCGCCGCCCGAAGGAGCGCCGCCGCTGAAGCCGCCACCGCCACCGCCGCCGCCGCGCGAAGCCTTGGTGACCTTCGCGGTGGCGTAACGCAGTGACGGGCCGACCTCGTCGACCTCGAGCTCCACGACAGTGCGCTTCTCGCCTTCCTTGGTCTCATAGCTGCGCTGCTTGAGACGGCCGGTGACCATCACGCGAGCGCCGCGAGTCAGCGACTCGGCGACGTTCTCCGCGGCCTGGCGCCACACGCTGCAGCGAAGGAACAGCGCGTCGCCGTCCTTCCACTCGTTGGTGGCCTTGTCCAGGATGCGCGGCGTCGACGCGACGGTGAACGAAGCCACCGCCGCCCCGCTCGGCGTGAAACGAAGCTCCGGGTCGTTGGTGAGGTTGCCGACCACCGTGACGGTGACGTCGCCCTGTGCCATCGGGCTACCTCATGTCCGGCCGCAGCACCTTGGTGCGCAGCACGGCTTCATTGAGGTTGAGCTGACGATCCAGCTCCTTGACGGCCGCCGGCTCCGAGGTGACGTTGAGGATGGCGTAGATGCCCTCAACCTTGTGAGCGATCTCGAACGACAGCCGGCGTCGGCCCCACACGTCGACCTTGTCGACGGTGCCACCTGCCTGCGTGATCACGTTCAGGAACTGCTCGAGGGACGGAGTGACGGTGCGCTCCTCTAGATCAGGATCGAGGATGACCATCAGTTCGTAGTGACGCATGCGTGCAACCCACCTCCTCTGGACTCAAATGCTCATCACCGCGGTGGCGACGAGGCGGCTACGTCTCGTGAGGCCGCGCGGATGCACGGTCGAGCGAGACATAGCAGGAGGCTGCTCAAGCGTCGAGCGCCGACCAGGCTAGCAGCGCACGAACGCTCGAGATGCCCGGCGAAGACTAGAGCGGCTACCGGGTACGGCGGCCGCGGCGATCCACAGCGGGCGCCGCAGCGAGCACGGCCCGGCCGAACGCGGTCGCCAGCCCGATGACGACGACCACGGCAACCACAGCCGGCAGGCCCCGACTGGAGCCACTGACCGGTTCCACCACCGTCGCGGCGAGCTGCGAACCGTGGCCCTTCAGCTGCGGCGCGACAACCGGGTGGCTTGCGGCCGGCGGCGCGCTGGACCCTCCGGACGGCAGCGCCGGCAACGTCGGGATCGTCGCCGACGAGGAAGTCTGCGACGGCGTCGGAGTTGGCGTCGGCGTCGGCGTCGGCGTGGCAGACCGGGTGACCGATGCCGACACGGTCGGGGACGGCTTCGGCGAGTGGGTCGGCGTCGGAGCGATCGACTCGACCGGCGGCGGGATGAAGGTCTGAGTCGCCTTAGGCGTCGGGGGCGCCGCCTCGACCGAGATGGTGCCGCGACCGGACCGAATCCCGTCCGTCGCGGTCACCGTCGCGGACTTGGTTGCGACGTACGACGCAGACGCCGACGCCGGAGTCTTGGCGGGCAGTCGGGAAGAGAACGACGAGCCGGACACCCGCACGGTCACCATGACATCGGTGAGGTTGGCGAACCGCACGCAGCCGCCGGTGTAGACGAGCACCGAGGACACATCGAGTGACAGGCCCTGGCCCTGCGCGATCGTGATGCCGCCGCACGGGGCCGTCGCCGACACGGGAGTCGCACCGGCGAGCGCCAGACACGATCCGGCGATGACCAGCACGGGGCCGATCAGGCCAGCCGCGCGAGTCACCACCCACTCCCGACTGCGTGACACCCCTCCATGGTGCGTCAGCCGACCCAGCGTCCGCTGGTGAACGTCACTACGGCAACCGCCATCAGGGCAGGCGCCGTCGCGAGGTACGCCTTGTGCAGCCACGGTCGCTGTACCGACCATCGAGCCAGCAGCAACCACAGCGGGAACCACAGCAGCGTCGACCGCGCCACCGACAGGTAGTACGCCGACGACCCCAGTGCCGCAACCTGCAGCCCGACGAACGTCGCCTCGCCCCAGCGATGCATCACGAGCAGCACGATCGTCAGTGCCACCCCTAGGAACACCGCCGCGATCTCCGCGCGGAACGACCACTCGTACGCCGATCCCTGCACCGGCGACACCGCCGCGGACCACGTCGTGTGCAGTGCCGTCCACGGCATCGTGAACTTCCGCCCCCAACCCTCGCGCTGCGCGTCGAACCACGCCCGCGAGTCCCCGGTCACCGCCCACAGGTAGCCGAAGAACCCCGCAGTGACCACCCACGGCGCGACCAGCGGGATCGCAGTGCGCCATCGGTAGGGACGAGCTGTCACCAGCCACTCGACCGCAAGCGCCACACCAAGGAACAGCCCATCGATTCGCATGAATGCCGCGCCACCGGCGAGCAGCCCAGCCGCCAGCCAGCGACCGCGCCGGGCGGCGAGCCAAGACGACAACGCAAACGCTAGGAACAACGACTCGGAGTACCCGGCCGCCAAGAACACTGCGTACGGCGACAGCACGAGGTAAAGCACCGCACGCGAGCCGACCACCTGCCCGCCTTCGAGCGCGCCCAGGCGCGCCAACGCCACCATCGCGAACCCGCCCGCGACTGCGGAGACGAGCAAGGCTCCCGCCAGCCAGCTGCCGGTGAGCAAATGGCCGACGCGCATCGCCAACGGCTCACCGGGAAAGAACGCCTCGAGATGGACGTCCGTCGACTTCGTCCTGTAGCCGCGATAGCCGAACTTCGCGAGGTCGAGGAACAGGTGCGTATCCCAGCGATCCCACTGGCCGAGGTAGGACGGGACGTCGCCAGCCGTGGTGTCGCCGAGCATCCACAGCGATGCGAACGACACGACGAAGACCGCAAGCCGGCTGTAGAGCCAAGTGGACAGCGCCTCGCGATCACGCACTAACGAGCACTCCGCCCGCCGGATCGTCGACGCCATCGCGGCGCACGATGTCCAGGCTCGGGTTGAGGATCTCGCGGACGACCAGCACCATCAGCCAGGTCAGCACGACGTCCCGGATCCCGACGAAGATCAGATAGGTGCCCATCGGCAGCCCCTGATCGGAGTGGTCGAGCGAGATCAACGTATAGAGGTTCGCCGCGCCCAGCACGACCTCGGACACCTGCCAGATCAGCAGCGACGCCCACCGCGGCCGCGCCATCACCGCCAGCGGCACGAGCCACAGCGCGTACTGCGGCGAGTCGACCTTGTTCAGCATGACGAAGCCCGCGACCAGCAGGAATGAGACCTGGCCGACGCGCGGCAGTCGTGGCGCGGCGGCGATGAGTACGCCGACACCGGCAACAACCAACAACACTGCCAGCGCCGACAGGATGTTCAAGCCCTTCGGAGCCGCACCGCATTGCGCAGGTGACGCCAGCGGCGAGCCGTGGAACCAGTGCTGCAGGATCAGCCAGATGCTGCCCCAGTCAGCGCCACGGGTCTGCGACAGCGACAGGAACCATCGCCAACCGCGCAGCGGATAGGCCGTATCGCACGAAGACGAAGGGAACAGGAATGCCGAGCGAAACACCGCCGTCGGCGTCTGCTGCGAGAGCAGGATCGCGGGAAGGTACGCCGCGACGATCCCAATCGCCGCACCGAGAATCGCCCGCGCCGCCGCCCTGAGACGTGCCGCGCGAATACAGAGCATGACGAGCGCCACCAGAACCAACAGCGGATAGAGCTTGGTCGCGACGCCGACTCCGAGCGCTATGCCTGCCCAGGTCGGTGAACCTCGACTCCACAACCACAGCCCGACACCGGTCAGTGCGACAGCCGCAAGATCCCAGTTGGTGAAAGCGTGCATCAGCAGCACCGGGGACGCCGCAACCATCACCGCGTCCCAGGCGCGACGACGCCCCACCAACTGCGCCACCGTCCACGTCGAGACCAGCGCGAGGGCCGACAGTCCCAGCGCCGTGACATCGAAAAACGTTGTGGCGTGCGTGCCGTTGGGATCGGCGCCCCCACCGTGGAGCACCGAGGTGACCTCCGCGGCCGCCCACATCAGCCCGCCGATAACTGGCGGGTACTCGACCGGGTGATCGCGGTAGGGCACACCTACCGACCCGATGACCTGACCAGACGGATCGCGTCGCGCGTTGAGGCCCTCGTTCGTATAGAGGACGTAGGTGTCGGTGTAACAAAGGCGCGTGTACTGGTACTCGTTCGTGTACGGGTGGGTCAGGCACGTCGACTTCTGCAGATAGCCAAAGACGCAGAACAGCACCGTCAACCCGAGCGCCACCCGCAGCGGCGTCCACCACCAGCGGTCGCGAGTCGCATGAACACCGACCGGACCACCGATCAGCTCGCTGGCGCCGCGGACCGTAGGGTCCTCGCGGCTGGGAGCGACCGGTTTCACTCGCGCTTCGCCGGCGTGCGCAGGCGCTGTGCGCCAAGACCCAGCCCGCCGGCGTCGGTCGCTGTCTCACTCGGCGTCGGAGGCGGCTCGCTGAAAGTCGGAACACCGGTCAGCGTCGGCAAGGGAGTCGTGGGCAGCGACGGCGTGATCGAGGGCGACACCGTGATCGTCGGCGTGACGCTCGGCGACGTGGACGGCGATGCCGTCGAAGACGCCTCGGGCGTGCCGACACCGGCCTCGCCCGGGAACGGCAGGACGGGCCAGTCGTCCCCGGCGGCAGTGGCGTTCATCATGTCCTGCCATACCTCTGCAGGCAGCGTCCCGCCGAAGACCTCGCCGACGCCACCTACTGCCACCGTCGCGTCGCGATCGACATTGCCGATCCAGACCGACGTGCACAGCTGTGGCGTGAAGCCGGTGAACCACGCATTCGTGTTGTCGTCGGTCGTCCCGGTCTTGCCGGCCGACGGCCGCCCGGACAACGCGTGCCCATACGCCGTGCCGCCGGCCTCCAGCACATGCTCCATCGCGTACGTCGCGTCGGCGGTGACGTCCGCCGGGAAGACCTGCGAGACGTGCGGCGTCGCGCGGTAGATCCGCTGCCCGCTGACCGTCGTCACCGACTTCACGAGATACGGCGCGGCGTACTCGCCCTGCGCCGCGATCGTCGCGTAGGCGTCAGCGAGGTCCAGCGGTGACACCTGATCCGGACCGAGGGAGATGTCCGGTACGGCCGACAGATTGCGCGACTTCGGGATGCCTGCCTCGTAGGCAGCATCGACGACATTCTGCGGTCCGACCTGCTCGGCGAGCGGGACGAAGATCGTGTTGATCGACTGCGCGAATGCATTGAGCAACGTGCAGCGGTAACAGGACTCACCCGGCGAGGAGTTGTGGATCTCGGTACCGTCGACCTCGACGCTCGGTGGCCCGTCGAAGGTGCTCGACAGCGAGATGCCCTTCTTCAGCGCCGCAAGCAAGGTGAATGCCTTGAACGACGAGCCCGGCGGGCGGGCCCACTGATCCGTCGCTCCCGACAGGTCGATGCAGGAGTCCGCATTCGCTTTCGTGTGTCCGCAGTAGTGCTGCCCGCCGTAAAGCGCCTCGATCGCGCCGTCGCCGGGCTCGACCGAGGCGGCACCGCTCTCCGGTGTGCCCTTGATGTTCTGCGGTACGACGGCCTTCTCGGCCTTGATGAGCGACTGCTCCGCTTGGTAGTCGATCGTGCTGACGATCTTGTAGCCACCGAGGTCGAGCTGCGCCTGGCTGATGCCGTCGTCGGTGCGCAGCTCGTACTCCACCGCGTCGCGAAGGAAGCACGTCTCGCCCTTGCAGGCCGTCGAGCCCGACGAGCCGATCGACTTGGTCTTCGGGAAGTGCAGGCGGTCGGCCTTGGCTTGGGTCAGCCAGTCCTCGCTGACCATTCCGTCGATGACGTACTGCCACCGCGACTTCGCCAACGCCTTCGCCGATGCACCGAGTGCAGGGTCGTAGAGGCTCGGCCCGCGGATGATCGCCGCCAGCAACGCACCCTGCGAGACGGTCAGCGCGGAGACGTCCTCCTTGAAGTACGCCTTCGCGGCGGCTTCGATGCCGTAGGCACCGCGACCGAAGTAGATGGTGTTGAGGTAGTCCTCGAGGATTGTCGACTTCGACGTGGTCCGCGCGAGCTTCGTCGCGATCAGAATCTCTTTGAGCTTGCGGGTGAGGGTCCGGTCCGCGGACAAGTACGCGTTCTTGACGTACTGCTGGGTGATCGTCGAGCCGCCCTGGCTGATGTCACCGCCCTTGAGGTCGACCAGCAGCGCCCGAATGATGCCAGTCGGCGAGATGCCCGGCTCGGAGTAGAAGTTGCGGTCCTCGGCTGCGAGCACTGCGTGCTGAACGGTCACCGGCACCTGCGACAGCTGGACGTCCGTCCGGTTCGTGTCGCCGATGCGGGCGAGGATCGTGTGGCCGTCGCTGTAGTAGATCGTCGTCGACTGCTGCGCGGCCAAGGCGTTGACGTTGGGGATCGTGGTGCGCTCGTAGGCGATGACCGTCAGCGCGCTGAAGACGACCAACGCGATGACCATTCCCCACAAGACCTGCTTGGGCCGCGGAGCGAATCGAGCAAGCCCACGCCGGGCAGGACTCACGCGCGCGACCCGGATCGGCGGCGGCGGCGCATGGGCTCTCCAGTGCCGAGCACGGCGGAGGTCACGAGATGGTTCCAGCCGCAGCCACGGCAGACCTCGACGACATAGACCGAGAACTCCGACAACCGTGCCGCGAGGTCCGGCAGCTCACGAGTCGCCCATGCCCTTCCGTTGGTGTCCGCCGAGAAGCACTCGCCGTACGCATACGTGACGTGGACGAGGGTCTCGTCCGCGCAAACCGGGCAGACCTCCTCGGTGTTCTCACCGTGGTAGCGCGCCGCACGTCGAAGGTAGATGTCCGCATCGCATGCGTCCTCGCGACGCACCCGACCGCTCGCCAAACCAGTGAGAACAGACCTGCGTGCCAGCGCGTAGTCGATGACATAACGCGCTCCTGGAACGTCGACCACGGCGGGCGAACGCAACACGCGGGTCAGGGTACGCCGCGATTCCGACACGCCCGTTCAACTTCAGTTTGCTATCTCGTTTCCTCTGGCTTACCCTTCTCGATGTATCCAGTCGATACATCTGCTGGTTAGATCGAATACCACGTCAGAACGAGAAGGGGATCGCGTGAGCAGGAAGTCCGGCGTGCTGGAGCTCGCCGTACTTGGGCTGCTCAACGAGTCCCCGATGCACGGCTACGAGCTGAACAAGCGGCTCAAGGCGGTGCTCGGCCCATTCCGTGCGATCTCCTACGGCACGCTCTACCCCTGCCTGTCCGCACTCCAGTCCGCGGGTTTCATCACCTCGGACGAAAGCGCGAGCGAAGTCGGGGCCGGGCGTCGCAAGAAGACGACGTACAAGCTCACTGCCGAGGGCAAGGAGCGGCTGCAGGACCAGCTTGCCGAAGGTGGTCCGTCAGCGTGGGACGACGAAAGCTTCGGCGTCCGGTTCGCGTTCTTCGCGCAGACCGACGCCGAGACCCGACTGCGGATCCTCGAGGGACGCCGTAGCCGGCTCGAGGAGCGACAGGAGAGTGCAACGTCTTCGATGAGCACGACTCGCGGCCGCATCGACCGCTACACCCTCGAACTGCAGCGCCACGGCCTCGAGTCGGTCGAGCGCGAGGTGCGTTGGCTCAACGAGCTGATCGCCACCGAACGGGCGGGCGTCGCAGCCCGGCCGGCACGCACTCGCCGCACGACCAACACCGCAATCACGAAGTAACCGCTCACCACCTCGTTACAGGGAGACCTTGAACATGGGTTCCATCCGAGTCGCCATCGTCGGCGTAGGCAACTGTGCCTCGTCGCTCGTCCAGGGCGTCGAGTACTACAAGAACGCCAACCCCGAGGCGCGAGTTCCCGGTCTCATGCACGTCGACTTCGGCGGCTACCACGTCCGTGACGTGGAGTTCGTCGCGGCGTTCGACGTGGACGGCAAGAAGGTCGGTCGTGACCTCTCTGAGGCGATCCTCGCCAGCGAGAACAACACGATCCACATCACCGACGTGCCCCCGAGCGGCGTGATCGTGCAGCGCGGTCACACCTACGACGGTCTCGGCGAGTACTACCTCGACATGGTCGAGGAGTCCGACGACACCCCGGTCGACGTGGTCCAGGCGCTCAAGGACGCCAAGGTCGACGTGATGGTGTCCTACCTGCCGGTCGGCAGCGAGGACGCGGACCGCTTCTACGCGCAGTGCGCAATCGATGCCAAGGTCGCGTTCGTCAACGCGCTCCCGGTGTTCATCGCCAGCGACCCGACCTGGGCGCAGAGGTTCACCGACGCCGGCGTTCCGATCATTGGCGACGACATCAAGAGCCAGGTCGGCGCAACGATCACCCACCGCGTGCTCGCCAAGCTGTTCGAGGACCGCGGCGTCGAGCTGCTGCGCACCTACCAGCTGAACTTCGGCGGCAACATGGACTTCAAGAACATGCTGGAGCGCAAGCGCCTGCAGTCCAAGAAGATCTCCAAGACGCAGTCGGTCACCTCGCAGATCCCCCACGAGATGCGCGGCGCCGACGTCCACATCGGTCCGTCGGACCACGTGCCGTGGCTCGAGGACCGCAAGTGGGCCTACGTCCGCCTCGAGGGTCGTTCGTTCGGTGACACCCCGCTGAACCTCGAGTACAAGCTCGAGGTCCACGACTCCCCCAACTCGGCCGGCGTCATCATCGACGCGGTCCGCGCGGCGAAGATCGCCAAGGACCGCGGCATCGGTGGCCCGATCCTGTCTGCGTCGTCGTACTTCATGAAGTCCCCGCCGGTGCAGTACAGCGATGACGAGGCCCGCGACGCGGTCGCCAACTTCATCGCCGGCACCATCGAAAGC
>DATAVE010000023.1:0-6188 GCA_036267875.1 Mycobacteriales bacterium
TGACGAGCGCACTGAGCAGGTCGTCACCGGGTTCGGTTCGGCGAGCGGCGACCAGCGGCACGAGTTCGAGCATGAGACCGAACCCAGCCCCGACGCCGGCCGCGATCGCATCATCGTCGGCGAGTGGATCAAGCGTCGCGACAAGCTTCGGCGTGTCCTCGCACAGCAGTGGTGCGATCTCGGCAGGCGCGCCGAGCAGTTCGCACATCACGGCGAGAGGAACTGGATAGGCAAGGTCGGCCATGACATTCCACGTCGCGCCGGGCTCGAACGCGGTCACGGCGAGGTCGACGAGCTCGGAGATGCGGTCACGGATTCGCTCGACATTTCGTGGGTTGAAATATCCGCTCACCGCCTTTCGCAGGCTGGTATGCCGTGGCGGGTCGCTCATCAGCAATGACCCGGCAACCGGCTCGGTGCCGGGTGGGGCACCGAGGCGCTTCATCAGCGCTGGGCTGTTGGCCGGGTCCGACGACCAGCCGTCGCCGCACAGAATCTCCGAGGCGACGTCGAAGCCGACGACCAAATGGATGTCGAGATCCTCTAGCCAAGCGACTGGCGCCGCTTCTCTGAGCAGGCGGTAGTCGGGGTACGGGTCCTCGTGCGGTAGCGGCCAACTCGGGACAGGCCGAACCTCCGGTCTGTTGCCAGAGGCGGTCGGGTAGGTCACCGCCGTGCGGCGTACGCCGGTGGGGTGGGCAATGGATAGCGGTCACCCCAGAAGTCCGCTTCCTGTTCGCCGAGCGCACTGCACGGTGGATCGAGGAAGTCGAGCTCACCTTGGATCCCACCCCATGGCCCGATTGGCTCGAGCGCGCCGAGCACCGACATCAGGCCGACATCGACCCGCATCAGGAAGATGAAGTCGCTCGCCGCGTGCATTTTGCTCACGATCTCTCGGGCCGGGCCGACCGGTGAGAACTCGGTTTCGATCACCCGAGCGACGTGCTCGGGTGTGATGCGGATCGGCTCCCCTTCGGTGAGGAGGCGCAGCGGCACGCGGTACCAGTCAAGGCAATCCTGCGCGCTCGGCGCGGTGTCGGGCTCGAACAGGCCCGACGCGATGAAGGTCCGACGGAGCAGCTCGCCGTCGCCGATGACGACTGCTCGGACGACGTCTTGGATCAGGAGGATCTGGTGTGCGTCGAAGTGCTTGACGCAGCCGAAGTCGAGGAACGTTACTGAGCCGTCCTCGCCGAACAGGTAGTTGCCCGGATGCGGATCGGCGTTGAAGATTCCAAGCCTGCGGAGGGAGCCGAAGGCGAAGCGGAAGATCGCCTCACCCCACTGGTCGCGCAGACCTTGATCCGCGTCCATCGCTTCGTAGAGTGTCCTGCCGTGAGCGAGATCCTGGGTCAGCACCTTCGCGGCTGACAGCTCCGATACGACCTCCGGAATGCGTATGAACGGGTGTCCGCGGTAGGCGTCGGCGAAAGCCTGCTGGTTGCGGGCCTCCAGCCGGTAGTCCAGCTCTTCGGAGACGCGCGCCGACACTTCTTTGGCGACGACCTTCGGATCGATGCCCGTGACGCGTGGAAACAGCGAACGCATCAACCCGATAAGGACCGACAGCAGCTCGGCGTTCTCTAGATCGGCTTTGATGGCTTCGGCAACACCGGGGTATTGAACCTTGACAGCCACGTCTCGACCGTCGCGGGTTCGTGCCCGGTGAACCTGGCCGATTGATGCCGCGGCGAACGGCATGGGCTCGAAGTGAGCGAATGCAGCGTCAGGTGGCTCGCCCAGCTCCTCCCGGACGACCCGGGCGGCGAGGTCAGGCGCCATTGGCGGCGCATCGGACTGCAGCCGGCTCATCGCCGCCTGAAAGATCTTCTGATACTCGGCCGGGACAGCTGCGCCCATCGGGATGAAGGACAGCAACTGGCCGACCTTCATGATCGCGCCCTTCGAGGCGCCCAGTGTCTCGACGTACCTGTCGGCACGCTTGGCGAAGTTCGTGGTGCTGTGGCTGCCAGGTTCACGATCGCGTCGCAATGCTGCAATGACCGCATCGCCGGTAGCCCGTGCCGCCATGCCAGCGAGAGGGGCAGCTCTCCTGACCCGCCCGGTCGCAATGCCGTCGTCGCCGGATCTCATGCGGCCTCCTAAGTGTCCACTTTGCTCAGGCAACGGTACTCTTTAGGGCGTGGCAGCGCTAGCCGGTGGTGGTGTGACCTACCCGACACGCGAGCGGATCGTCGACGAGGCGATGCGACTGTTCGGGCAGAACGGGTTCCGAGGCACCAGCGTCGTTCAGATCGAGAAGGCCGCAGGCCTCTCGCCGGGCGCCGGCGGCCTCTACCACCACTTTGCCTCCAAGGACGACGTCCTGATGGAAGGCGTACGACGCCACCTCGCGCGGCTCGATGCCTTGCGCCAACTCAGGGGAGTGCTGACAAACCTCGGTGACCTTCGAGCCGAGCTAACCGTCGTCGCGCGATTCTCCCTCGCCGAGGTGGACAGCGAAGCCCAGCTGTTCCAGATCTTGGCCTCCGAGGCTCGCCGTCGGCCCGACCTCTTGAGCGACGCAGCCGAGCAGCTGGTCACAGCGACGTACGCCGGGTTCGCGGACTGGCTGAGACAAACCGTGAAGCCCAGGCGTCTCGCACCGGACCGGGCCCGCACGATCGCACTGCTAGCAATGGGGTCGTTGCTGTCGGGCCGCATTCTGCAGCACGTGATGGGGGTCAATGCGGATGTCGATGACGAGGCGCTGATCGCCGTCTGGGTCGACATGGTGGTGGCAGCTATCGGTTGAGAGCGACCACGTAGCAACGGTGAGGTCGGGTCGTCCTGACACACCTGTGGAATCGTGGCCTCCCGGCGGTCGAGTGCTGGTGGTGTCCGGACCTCCCGCTGCCGGCAAGACGACCGTGGCAAACCTTCTCGCACAGCGACAGTCGCCGTCGGTTCTCGTACACGCCGTGTTCGCTCGCGGTCGCTACGAGGTCGTGTCGGACGCCTGCCTCGGGCCTTGGTTCGTTGCCGATCTCAGTGCACTTGTCGGCCCCGTCGCAGCCCGAGGACTTGGCAGACTCCATCGGACATGCCACAGACGAAGGTCTGTTATGACTCACCTAGGCGCCGCAGCCGGTCAGTGTCGGCAGATTCCGGCGTCGTCTTTCGCTCATCTGACGAAACGTCAGCGGGTTTCGCCTTCTGTGGGTGCGGCGTGTCACCGCGGGCGAGCATGTCTACGTACTGGCTGATGCGGCGCGCTCGGGTGTCCGCACGCTTTGCCTCCTGGACGCGGTAGAGCACGGAGTACCGGTTCGTGCGAGTGAGCACATCCCACATGGCTAGCGCTCGTGGTGATGCGGCGAGCGCTTCGCGGAGGTCGTTCGGAACCGCGATGCTCGCTGACCCGTCGTATGCCTTCGCCCAGCGCCCGTCGTTCTTTGCTAGCTCGACCTCGGCGAGCCCGGGCGGCTGCATCCGGCCCTGTGAGATCAACTGTTCAGCGGCCGCAACGTTGCGGGCCGACCAGGCGCTGCGAGCGCGTCTCGGCGTAAAGCGGACGCGGTAGGTCGTGTCGTCGCGGCGCGTGAGCTGACCGTCGATCCAGCCGTAGCAGAGCGCTTCGGGCAGCGCCTCGTCGTAGGTCAATCGCGTCGGCTCGGTGGCGCCTTTCTTCGCGAGCACGAGCCGGACGCCAGTTGAAGTGGCGAGGTGGGCGGCGAGCCATTCATGCCACTCGGCGACGTCGGCGACGAGCAGCTCCGGGGCGTCCGTCATCTCGCGATACTCGCATTCGCACCGGTCGAGATCGCCTGGCGCCACGAGGACACGGACGCCGAATGCCGTTGGAAGGTGGGGTCGACCCCGCGAGTGACGTCGGTGCGAAGCAATCCAGAGCTAGAGCTAGAGCTAGAGCTTGAGTGCGAGCAGGTAACTCTGCGGCGTCTTCTCGTGACCTTCCGCTGCGCGCAACACCTCGGTATGGACGGTCAAGCCGACATCAGTAAGCAGTGTACGAATGTGTGCGGGCTCCAGCCGCCACGCGTGGAGAGACACGTCGTGATCGTAAGCGTGGGTGATGTGAACGCGCTCGTCACCGACCTGGAAGGCCAGGAGTAGCGCCGCGCCGGACGCCATGACGCGCCTGAGTTCGACGAACGTGTCACGCAAGCGATCCGGGGGTGTGTGAATGATTGAGTACCAGGCCACGATCCCACCGACCGTGCCGTCGTGGAGAGCGAGATTGCTTAACTGACCTGCAAAAAATGACAGGTAGGGATATTCGCGCTGTGCGACCTGCAACATGGCGGTTGAGAGATCGACGCCGAACACGTCAAGCCCCAGTTTGGCCAGGTGTGCGGCGACTCGACCTGGACCGCAGCCGACGTCTGCAACCCAACCGCCGCCGTTGCCGGTGACAAGCTCGGCGAATATCGCGATCACCGCCCGGTCAACTGGCTTGCCAGCTAGTTCGTTGCGCAAGAGGTCGGCGTAGGTCGACGCGACCGTGTCGTATGCGGCGCGCGCATCAGTCAGATATGTGGGCTCGCCCATCGGCAGAACGTATCGGCTCGGAAGGTCAGCTCCGCCGACACCTCATGCTCGATACGCCAGATCCTGGTACTCCTGAGTGGCACCTATCGGACGACCCGGACTGCTGCTCCGCGGTTGATGACGAACTTGCCGATGACGGTTTGGCCATCGGAGTCGTACACCGGGATCGATGTGGCGACCGGGCGCATGGTGGCGGCCTGGGCGGGCGACGTTGCCATCGGCTGCGCCGCCTTTAGGTCGGTCGCGTAGATGTAGCCGGTCTTGCCGTTTGTCGCGATCGCTGCAATCAGGGTCGGGGTGCCGTTGCTGTTGGCAACTCCATAGGTTTGCCCACTTGCGTTGGTTTCCCATGCAGTGGTGGTGACATCGGCGTAGCGGGCGACGAGGGACCAGCGCTCACCCGGCGCGGCTTTGATCGTTGTTGAGTGCTGACCCACGACTAGGGGAAGGCTGTAGGTCGTCACGGCGTGTCCAGCATCGGCCTGCGCGCACTCCACCGAGGCGCCGTCGGCGAACGTGAAGATGCCGGGCGACAGGCAGGTCAGGCGCAGCTCGATCCGATTCGCCTCGGAGGGCGGCGGTCCGAGTGAGATCGTCTGAGTGCCGGACTCGGTGACCGATACCGCGGAGGCGACGTACTGGACGTTGTCACTGCCAGGGGGCCCGCTGAGCTGCGCCGCGGCAAGCGCCGTTCCGCCCCCGACCAGCACGAGGCCGACTATCCCACCGGTGAGCTTGCGGCCGCGGTGTCGATGCCAGTGTCGACTCTGGGCGGATACTCGGTGCACAAGAACGTCGCGCAGCGCAGTGGCGAACGCTTCGTCGACCTCGCTCACTGGGTGCCTCCGATTTGCTGGATCTCCTCGAGGACGCGGCCGTGCAGCGCGACACGCATACGCTCGCGAGCGCGGTGTAGGCGCACCTTCGCCGCTGGCTCGCTCACGCCGATCAGCTCTGCTGCCTCGGCTAGCGAGTAGCCCTCAAGAATCACGAGACCGACGATGCGTCGATCCGTGTCGCGTAGGCCTGATAAAGCGGCGCGTAACGGTTCGTCGACACCGAGCCGCCCCTCAGCGTCGAGAAGCGACACCGGATCTGGGGCGGCTTCACTTCGCGGTAGGTGATCAAGCAATGTCCGGTAACGACGGGAGCTGCGCGCGATATTCAACCCGACATTGGTCGTTGTCGCGAGCAACCATGGCAGAACGGAGCCGTTCACCAGTCTCACGTCGCGTCGCCGACGCCACAGCGTCAGGAAAGCCGTCGCGAGGGCATCTTCGGCGTCCTGCTTCGTTCCGGCGAATCGTAGAGCGTGCCGAAAGACTCGGTCACTATGTCGATCGAAGAGCAGGCCAAATGCCTCACCGTCCCCATCGCGGCTGCGACGCCACAACACGGCATCGCTCTCGATCTCGGACGTCACACTCTGGAGTGTCCGCCGGCGCCCAGTTGGTTACACGTAGCGAGTCTCGAGGAGACACACAACAGCACTCCATGGACATCGTCGAGCCCAACGTTTGGGTGTCTCAACCCCTGGCGGATTCAACCAGCGGTTGCAACACCGGCTGATTTCTCGTGGTCGGAGAGTAGCTCGGCGAGGACTTCGGCTGGGGTGAGGAACTGGTGTCGTTTGCGGGGTCGGCGGTTCAGCCGCGCTTCGGTCTCAGCGAGGTGGG
>DATAVE010000024.1:0-2146 GCA_036267875.1 Mycobacteriales bacterium
CGTCTACTCCCCGTGCGCCTTCGCAATGATTTCCTTCGCCACGTTGCTGGGAACCTCGGCGTAGGAGTCGAACTGCATGCTGTAGCTCGCCCGGCCCTGCGTCTTCGACCGCAGGTCGCCGACGTAGCCGAACATCTCTGACAGCGGGACGGTGGACCGGACGATGCGAGCGCCACCGCGCTCGTCCATCGCCTGGATCTGACCGCGCCGCGAGTTGAGGTCGCCGATCACGTCACCCATGAAGTCCTCGGGGG
Source organism: Mycobacteriales bacterium (assembly GCA_036267875.1). Classification (GTDB taxonomy): domain Bacteria; phylum Actinomycetota; class Actinomycetes; order JAFAQI01; family JAFAQI01; genus DASZTV01. The sequence continues at coordinate 255 of DATAVE010000024.1, forward strand.
TCGTGACCTCGACCGACATGATCGGCTCCATGATCACGGGGTCCGCGCGACGCGCGGCCTCCTTGAACACCATCGAGCCGGCAAGCTTGAACGCGAGCTCGGAGGAGTCGACCTCGTGGTAGGCGCCGTCCTGCAGCGTCACCTTGATGTCGACCATGGGGTAGCCCGCGAGCACGCCGAACTGCATGGCGTCCTGGCAGCCGGCATCGACCGATGGGATGTACTCCCGCGGGATGCGACCGCCGGTGACCTTGTTCTCGAACTGGTAGCCGCCGGGGGTGCCGTCTTCGTTCAGCCCGCTCGGCTCGATGTCGATCTGGACCTTGGCGAACTGGCCAGAGCCACCGGTCTGCTTCTTGTGGGTGTAGTCGACCTTCTCGACCTTGCGGCGGATGGTCTCGCGGTAGGCGACCTGCGGCTTGCCGACGTTGGCCTCGACGCTGAACTCGCGGCGCATCCGGTCGACGAGAACCTCGAGGTGAAGCTCGCCCATGCCGGCGATGATGACCTGGCCGGTCTCCTCGTCGGTCCGGACCTGGAAGGTCGGGTCCTCTTCGGAGAGCCGCTGGATCGCGACGCCGAGCTTCTCCTGGTCGGCCTTCGTCTTCGGCTCGATCGCGACGTGGATGACCGGAGCCGGGAAGTCCATCGACTCGAGAATCACGGGCTTGTCTATGTCGCAGAGCGTGTCGCCGGTGGTCGTGTCCTTCAGACCCACGACGGCCACGATCTGGCCGGCGCCGACGCTGCCGCGATCTTCCTGCTTGTTCGCGTGCATCTGGTAGATCTTGCCGATGCGCTCTTTCTTGTCCTTGGTGCTGTTGAGCACCTGAGTGCCGGCATCGAGGCGACCGGAGTAGACCCGGATATAGGTCAGCTTGCCGAAGTACTTGTCGCTCATGATCTTGAACGCAAGCGCGGAGAACGGCTCGTTGTCGTCAGCGTGACGCTCCACCACGACGTCGGGCTTGCCGACCGCATGACCCTCGATCGAGGTGATGTCGAGCGGGCTCGGGAGGTAGTCGTTGATCGCGTCGAGCATGGGCTGAACGCCCTTGTTCTTGAACGCTGAGCCGCAAAGGATCGGGTTGAGCTTGCTGGCGACCGTGGCGCGACGGATCGCGGCCTTCAGCACCGTCAGCGTGGGCTCCTGGCCCTCGAGGAAGAGCTCCATGACCTCGTCGTCGTGGTCCGCGAGGGTCTCGATGAGCTTCTCGCGCCACGAGGCCGCATCGGCAGCGAGCTCGGCGGGAATGTCGACGACGTCGTAGGTCGAGCCCTTGTCGTCGGACTCCCAGACGAGGCCCTTCATCTGGACCAGGTCGATGACGCCCTTGAAGTCGCCCTCGGCACCCCACGGCAGCTGCGTGACGAGCGGCACGGCGTTGAGTCGCGTGATGATCATGTCGACGCAGCGGTAGTAGTCCGAGCCGGTGCGGTCCATCTTGTTGACGAAGCAGATCCGCGGTACGTCGTACCGGTCGGCCTGCCGCCAGACGGTCTCGCTCTGTGGCTCGACGCCGGCGACGGCGTCGAAGACGGCTACCGCGCCGTCGAGCACGCGCAGCGATCGCTCGACCTCGACGGTGAAGTCGACGTGGCCGGGCGTGTCGATGATGTTGATGATGTGGTCGTCCCACTCGCAGGTCGTCGCGGCGGACGTGATCGTGATGCCGCGCTCCTGCTCCTGCTCCATCCAGTCCATCGTGGCCGCGCCGTCGTGGACTTCACCGATCTTGTAGTTGATGCCGGTGTAGTACAGGATCCGCTCGGTCGTCGTGGTTTTGCCCGCGTCGATGTGCGCCATGATCCCGATGTTCCGGGTCTTGGCGAGATCGCTGGCAACGACGGTGGTCACGTCTTCTCTTCTTCCTGTACTCGGTGTCTCAGGG
>DATAVE010000025.1:0-8906 GCA_036267875.1 Mycobacteriales bacterium
GAGCGCGAGGAGACACCCTGGCCGATCATCCAGGAGGCCGCCAAGGTCGGCATCTACTCCGTGGACTTCATGGCCCAGCAGTGGTTCGACGACACGGGCCTCGGCATGGTCATCGCGCAGGAGGAGCTGTTCTGGGGCGACGCCGGCATCGCGCTGGCGATCATGGGCACTGGACTCGCCGCTGCAGCGGTCAGTGCCAACGGCACCCAGGAGCAGATCGGCGAGTTCGTCCCGGCGATGTACGGCACCGCCGACGACGTGAAGCTCGGTGCGTTCTGCTCCTCAGAGCCCGACGCCGGAAGTGACGTGGGTGCTATGAAAACCCGAGCCATCTGGGACGAGGCATCCAGCGAGTGGGTCCTCAACGGCACCAAGACGTGGGCAACCAACGGCGGCATCGCCGACTGGCACGTCATCGTCGCATCGGTCGACCCCGAGCTCGGCAGCCGCGGTCAGGCGTCGTTCATCGTTCCGCCCGGCACGCCGGGCCTGAGCCAGGGTCAGAAGTTCAAGAAGCATGGCATTCGCGCCTCGCACACCGCCGAGGTCGTGCTCGACAACGTGCGGCTTGCCGACAAGTACCTACTTGGCGGCAAGGAGAAGCTCGACGCGCGGCTTGCCCGAGTCCGTGAGGGCCTGAAGGCCGGCGTCCAGCCCTCGATGGCAACCTTCGAGCGCACCCGCCCAACCGTCGGCGCGCAAGCCGTCGGCATCGCCCGCGCGGCGTACGAAGTCGCGCTCGACTACGCGAAGACCCGCGAGCAGTTCGGTCGCGCGATCGTCGAGAACCAGGGCATCGCGTTCAAGCTCGCCGACATGAAGGTCCGCATCGACGCCTCCCGGCTGCTGGTGTGGCGTGCCGCATGGATGGCACGGCAGGGCAAGACGTTCGCCGCGGCCGAGGGCTCGCAGTGCAAGCTGTTCGCCGGCGAGACGGCCGTATGGGTGACCGAGCAAGCGATCCAGATCCTCGGTGGCAACGGCTACACCCGTGAGTATCCGGTCGAGCGAATGCACCGCGACGCGAAGATCTACACGATCTTCGAGGGCACCTCAGAGATCCAGCGCCTCGTAATCGCCCGCTCGATCAGCGGCGTCCACATCAAGTAGACCGACTTGTCAGGCTCTGGCGCTGCCATAGCCGCGTGTGGGTCTGACAGGTTGGTCAGTCGAGCGTGGTCGGATCGCCGACCCACGCCTTTTCGATGTTCGCCCAGCCACTGAGCTTGAAGCGGAATCTGCCGTCGTTCTTCGCTTCTCTGATACGCCAGACTGCACCGCTCTTGTCGATCGGTCCGACGAGCACGGTACGGAAGTCGTCATAGCTGTAGTGGATGTTCTGGCCGCTGACGGTTCCGAAGTTGCCTGGGATCAGCGTCGTCCGATGGCCGTTGGCGAGCAACAGCCCCCACGGCAGTCCCGCGGGCTGGCCCAAGCCGCCGGCATTGACGAATCGAGCCACCCGAAGCTTGGTGACGCTCTTGGAGTACGGCGCCGACAGGCACACGACATACGGCCGGTTGGCCGTTGCCCAGCAGGGGTCGTAACCGAACCTCACATGGCAGCTGTAGGCATTGCCGGTCGTCGGCGAGTGCGAGCGACACGTCGCGCCAGCCAGGGTGTGCGACACCTGGTAGCCCGCCGCGAGGTAGCCATTCGCCCCAACCGGGCTGACGTTCGCCACGACGGTTCCGCCTGGAGCGGCGGATGCGATCGTGACGTTCCCCGCCAGCACCGCCGCGAGCAGTGAGCACGCAGCGGCGAGAGCTACGACAACAGTGTTTCGTCCGATCACCCAAACACCTTGCCAGAACATCGCTAGCGGACCGCGGCAATGAGCTCCTCGACATTTCGCAGCGCAGCGGTGCGCCAAGCCGGAACCAGATCGAGCCGAAGTCTCCGGTCGATCACGTCCTCCACCGTCACAGCGCCTTCTGCACGCATAGCCCAGGCAACCTCGTTGCACAACACCGGGACGCCCGTCGCCAGCGGCTCGCTCGAGCCCAACGCCGCGACGGCCGCTGCCTCGGCCCCAAATCGACGGCTCAGCCGCGCGGCATCGGGCGCCGGCCTCGGCGCAGCTCCGACCAGCGGCAGGCTCGCCGTTCGGCACGCCGCGTCGACACCCAACCTGGTGACTGCCCGATCGACGGCGTCCTGCGCCATTCGCCGATAAGTGGTTAGCTTGCCGCCGACGATCACGAGCACGCCATCGCGGTCGAGCAGCGCGTGCCGCCGCGAGATGTCAGCCGACGAGCTGTCCTCGCCACCGCCGAGCAGCGGGCGCAACCCGGCGTAGCGGCCGACGACATCGTCGCTGGTGATTGGCCGTGCGAGCCCGGTCGAGAGCGTCTCGAGCAGGAATGTCTCGTCCGCCTCGGTCACCGCTGGCTCGTCCTCGATGCTCTCGACCGCGTCGTCGGTCAGCCCGACCAGCACGGTGCCGTCGGGTCTCGGTACCGCGAAGACGAACCGGTTGATGCTTCCGGGAAGCAGCACGTTGAACGCCGCGGTCGGGTTTCCGAGCGCCTCGCTCGGCAGCACCAGGTGCGCGCCCTTGCTCGGCTGCAGCGGCACATCGGATACGAGGCCACCAGACCAGACACCGGCGGCGACGATCACGGTCCGCGCCTCGAGCTGCGCCGTCGTTCCGGTCAGCTCGTCACGAACTGTCGCGCCGTCCCGGGTGACGTCGATTGCCGAGCAGTGGGTCACAATGCGCGCACCGAAGCCGGCCGCCGTGCGCGCGATCGTCACCACCAGCCGGGCATCATCCTCGAGCGCGCCGTCGACGTGGACGTAGGAGCCCTTCACCTTGCCGATCGTCGGCACCATGCGCTGCGTGGCAGCCTCGTCGATCCAGGTGGTCGGTGGCAGCCACTTGGGTGTACGAGCCGCCAGCCGGAGGCCGTCGGCAATGCCGAGCAGCACGCGAGAGACTGCACGACCGCCGCGCGGGTATGTCGGGTAGAACGGCATCAAGAACGGCATCGGCCGGATCAGGTGAGGCGCAATCACCGTGGCAAGCAGGTTCCGCTCGACGGCAGACTCCCAGGCGACCCCAACCTGCCCGGCCGCGATGTAGCGAAGGCCGCCGTGAGCGAGCTTGCTCGACCATCTGCTGGTGCCTGAGGCGAGGTCACGGCGCTCGACGAGTGCGACGGACAACCCTCTGCTGGCCGCGTCGAGCGCAACGCCCGCCCCGGTGACGCCCCCGCCGATGACGAGCACATCGACGACCTCACCGGCCGCAAGTGCGTCGAGATCACGCTGGCGTCGCACGGGCGTCAAGTACGTGTCACCCGGGATCGTGATCACGGTCGCAGCCACCCATCGAGGCCGACCGCGAGCTCCTCGATCGCACGATCTCGTCCGATGTCGTCGAGCAACCGGGCCGACACCACGAACGGCACGACCGCAACCAGCACAGCGGTCGCCATGACCTCGGGATCACCCTTGCGGACCGAGCCGTCAGCGTGGCCGTCGGCAATCGCCCGCTCGACGTGCGAGATCGCAAAGCGCTGGGTGGAGCCGATCCGCTCGGTGAGGTACGGGAGCAGCAGGTCCGGGTCGACCTCGATCACCCGCCGGAACAACGGCTCCTCCGGAAGTCGCCATACGACGTCGACCGTCATCGCGACCAGCCTGGCGCGGGCGGTGCGCCGCCGTGAGGCCTGATCCTCGGCATCGAGCAGGAGGGCGGCGAAGTCCCCCGTCATCACCGACAGGATGAGTGCCTCGACATCCGGCACCATCCGATACAGGGTCATCCGGCTGACCTTGGCCCGCCGCGCTACGTCGGTGAGCGTCGTACGCCGAACCCCCACCGCAAGGACCGAGTCACGGACCGCGTCGGCTACCTCGACCGGTAGCACCGTGACCGATGACACCGGCGGCTTCTCTCGGCTGTGACGTTGGGACGCCATGTGTCACACTGTACCGCATGTCCCACGGTGCCGCTGAGTCCGAACCTGTCGCCGACAACGGCTCCAGCTGGACGTCCTGGGGCGCTACTCAGCCGACGCTGCCGGACTCGGCCCGATCGTTGCTGGGCGAGCTGCTCGGCACGCTGACGCCGCAACAACCTGTCGCCATCGGACAAGCGACCCTGGGCAAGTCGCGGATGACGGCGGCCTTGCGCAAGTCCCTCGTCGCGGCCGTCGGCGAGGACGCGGTGCTCAACGACGACGCGACTCGGGCTCGTCATTCGGGTGGCCAGTCCTACTCCGACCTGGTACGCCGACGACGCGGCGACGCCTCCGACGCACCCGACGCGATCGTCCAGCCGACATCCGCCGAGCAAGTCGTCGACGTACTGCGGATCTGCAGCAAGGCGGGCGTCGCGGTCGTGCCGTGGGGTGGCGGGACTAGCGTCGTGGGCGGACTGGCGGCCCTCGACGGTGGGCTCCGGTCAGTCATCGCACTCGACCTCGGCCGGATGGACCGACTGATCAGCGTCGACCCGATCTCCCGAACCGCGACGTTCGAGCCGGGCATCCGCACCCCCGCAGCGGAGGCGTCGCTCGCCCAACATGGGATGTCGCTCGGCCACGTGCCGCAGAGCTTCGAGCGCGCCTCCCTCGGCGGCTACGTCGTCACCCGCTCCTGCGGCCAGGGATCGATCGGCCGCGGCCGGATCGACGACATGGTGCTGGGGGTACGGATGGCCACTCCGCGTGGCGAGCTCGTACTGCCGGTCATGCCCGGCAGCGCGGCCGGGCCGGACCTGCGTCGGCTCGTGCTCGGCTCGGAAGGAACCCTCGGCGTCGTCACCGAAGTGACGCTTCGGGTTCGCCCGATCCCGAAGACAACGACGTACGAAGGCTGGGTGGCCCGCAGCTGGGAGGACGGCGCGCGCATTCTGCGCTCGATCGCCCAGGACGGCCCGAGGCCCGACGTGCTGCGGCTCTCCGACGAGAAAGAGACCCGGATCTCCCTCGCCCTGTCAGGCACAGCCGGGGCGAAGAAGCGCGCCATGGACGGCTGGCTGAAGCTGCGAGGCGTTTCCGGCGGCTGCCTGGTCATCGTCGGCTTCGAAGGCTCGCCCGCCGACGTACGACGCCGCCGCCGCGGCGTACGTCGCACCCTTCGCGCCGGCAAGGCTGTCCCGCTGGGCGCGACCGCCGGCAAGTCCTGGGAGCACAACCGGTTCTCGGGTCCCTACCTGCGCGACACCTTGCTCGATGAAGGCGTCCTCGCCGAGACGCTCGAGACGGCGGCGACCTGGACGAAGCTGCCCGGTCTCTACGCAGCTGTGGGCGAAGCACTCACGGCCACGTTGACGCGCGACGGACGCGCGCCGCTCATCGGCTGTCACGTCTCGCACGTCTACCCGGCAGGCGCCTCGCTCTACTTCACGGTGCTCGCGGCGGCGCTACCCGGCGACGAGCTCTCGCAATGGGCCGTCGCCAAGCACGCCGCAAACGCGGCGATCGTCGCGTCAGAAGGCACCGTGACCCACCATCACGCTGTTGGCACCGCACACCGCGAAGCGGCCGTCGCCGACCTCGGCGGACCGGACCTGGTCGGTGTGGCGGCGTTACGCGCGGTCAAGGAGTGCCTCGACCCTGCCGGCATCCTCAATCCGGGCAAACTACTGCCCGATGGTCCCGGCTGATCTAGAGCCCGACCGTCACCGTTGACGTAGGAGTTTCGATCGGCGTTGTCGGAGGCGGGATTACCGGCGTGACCGAGGGCGACGGCGTGAGCGACGGAGTTGGTGTCGGAGTCAGCGACGGACTCGGGGTCAGCGAAGGCGACTCGGTCGGCGTTGGCGGCGTTAGCCGTCGAGTGGCGTCACTGCGGAACAGCGTCACCGCGTTCGCAATCTGCTGACCGAGCTCCGGCGTCAGATTGCCCGCCTGTTCCTGGCTGTCGACGGCTGCACTCATCTCAGAGGCGACCGCATCGAGGTCGATCTGGTCCTTCGACTGAACAGCAGAGGCAAGCTGGGTGAGGTAGGGCGACAGCGCGTTGGACGCCTTCGCCGGAATCGCACCCTTGCACACCAGATCCGTGAGCCCGGTCAAGTCCTGGCCCAACCGACCGCCCAGGTCTGGGACGGACGAGCCGCAATCGGCAGACGGTCCAGTGGAGTTAGCACCGTTGTTGTGGTGGGACAGCGCCAGCACGACGCCGACGGCGATCGCGACTAGGACCAGCGCGCCGACCACCCACGGCCACAGTGGACGGTGGGCGGGCGCGCGGCGCACATAGTCGTCAGTTTCTACGACGGGCGGCATGACCGCAGTGGGTTGTGCCATCGCGACGGTTGCCGCAGCTGTGGCGACCGGCACGCCCATCGCCATGGTCGAGTCGGCAGCCGCTCCGGACAACCTGCGCAACCGGTCACCCACGTGTGCGGCAGAGAGGCGGCCGGCAGGCAGCCGCGCGATCATTCCGCCCAGCAGGTCGCGCCAGGCGACCGGAAGCGTCGGCGGCAGGACTGGGGGTCGAGTCACCCGTGCCATCGCCGCTTCCAGCGGCGGCCCGTCGTACTCGCGCTTGCCGGTGAGGCACTCGAGCAACAGCAGCCCGAGCGCGTAGACATCGGCCGGCGGCCCGACCGGCTCACCCGTGACCTGCTCGGGAGCGAAGTACGCCGGGGTGCCGACGACTTCACCCGCGCTCGTCACGTGACTCGCGTCGACCAGCCGGGCGATCCCGAAATCGGCAAGATGCACCCTGCCGTCGGAGGAGATCAGGACATTCGCAGGCTTCACATCGCGGTGGATCAGGCCCTGGCTATGGACGTAGCTGAGCGCGTCCGCGAGGGCCGTCCCGATCTCGGCGACCCGGTCGCTAGGCAGTGCGCCGTAGCGCAGCTCCTCGGCGAGCGTCGGGCCTTCGATCAATGTCATGACGAGGTACGGCCGACCGGTCTGGTCGTCCTCGCCCGCGTCGAGGACCGTCACCAGCGACGGGTGGTCAAGGCGTGCGAGGGTGCGCATCTCGGCTTCGTGCCGGCGCAACTCGTCGGCGACGTCCGACCGGAAGAGCTTGATCGCGACGTCGCGATGCAGCCGCTCATCGAACGCGCGATAGACCTCAGCGACGCCGCCCGAACCGAGCAGCACGCTGAGGCGGTACCGGCCGTCGATCAGATGCTCACCGGACGGCGGATTTGGACTCGTCATCCCTTACAGGATCCCGGAGCGGGGCTGGCGGAGCGATGCGCCGCGCCGCCAACGATCTTGCGAGCCCGCGAGGCTCGCTTGCTAGGCGTAGATGTTGGGCAGCGACGCCGGCCCCGCCACACGTCCGGTGGCGGCGAGCACGAAGTTGTGCGCCTCACCCTGGCCATCGGGGATCTCTCCGCTCCAACCGAGCTTCTCCAGCAAGGCGAGCACGTGGGACGTCGCCGCACCAAGACCCGGGCCAGGCACGGTCGGCATGCCAAGGGCTGCGCGGATGTCGTCGGCATGCACGTAGGTGTCGTACCAGAGCGCCTCGACCGCGTCGCCGAGCGTGCCGACGTACCCGCCAGGCGCCGGGCTTTCCCAAGCAGCGTCATCGAAGGCGGAAAGCAGTGCGGCAGCGGCGGCCCGGGTCTCGGTGCATTCAGCTGCCAGGTCGGCCGGGGTTCGACCTCTGCGCTCGTCGACCTCGCGCTGGGTGACCTCTGGGGTGCCCAGCCCTTCGAGGCGTCCAGCGGCGATGTCCGCCATCGTGCCGATGAGATGCGCCGCGACGTCGGCGACCGTCCAACCCTCACAACGGGTAGGCATACCCCACTGGGCCTCGCTGAGACCGCTGACCAGTGATCGGAATCGCTCGAGCTCGTCGGAGAGACCTTCCGAGACAATCTCGCGGGAGAGCACCATCATTTTCTCCAGGTCCTAGTAACTTACATGCGGGCTGCACGCATTTATCTCAGAAGGGAGCGGCGCCGTCAAGACCGAGCCGACACCGCGACGTACCCAGAGCGAGCGACGAGCGGCGACTCGAGGCGCCCTCGTCGCTGCCGCGCGCGCCCGGTTCGCCGAAGCCGGCTTCGCCGGCGTCAGCCGCGAGGAGATCGTCGAGCTGGCCGGCGTCACGCGTGGCGCGATGTACCACTACTTCGCATCCAAAGAAGCGCTGTTCCAGGCGGTCTACGAGGCCGTCGAAGCCGACCTATGCGATGCGGTCACCGTTGCGGCGATGACGACGCCGGATCCCGTGGAGCAGCTCCGCCTCGGCTCAGTCGCGTTCCTTCGGTCCGCCGGCACGGACGAGGTACGCCGGATCGTGCTGCTCGACGCACCGTCGGTGCTCGACGCCGCGGCACGCCGGGAGATTGCCGAGCGATACGGCCTCGGCCTGATCCGGGAGGCATTGCGAGAGATCGACGCAGCCGGGCGACTGCTCGTCGGGCCAGTCGAGCCACTCGCACTGATCCTGATGAGCGCGATGCATGAGGCAGCGACACAGATCGCCGATGGCGCCGACGAGGCAGAGCTCGTTGCGTTGTTCGACGGGATGCTCGACCGGATTACTCGCAGCACGCCGCCCCGTCGATCCACCTAGCATTGCTGCGCCCCGCCCTCTTAGCTCAGGGGATAGAGCAACCGCCTCCTAAGCGGTAGGTCGCAGGTTCAAATCCTGCAGGGGGCACAAGTGTGATGTCTCAGGACATCGGAATAGCCCGGACCTGCATTGTGCAGGTTCGGGCTATGTCTTTTTGGGGGGTCCGGGTGGTCGTCCGGTGGGTTGGTAGTTCCGGCGCGGGTCGATGGTGAGCTCGCGCAGGAGCTCGCCGGTGGCGGCGTGGACGATGCGGACGTGGAGGTCCAGGATGAGCAGGATGACGTCGGTTCGGGCGTAGGTTCGCCCGACGCCGATGTGGCGTAGCTGTCCGGCGACGCGCAGCGTGACGCTGCCTGCTTTGTCGATGCGGTCGTGGCGGACCCGGTCGTGGGTGTCGG
>DATAVE010000026.1:0-3729 GCA_036267875.1 Mycobacteriales bacterium
GCGTGTTGCGGCGAGAGGCCGTCAAGGGCGATGTCCTGGTCGCTGCTGCTTCCGATCGTGGTGCGCCGCGGCTCCAAGGCGAACTCCACCTCGTACCCGAGTGCCTCGGGGCCGTCAGCGGTCGCGTGTCCTCCAGCAGGGACCACTACGAGGCGTGGTCGGCCCAGAGCGACCGTCTCGGCGTCAGTCATCTTCTCTCCTTGTGCACGATCGGGTCGTCGTCAACTTTCGCTTGCGCGCCTACTCAGTGGTCCCGCCGAGGCGGCGCCAGAGGTCTTGGAGGTTGTCGACGGTCTCGCCGTCCGGGAGCCCGGCGACCATCGTGACCAGCCGATCGGGCGCATTACGGCCAGTAAGGATCGCGACGATCGCATCGCGCTCGAGGGGATAGTCAGCCCGTGCGATGTAGCTGGCCAGCTCGGACCGCTGCTCGACATCGGCCGCAGACATGCCGTCCTCCGGGCCCTCGGCGGTTGACTCCTCGGGCCGCAGACCAACCCTCGGCTGGTCCTCGCCGGGCGGCTCGCTGCCCTTCCACTCCTCGACCCGAGGATCGTGGCCGCCTTTCACGATGCCGTCCGTGTCGTGCTTGAGCTCGTCGTCGAGCCGCGGCGCCACCTTGCTGCTTCCACGTTCCATCTCGGCCGCCTCCTGTCCTGGTCCGGAGCTACTTCGAAGCGCCGGCCAGCGCGTCGCGCACCTTGTCGACCATGGCGGCGAACGGGCCCATCACCGCGGCCGCGGTCGTCGTACGGGCACTCGGGTGCGGATGAGTGGGAGCGGAGCGTTCGGCCTTCTCCAGCGCCTCGCCCATCTGTGCCAGCGCGTCTGTGTCTTCATGCTCACGGACGAGCGGAAACTCGTAGGACTCCTCGTTCTGAGCGTGCTCGAGGACGTCCTTGGAGAATGCGGTGTATGCGGTGAGGAACTCCGGCGTCGTGACGTCCAACTTCTCGAGGTCGGCGAGCACCTGCTTCGCCTGGTTCTCCTCAGCCATGCGCGCGTCGGCGATGACATCGCCGCCCGGCACGTCGCTGCGCGTCACAGGACGCAGGATGAACTCCTCCGCCGTCTCGTGGACCGCGAGCAGTTCCCGCAACTCATCGAAGGTCGCCTGTCGCGACTCGGCGGGCGCATTCGCGACCGCGTCCAAGAGCTGCTGGATCCGCTGATGCTGTCCGAGCAGGAAGTCGATACCGTTTTCAGCCATTCGAGGTACCTCCATCAGGTCCGTGGGTGAGATACGCCAACCGGTCCCACGCGCGGTGGCGGCCGAGCGCTTCGATCAGTAGCGGCGCGAAGTCGGCGTCGGCCTTCTTTGCGTGTAGTACGCCGGGAGCGGCGGGATCGATGCCGGCGGCGGCGAGCAGCGCCTTGCCGTCGCCCCAAGCTCCTACCGCCTTGCAATGCCGGTATGCCTCCTGCAGCAGGACATCCAGCCGCGGATTGGCCAGCGTGGTCGCGCCCGCTGCGACCAGCACCGCGTCGAACTCGATCGAGCGGGTGGTGAGCAGAGTTCGCTCGACGAGCTGCTGGTTGCGGCCCTCACCGAGAACTCCGCCGCGCTCACCGATGACGCGCAGGACCGCGCCTTGTTCGTTCAGCGCTCGACGCAGTCGGCTGATACCGGCAAGGTCGGCAGCTTCGCCGGCCACCACGCCGACCACCCGGCCCGCAATCGGGCCGAGTACGTCCGTCAGCATCGACAGCGCGGGAGAGACCGTCACATCCTTCGGTGGTCTTCCGCGGGGCGCGGTCACGCCTAGCTCGCCAGCGACCGCGCGGGTGAGATCCGCGTCGACGTTGGCGAGGACGGCAAGCATGCGCTCCCGGATCTCAGGCATGGTGCACTTGCCCAGCTCGAAGGAGAACGCCTCGACCATGTGGGCCTGCTCAACCGGGCTCATGCTCTGCCAGAACATGGCTGCCTGGCTGTAGTGGTCGGCGAAGCTTCCCGGGCTCTGCCGTACCTTCTGGCCGGCGACCGCCATGGGCCGGTGCACGTAGGCGCCCTCGGCCTCGGTGGCCGGCCGAGGCCCCCCGCCGTCGATGCTGTTGGGCTGGTACGGCGCGATGCCTTCATGGATCGCGGTCTGGTGGTAGCCGTCACGCAGCATGTCGTTCACCGGGCACTGGGGCCGGTTGATCGGAAGCTGGGTGAAGTTCGGCCCGCCGAGGCGGATCAACTGCGTGTCGAGGTAGGAGAACAGGCGTGCCTGCATGAGCGGGTCGTCCGTGACCTCGATGCCGGGGACCAGGTTGCCGGTATGAAACGCGACCTGCTCGACCTCGGCGAAGAAGTTCGTCGGGGTGCGGTCGAGCTGCATGCGTCCGATCGGCTGCACCTCGCACAGCTCTTCGGGAACGAGCTTGGTGGGATCCAGCAGATCGATGCCCTTGAAGGTTTGATCCGCATTGTCTGGCATGACCTGCACACCGAACTCCCACTCGAGCGGAGCGCCCGCGCCGATGCCGTCGTACATGTCCCGGCGGTGGAAGTCCGGGTCCATGCCCGCAGCGATCTGAGCCTCTTCCCAGACCAATGAGTGCAGGCCGGCTATCGGCTTCCAGTGGAACTTGACGAGGCAGGTCTTTCCCTTGGCATCGACCAGGCGGAAGGTGTGGACGCCGAAGCCCTCCATCGTCCGGTAGGACCGCGGGATCGCTCGGTCGGACATGGCCCACATGACCATGTGGGTCGCCTCGGTGTGCAGTGACACGAAGTCCCAGAACGTGTCGTGGGCGGTCTGCGCCTGCGGGATCTCCCGGTCGGGATGCGGCTTGCCCGCGTGGATCACATCCGGGAACTTGATGCCGTCCTGGATGAAGAAGACCGGGATGTTGTTTCCGACCAGGTCAAAGTTGCCCTGCTGCGTGTAGAACTTCGTGGCGAAGCCACGGACGTCCCGCACTGTGTCAGCGGAGCCGCGCGAGCCCAGCACGGTCGAGAACCGGACGAACACCGGCGTCTCGCGGCCTTCGGCGAGAAAATCCGCCCGGCACAGCGACCCGGCCGTGCCATACGAGGTGAAGACCCCGTGTGCGGCGGCGCCGCGTGCGTGGACAACGCGCTCCGGGATCCGCTCGTGGTCGAAATGGGTGATCTTCTCGCGTAGATGGAAGTCGTCCATGAGCGTCGGTCCGCGCTGTCCGGCGGTCAGCGAATGATCCGTGTCGGGAAGGCGGAGTCCTTGTGCGGTGGTGAGAATGTCGTCCGGCACGTGCGGCTCCTTCATTCGGACGTACCCGATGTCGCGTCCCCAGATCGAACTGGGCTGATAGGACGCCCTACCGTGGCGCGCTGCGACTCGCTGCTGAATCGGCCAATGCGTTGGTGCCCCTGCGCCGTTGCACTAAACGGCGCCGGCGCGTCCCTCGCTGTCGGCTCAGAGGATCGGTCGACCGCCGGTCACCGCGACTCGTGCGCCGGAGATGTAGCTCGCCTCGTCGGAAGCCAGGAGCACGTAGACCGGCGCGAGCTCCGTGGGCTGTCCGGGGCGACCGAGGGGCGTGTCAGAGCCGAAGCTTTCGACCTTCTCCGGCGGCATGGTGGATGGGATGAGCGGCGTCCAGATCGGGCCGGGCGCGACGCTGTTGACGCGGATTCCACGGTCGCCGAGCAACTGCGCAAGGCTTGCCGAGAAGTTCGCTATCGCGGCCTTCGTCGCGGCGTACGGCGCAAGCTCCGGCGACGGACTGTCGGAGTTCACCGACGAGCTGTTGATGATT
>DATAVE010000027.1:0-5376 GCA_036267875.1 Mycobacteriales bacterium
CCGACGTCACGGCCGTCCTTGGCCGGGTCGAAGACCAGCATCCCGACGAGGTCCATGTCTGGGTGGCGAAGCACCTGCTGTGCCGCACGGGTGCCGATGTTGCCGGTCGCCCACTGCACGACTCTCAGTCGCTGGTTCACGATGCGTCCGTCCCGTCGCCGAGCAGTTGCGATGTGTGTTCGTGGAGCCGTGGTGGCGCGGTGAACTCGCCACCACCTTCGATGCGGATCGGGTTGCCGACCATCCGCAGCGCCCCGGCGTCGGTGTCGACGGAGACCACCATCCCCCGGGACCGTACGTAGTCGCTGTCGAGCGCGTCCGTCAGCGAGACGACCGATCCGACCGCGAGACCGAGCGGACGCAGCAAGTCCACCCACTCGCGAGCCGTTGCCTCCATCAGGCGCGCGCCGAGCAGCTCGACGAGCTCGGTGCGGTACTCCGACCGCGCGTGCATGGAGGCGAACCGCGGATCCGTGCCCCACTCCGGATTGCCGATCTCGACGCAGAGCCGTTGCCAGAACACGTCGTGAGTGACGAACAGCGCGAGGTACCCATCGGCGGTCTCGAACAGCTGCGCCGGCGTATAGAAGCTGTGTGCGCCCGAGGCCTGCCGAGGCGGTACCGTCCCGCCGTTGAGGTACGCCGCCGCCTTGTAGTTGAGCTGACTGAGCATGGTGTCGAACAGCGAGACATCCACCTGGCCGCCGACGCCGGAGGAGTTGGCGGAGTGCACCTTCGCGAGCAGGCCGAGCGCGGCCATGATCGCGGAGGAGTTGTCGACCACGGAGTAGCCCGGCAGCATCGGTGGGCCGTCCGGGTCGCCGGTCATCGCGGCAATGCCGACGCCGGCCTGCACGACGTAGTCGAACGCCGGCCACTCCGCCTCCGGACCGTCAAGCCCGTAACCGGTGAGGGCGACGCACACGATCTTCGGGTTCACGGCGCCCAACGACGCATAGTCGAGCCCCAGTTTGCGGATGGCCGACGGTCGCAGGTTGACGAGCAACGCGTCGGACTCGCGGACCAGCCGGTGCAGCGCCGCCTGCCCGTCGGCATCCGCGAGGTCGAGGTGCACGCTGCGCTTGTTGCGGTTCAGGCTTGCGAAGTAGACGTTGTGCCCGCCGACGTAGTGCGAGCCGACGTCGCGCGAGAGGTCACCGGTCTCGGACTCGATCTTGACGACGTCGGCGCCGAGATCGGCAAGCAGCATCGTCGCGAATGGCCCGGCCAGGATGTGGCCGACTTCGAGGACGCGAAGCCCGGCGAGCGGCCCCGTCACGAGTGGGGAACGTTCAGAAGCTCGACGAGAGTGCCGTCGGGATCGCGGAGGGTCACGACATCGACACCGTTCTTCAGCGTGGCCCGGCGTACGTCGGTCCCGCCGGCCGCTTCAAGCCGCGGCAGCACCGCTGCCAGGTCGACCATGAAGGAGAGCATGACGCTTCCTGTGGCGACCGGCTGCGCGCCGGGTCCCGCAGGCGCCGGCTCGGCCATGGTCAACAGCTCGACCTGACCACGGTCGGGATGGTCCGGATCACCCAGGATCATTGCCCGCAAGCGATGTGACGTGACATCGAACATCGCCGGCCACGGTCCGTCGAACTCGCGGTCGACGAGCGTCGCGAGGCCCAAGCCGTCCCGGTAGAACGCAAGGCTCGGGTCCGCATCCGCGACGAAGATGACCACGTGGTCGAGGTGCATCGGGGCAGTCCCCAACCTAGATCTCGGGGCAGATCGAGGAGAGGAACGCCACAGTGCGGTCCCGGGACTCGATGCGTGCCTCCCGGGTCTTGCCGTAGGGAAGCAGCCGCACCGAGAAGTCGGTGACGCCGGCATCGCGATACCGCTCGATTCCAGCACGCACCGCCGTCTCGTCCCCGGCGACAAGAAAGTCGCCCGAGTCCTTCGCGTCACCGTGCTCCAGCAGCCGCTCGTAGTTGGGCGAGTAGTCGGAGTGGCTCATCGCCGTCCGCGCCCAGTCCCGGGCAGCGTCAACCTCGCTGTTGCTGCAGAGCGTGACCGGAACGCCGGCGACGATCCGCGGCGCGGGGCGTCCCGCGTCCGCCGCCGCCTTGGTGATGCTGGGTGCGATGTGCTCGCCGATGTTGCGCGCGTCGGCCATCCAGAGGACGCTGCCGTCGGTGAGCTCACCGGCGATCTTCAGCATCAACGGCGCGAGTGCGGCGAGCAGGATCGGCGTCGGCGTGATGTCAGTGACGGCGAGCGGGTTGTGGATCCGGAAGTGCTCGTTGTCGACGTCGACGGTGCCCGGTCCCGCGAATGCGACGTTGAGGACCTCGAGGTAGCTGCGCACCAGGCGCGCGGGCTTGTCGTACGACAGGCCGAGCATGTCCTCGATCACCCAGTGGTGCGATGGCCCGACGCCCAAGGTGAGGCGACCTTCGCAGACTGCCTGGGTCGACAGCGCCTGGTGTGCCATTGCGATCGGGTGCCGCGTCTGCAGTGGCAACACCGCCGTACCGATCTCGACTCGGCTGGTGACACGGCCCATCAATGCGACCGCGGTGAGCGCGTCGAAGTCATCCGGCGGCTGCGCAACCCACAGCGACGCAAAGCCTGCGTGCTCGGCATCGATGGCATCGGACTCGATCTTGGCGACGGCCTCGCGGTAGCGGCCCGGGTCCGGACCAACCATCAGGCCGATGCGCACGACGTCAACTTATACCCGAGCGGCAATCACGTTCTCAATATCGAGAGTCGCTGTTGCAGAAGCCTCCGACTACGCGATACTCGGCACCGTTGCAACGACAGAAGGAGCACTGGTGAGCAGGGTTGCGGTGGTGACCGGCGGGGCGTCCGGCATGGGACTCGAGATCTGCCGACAGCTCGCTGCGCGCGGTGATCGGGTCGCAGTCGTCGACCTCTCGGCGGAGGCGGCCGAGAAGGCTGCCGCCGGAATCGCCGAAGCCGGTGGCAGTGTCCATGAAACCCGTGTAGTCGGCCTGCAGGCTGACGTCAGCGATCGCTCCGCGATCGACGCGGCGTACGCGGCGGTGCGCGAGCAGCTCGGGCCGATCGAGATCCTGGTGACCAGCGCAGGCCTCGACGAGTTCGCCTCCTTCACCGACATCTCCGCCGAGCAGTGGGACCGGATGATCGCGGTCAACCTGACCGGCACCTTCCACTCGCTGCAGGCCGCGGTGCCCGACATGCTCGCCGGCGGTTGGGGCAGGATCGTCACGATCTCGTCCTCCAGCGCACAGAGCGGCGCGAAGCGCATGGCGCACTACGTCGCATCCAAGGGCGGCGTCATTGGCATCACCAAGGCGCTCGCGGTGGAGCTCGCTCCCAACGGCATCACCGTCAACACGATCCCACCCGGCTTCATCGACACCCCGATGGTCCGCCGCGCCGAGGACAAGGGCGACGTGCCCGACGTCAACCTGATCGCGAAGCAGACCCCGGTACGCCGCGCCGGCACACCGCAGGACATCGCCGCCGCTTGCATCTTTCTTTGTTCGGAGGAGGCCGGCTACATCACCGGCCAGGCGTTGAACGTCAACGGCGGCTGGTACCTCTAGATGACCCCGCGGATCGGTCCCGTCCCGAAGGAGCATTGGGACGACGACTGCGTCGCCGCGATCCGGGCAGGTATGCCCGCCGCCGCGTCGGATCGTTTTCTCGCACCGGATCCCGACGCCCCTCGGCTCACCAACGGGATCGCCAGCATGCTGCACCACCCGCGGCTGGCCGCGGCGTTCCTCGCGTTCAACGGACAGCTGCTCTGGGATCCGGTGCTCGATCCACGACTGCGGGAGCTGATGGTGCTGCGCGTCGCGTGGCGCACCCGGTCGACGTATGAATGGGTTCAGCACGTCAAGCTCTCGCAGCGCTACAGCGTGACCGCTGTCGAGGTCGACGCCATCGGGGCGGGCGAGTACGGCGGCTTCACGCAAGTGGAAGCTGACCTGCTGCGAGGAACCGACCAGCTGCTCGATGGCTACCGGATCGATGACGCCACCTGGGAGCGGCTCGCCGCGGTCCTCGACGCGAAGGCGCTTGTCGAGATGCTCTTCGTCATCGGTACGTATACGGGTCTTGCGATGGTGTTCAACGGACTCGGCATCGAGCTCGACCCCGATCTCGACCCGGCCAGCGCTCCGGCCCTGCCGGCCGAATAACTGAGGCGGAGGAGTGACGACAGTGAGCGAAGGCGCGACTGTCATCCGTGCTGCGCGACTACTGGATGTCGTCGCCAGCGCTGTGAGCGATGACGGCGCGGCAATCGTCGTCGAGGGAGACCGGATCACCGCTGTGAATCCGGAGTCGACGCCGCGCGGCGCGACCGAGATCGATCTCGGCGACGTGACGTTGATGCCGGGCTTGATGGACATGGAGCTCAACCTCTTCCTGGGCGGCCCTTCCGGCGGCAACCCGCGCAGCGACGTGCAGGACGACCCCGCCTTCCGGACGCTTCGAGCGACGGTCAACGCCCGCAAGACCCTGCTCGCGGGATTCACGACAGTGCGCAACCTCGGCTTGTTCGTGCGAACCGGCGGCGTCCTGCTTGATGTCGCCTTGTCCCGCGCGGTCGACGCCGGATGGGTCGACGGGCCGCGGATCGTGCCGGCCGGACACGCGATCTCGCCGACTGGCGGACACCTCGATCCGACGATGTTCTCCCGGTTCGGCCCAGGCATCATGCCGCTCTCGGTCGAGGAGGGCATCGCCAACGGCGTGTCCGAAGTGCGCGCCGCGGTGCGCTACCAGCTGAAGTACGGCGCGCGGCTGATCAAGGTGTCGGCGTCGGGCGGCGTGATGTCGCACAGCGGCGAGTCCGGTGCGCAGCAGTACTCCGATGAGGAGCTGGCGGCGATCGCCGACGAGGCGCATCGCGCGGGCGTGAAGGTCGCTGCCCATTGCCACGGCGACGGGGCTGCACGCGCCTGCATCGAGGCCGGCATCGACTGCCTCGAGCACGGCTTCCTCATCAACGACGACACTCTCGCGCTGATGGCGGAGCGCGGCACGTTCCTCGTCAGCACGACCTGCCTCGCCGATCAGATGGACCTGTCGCGTGCGGCTCCGGAGCTCATCAAGAAAGCGGAGGAGGTCTTCCCACGTGCACGCACCGTGCTGTCCCGCGCCGAGAGGGCGGGCGTGCGGATCTGTTGTGGCACCGACGCACCCGCGATCCCACATGGCGACGGCGCCAAGGAGCTCGAGTCGATCGTCTCCCGCGGCCTGTCACCGATGACGGCGCTACGCGCCGCGACCGTGACGAGTGCGGAGCTGATCGGCCGTGAGGACGACCTCGGCCAAATCGAGCCCGGCTATCTCGCCGACATCATCGCCGTACCAGGCAATCCCGCCGACGACATCACCGTCACGCAGGACGTGCGCTTCGTCATGAAG
>DATAVE010000028.1:0-46539 GCA_036267875.1 Mycobacteriales bacterium
CTCCCGGCCGACGACGTCAAGTCGCTGGTACAGCTCGGCTGACTCGATCGCTCACGCAGGGCGGACCGAGCGCGAGGATCAGGTCGAAGACCTCGCCAGGATCCTGCAGCCGGTCGCCGTAGAGCGTCCGAAGCTGACTCATCCGATACCGCACGGTTTGCGGATGGATGAAGAGATCCGCGGCAACATCCTCGCGCCGGCCCTGGTGCAGCAACCACGACCGCAACGTGTCAGCAAGGCGGTCGGCGGTCGCCGCCGACAGATCGCCGAGGGGCCCGAGCATCCGCGCCCTCAGATCGCCGGCCGCTTCGGCGTCGGCAGCAAGGACTAGCGCCGCGAGGTGATCCTCCGTGTCGACCGCGAGCTCGCCCTGGTTCGTCATGGCCAGCACCCGCACCGCTCGGTCGAAGGAGCCGGCGACCGCGGTCCATGGACGAGCCGGCCCGACGACTGCGAATCGGCCGCGCAGCATTTGAAGCAGCGACAGCCGAGTGCGCTCGGCGTCAGGCACCAGCAACGTCGTGATGTCCTCAGGAAGCTCGACACCGGTCGCGTCAGCCGACAGCACCAAGGTCGGTCGGTCGAACGCGGTCGCGACCGCCCGCGCATGTGACGAGGGCAGGAGCACAGCGGTCAGCGTCGTTGGAGGCACCCAACCCGCCTGTTCCGCGCGTGCCGCCAGCTCCTCGATGGGAGCACCGTGGATCAGCGCCCGGCCCAGTCGCTCGAGATACCGCGCCTGGACGCGACCGGTCGTCGCCAGCTCGTCGCTGTGACCGGACACGCTGGCAGCTGACAGCTGATCGATGAACGCGAAGACAAGCTCGGCAAACTGGACGACCGTGGCAGGCGGCACACCGTCGGCGACCGCGACCGCGCCCCACTCCCGCCACGCGACTCGTGCACCAACCCGGAACGCCGCAAGCAGCGCGTCCATCGTCCGTCCCGCGCGCGCTTCGCCTCGGCCGAGTGCATAGGAGCCGTCGAGCGCCGCACTCAGCGGGCCGCCCGGCTCCAGCGTTGCTCCGCTCTCGACCAGACGAAGGAAGGTTCCGAGCGCGAGCTCGACGGCACGGGTGATGTTGGCGCCTATCTCGCCTCGCATCGGATCGGCGTACTCAGCGACCTCGGCGACGATGGCGTCCCAGATGCGTCCGGCGACCGTGGGCAACTGGGCGCGCAGGCCGGACACGACCTCAGGGTCAAGCGCCAGACGCAGCGGCGAGCCGGATTCAGCCATCGGATCTATCATATCCGAACAGTTCAGGGACATAGGCTCACACTCGATGGCCAAGAAGTTATCTCTGAGTGAGCAGCAGACTTAGGTCATGGCCATTCTGGATGCCACGCCCGCTCCGCGGTTGAAGACGGCCGCGACCCGGCTCGCGAGGTTGGTCGTCACTCCCCTCGTCCCCGAGGACTTCCTCGATCTGTTCAACCCGCTGACTTCCCCCGCAAGGCTGCGAGCGAAGGTCGTCGAGGTGCGTCCCGAGACCCGCGACGCGGTCACGCTCGTGCTCCAGCCCGGGCGCGGCTGGCGAGGTCACGTCGCCGGCCAGTACATCCGGGTCGGCGTCGACGTCGACGGGGTACGTCATTGGCGCGCCTACTCCCTCACCGAGCCGCCGCGGCCGGACGGCCGGCTCACGATCACCGTCAAGGCAATCGCTGACGGCGTCGTGAGCAACCACCTCGTACGTCGAAGCCGCCCAGGGCTGCTGCTGATGATCGACCAGGCCACCGGCGAGTTCACGTTGCCGGCGCAGCGCCCCGCGAAGGCGCTGTTCCTGACGGCTGGCAGCGGGGTCACGCCCGTCATGGGGATGCTGCGCGACGGTCTGCCCGACCTCGACGACGTGGTGATGGTGCACTGCGCGCCGACGGCCGACGACGTCATCTACGGCGGCGAGCTGAGACACCTCGCGGCGACCTCGGGCCTGCAGCTGATCGAGCGACACGACGACACCCACGGCATGTTGCGCATCGAGCAGCTCGCCGAGCTCGTCCCCGACTTCGCCGAGCGCGAGACCTGGGTGTGCGGCCCGACCGGACTGCTCGACGCGGCCGAGTCGCACTGGTCCGAGCACGGGATCAGCGACCGGATGCACACCGAACGCTTCCGTCCGACGATCGTGATCGCGGGCGAAGGTGGCCGTGTCACCTTTGCGAAGAGCGACGTCACGATCGATGCCGATGCCGGCACGCCGATCCTCGCCGCTGGCGAAGCCGCAGGCATTCTGATGCCGTTCGGCTGCCGGATGGGCATTTGCATGGGATGTGTCTTGCCGCTCCGAGAAGGCGTCGTCCGCGACCTCCGCAACGGCGAGCTGACGACTGCCGTCGAGGGCGATGGCGTGAAGATCCAGACCTGCATCTCAGCAGCAGCCGGCGAATGCCACATCGACTTGTGAACCATCGACCTCAGCTCTTCCGAACTGTGTTTGACCCAAGCAGGGAGTCCGTATGACCGCGATCCAGCGCCAGGCTGTCAGCCCCGTCGCTCACCTCAGCGCCGAGGACATCGAGACCCTCGGCCACGAGCTCGACGCGATCCGTGAGCAGATCGTCGGCAGTCGCGGCGAACGTGACGCGGCGTACATCCGCAAGGTCATCGAGACACAGCGCCGCCTCGAGCTCGCCAGTCGTGCGGTCCTGCTGGTCTCCCTGTTCCCACCCGCGTGGCTCGCCGGAACGGTCGGTCTGTCAATAGCCAAGATCCTCGAGAACATGGAGATCGGGCACAACGTCATGCACGGTCAGTGGGACTGGATGCGTGACCCGGCGATCCACTCCTCGACGTGGGAGTGGGACAACGCCACACCGTCTGATGCGTGGAAGCACTCGCACAACCAGGTGCATCACAAGTACACGAACGTGCTCGGCAAGGACAACGATCTCGGCTACGGCATCATGCGCGTCGACGAGGACCAGCGTTGGTCCAAGTTCTACCTCGGCCAGCCGCTCTACAACTTCCTCAATGCCTGCCTGTTCGAGTACGGCATCGCGGCGTACGACCTCGAGATCGGCAAGGTGCTCAAGGGCCGCGGCGACAAGGTGGAGTTCAAGGAGAAGGCGAAGGGTGCCCTGCGCAAGATCAAGAAGCAGGCGACTCGCGACTACCTGCTCCACCCGCTGCTGTCCGGCCCCTCATTTCTGCCCACGCTCGCGGCCAACGCGACCGCCAACCTCGCCCGCAACCTGTGGACCCACTCGGTCATCATGTGCGGCCACTTCCCCAAGGGCGTCGAGACGTTCACCCGCGCCTCGATCGTCGACGAGACCCGCGGCGAGTGGTACCTGCGCCAGATGCTCGGCGCCGGAAACATCAGCGGCCGCAACGCGCTGCACATGATGACCGGCAACCTGTCGTTCCAGATCGAACACCACCTCTACCCCGACCTGCCGAGCAACCGCTACAAGGAGATCGCCCCGAAGGTGCAGGAGATCTTCGAGCGATACGGGCTCAACTACGTCACGGGCTCCTTCCCCAAGCAGCTCGGCTCCGCGTGGGCGACGGTGTTCCGGCTCGCGCTGCCGAACAACGGCATCGCAGGCCTAGTCAAGACTGAGCGGCCCGCCCGGCCAGAGCCCGAGGCGAAGCCGGCACTTGCGGCATAAGCGAGCCGACCGAACCTGGAATCAAGTTCGCGGCTGACGAGTCCGGCAAGCGAAGCAGCTCGACGTTCGGACGCCAGACAGTCGTCGAGGCGGGACTTGCAACGGCCGACGCGTGGAACACGATCGCGACGAGCGGACTGGACGCATTCCACGACGGCCTGACCGTGGTCGACGCGGATGGCGCCGAACAGCCGTTGCGCACCGTCCTCGATCGTCCGGTCGGCCACGCACTGCAGAGCCTCGAGGTCAAGGGCGAAGGCGGCCGCGACGAGGAGCTCGTCGTTCCCTACCGCGGCGCGGGACACCTGCTGACGCCGATGACAGACGGCACCGACCGTGCCGGGACAGACCTGCTCGTCGACGGACCTGCTGTTGCGGACTGGCTCGCGGGATTGTCGGGACAGCTCGTGATCGGCAACTACACCTACGCGGACAACGCGACGACGTCACGCTCGCGTTCCTGGCCACGCCGGGCGACCGCTGCGCGCGGCCAGTCGTGGCAACCTGCTGCAGCGCGCCTACCGGCCAGGGACCGGTGTCGGCATCTGCGATGCGCTCGTCCCGATCCAGGGTCCGAACTACGCGTTGGCCAAGCGCGTGCAGCGGTGGCGCGCAAGCGCAGCCCGTGCCGGCGGTGGGAGCGTGTCACTCAACGTGGCTCCCTCCACGCGGACCAAGTCGGTCGTGAAGAACCGCGCTCTCGCCGCTGCCTACTTCGGCGCGCACCGCTTCGGCGTCGAGGTGTTCGAGCCGGATACGGCCAATACCTCGATGGCCGCGCTCCTCGTCCATGACCTCAATACCGCTTCCCCCGAGCTGGACCACCCTTGGCAGAACGAAGCCGACAACGCGGCACACGGCGGGTTGTGGCGTTCGCCGTACGCACCGCGCAGTGCCCTAGGGCTCGCAGCCGTCTTCGGGTACGCCGCAGCCCGCAGCTAGGTTGATCAGGTGCGATTCGG
Organism: Mycobacteriales bacterium; assembly: GCA_036267875.1. Lineage (GTDB taxonomy): Bacteria > Actinomycetota > Actinomycetes > JAFAQI01 > JAFAQI01 > DASZTV01. Next base: position 4,581 of record DATAVE010000028.1, read on the forward strand.
ACTTGATGTAGCGCAGCAGCGGATCTCCTGGGACGAGCTGGTCCGGCGGGTGAAGCTCGCTGAAGATCTTGGCTTCGACGGAGTGTGGGGCTTCGACCACTTCCAGCCGATGTACGGCGAAGGACCCGGCGAGACGTTCGAGGGGATGACGACGCTCGCCGCACTCGCCGGCGTGACGTCGAGGATCCGCCTCGGGCTGCTGGTCACCGGTGTGACGTACCGGCACCCGTCGGTGCTCGCCTCGCAGGCGATGACCATCGACCACGCCTCGCACGGACGGCTCGAGCTCTCACTCGGCGCAGCCTGGTACGACAAGGAGCACACCGAGCTCGGCATCCCGTTTCCGCTGCTCGGCGAGCGATTCGATCTGCTCGAGGACGCACTCGAGATCGTCACCCGCCTCTACACCGGCGAGATCGTCGACTATGACGGCAAGCAGGTCTCGCTGAAGCAGGCCTACCTGCGCCCGCAGCCGGTGCAGCGACCGCACCCCCCGATCTGGATCGGCGGGTCGGGGATGAAGCGGACGATCCCGCTCGCTGCTAGGTACGCCGATGTGTGGCACTCGTTCGGCTCGCCGAAGTCGATGGAGGAGGCCAACTCCCACCTCTCCAAGCTGGCCGAGGACGAGGGTCGCGACCCGGCGTCGATCCTGCGTGCTGGCTCGCTGTCACTCGACGATGTCGAGACCGCGCGCAAGCACGCCGGCAAGTGGCGTGACGCCGGCTACGGCTACCTCGTGTGTGGCTGGCCCGGCGACGGCGAGCGCAGCGTCGAGTCCTTCGTCCGCGACGTCATGCCGGAGTTCGGCTCTTGACCGCTCGCTGAGCGTGCTTCTTTTAGACCTCTGCTTGGTCGACGCCCTGCTGGACGTCGGGACGCACCACGGCCAGGTAGATCACCAGCACGAGGACGATGGCGAAGCACACGATGGCCGTCTGGCCGTTGCCGTAGTTCAGTCCTTGAATGTCCTTCGGCTTGCTGAACCAGTCAGCAAATGATGCGCCCAGCGGCCGAGTCAGGACGTAGGAGATCCAAAACGCCATGACGGCGTTCAGGCCGAAGGCACGATGCGCGATCCAGGGCAGCACGATGAGGCAGCCGAACAAGATGCCTGAGCCCAGGTAGCCGAGGTTGAGCACGCTCGCGGTGTAGTCACCGAAGGCGGTGCCAAGAGCGAAGGTCGAGAACACCGTCGCCCAGTAGAAGAACTCGCGAGGCCGGCTGTGCACGCTGTGAATCGACAGGGTGCCTTCACGGTGATGCCACAGCCAGAAGATCACGGCGAGGATCGCGGCCCAGAGCAGCGAATCGGCTGCGTACGACAGATGGACGTCGAGGTGCAGGAAGTCGGCAATGCCGGTGCCGAAGATCGCGATCGAGAAGGCGAGCCACCAGTACGAGAAGGCACGGTAGCGCTTCGTCCCGAACTGCAGGAACAGCCCGATCACGAAGGCGAGGACCTCGAGTCCGCCGCCACCGAAGTTGCCGAAGCGCTTGAGGTAGTCAGAGGTGACCTCGCCGCCCGCAGTCGTCAGGATCTTCACCACCCAGAAGATCGCAATGACCTCGGGCACCTTGGCTGCGGCAGGCTTGGCCCAGACACGTTCGATGATCGTCATCAACGTCTGACGTTAGGAAGTCAGGCCGCCACGACGCGTCAGACCAAGGTCGTACAACGTGCTGAGGGTGTCAGCCGAAGGACGCACGCCTGCTCGCCAGGGAAGTGTCCCCGCGACGCACCAGGACAGATCCTTGCCGTGGACTGCGACGCTCCAGACCTCCGGCGTCCATGAGCCGATCGAGTTGGCGAGGCCGGTCAAGCCGACCGAGCTGCAGCTGCCGATCAGGTCCTGGCAGGCGTCCCACGCCGGATGCGCCGTGATCGACCCGATCGCCACGCTGACGTTCAGCGGAGTGAACGGTCCGACTCCTAGGTAGGTCAACCGCATCGCGCCGGTCGTGAGTACGACGAGAACGGCCGCGACGATGGCTATCAGCGCAGCGCGGACCCGAGGAGCGAACTCCGGGGAAGGCTACGGCGCGGGACGCGGCGATCCTGCCTCCGTCGTCGGCTGTTTGAATGCCCGTTGACCGATCTTCAACCGGACGTCAGACGAGTCGAGTGAGGTTCAAAGGTGCCAGGCCTGTCGCGCCGACGCTTCCTTGCCGCGAGCGCCGCAACGGCGGGCGCCGCGGTCGTGGGCACCGGATCAGCTGCCGCCGCCACCCCGACCAAGCCGCGCAGGCGGAAGCGGCACGGCGATCTGCGGGACATCAAGCACGTGGTGATCCTGATGCAGGAGAACCGCAGCTTCGACCACTACTTCGGCTCGCTGCGAGGCGTGCGCGGCTTCGGCGATCGATCGACGATCACCCTTCCCGGCGGCCACTCCGTCTTTGCACAGCCCGTGAGCGTGCAGGGGGTCCCGCCGCTGCTCACGCAGTATCCGTGGCACCTCAGCGAGGCGCCGGCATCGGAGTACCCCGGCTACGACAGGCCACCGTCGGGCGAGCGCGGCGCGCAGGGCTTCGGTGGCACGTCACACAGCTGGGACGACCAGCACGGCGCTTGGGCCGGCGGACTGATGGACGGCTGGATCGAGGCGAAGCTCGGGCTCACCACGCTCGGCTACCTCGACCGCAGCGACATCCCGTTCCACTACGCGCTCGCCGACCTCTACACGGTCGGCGACGCCTATCACTGCTCGGTGCTCAGCTCGACCGGGCCCAACCGCACCTATCTCTGGGGCGGCACGATCGACGCGGCGCAGAAGCACAGTGGCTATACGGCGTATGAAGGGGCCGACGAGCTCGGCCGGTTTCTGCCCTGGCAGTCCTACGCCGAGACCTTGCAGAAGGCGCGCGTCAGCTGGAAGACCTACCAGTGCATCGACAACTACGGCGACGCCGGACTGCAGTACTTCAAGACCTTCGCGGAGCTCGACCCCGACCAGGGCGGTAAGGCGAAGCCGGGCAACCCGTTCTACGAGGGCGGAGTCGCGAGAGTCCCCGAGCCGGTTACCGGGCTCAGCGCCAACGCAGACAACCTGGTCAACGCAATCCGTGCGGACGTCAAGGCCGGCAAGCTGCCACAGGTCTCCTGGGTGGTGACGAACCAGGCGTTCTCCGAGCACCCGAACGGTGCGCCAAGCGACGGCGCGTACTACGTCAACGGTGTGCTCGAGGCGCTGAACGCCGATCCCGACGTCTTCAACTCGACACTGGTGATCGTCAACTACGACGAGAACGACGGTCAGTTCGACCACGTCCCGCCGCCGGTGGCGCCACCCGACACCAACGACGAGTGGTATGACGAGCTGCTCGGCAGTGGTGGATACGGCGTCCTGTTCGGCGGCAACACCAATGCCGTCCCGGTCGGACTCGGCTTCCGAGTCCCACTGATCCTCATCTCGCCGTGGACCCGCGGCGGATGGGTCACCTCCGAGGTCGCCGACCACACGTCGGTTCTGCAGTTCCTCGAGAAGTGGACGACTGCGCTTGGCACGCCGGCGATCTGTCCCAACATCAGCAGCTGGCGGCGCCAGGTCTGCGGCGACCTGACGCGAGCACTCGACTTCCACTCGCCGGTATTCGGGCTGCCGAAGCTGCCCCCGACCACGGTGATCGGCGACCCGCCGGGCGAGGGCTACACCCCGCCGGTGGTCAGCAACACGATGCCGACTCAGGAGAGCGGCGCGCGGCCCGCACGGCCGCTGCCCTACCAGCCCAACGCCAACCTCGAGGACGTCAACGTCGCCCTCGGCGGCACGAGCGCAGTGATTTCCTTCAGCAACAACGGCCCGCACGTCGCAAAGGCCAGCCACTTCGCCGTGTACAACAACGCCTCGCTGAACCCGTCGTACGGCGACTATCCGCGGAACGCGCCTAGCCAGCACACAATCGACCCGGTGCGCGGCAGCGCCGATCGGAGCGTGAAGACCACGGTGGAGCTACCGGGGATCACTGTGCTCGGCAGCTATGACCTCACCGTGATCGGCCCGAACCGCTTCCTGCGCCACTTCACCGGCAACCTGCTGCTCGGCGACTCGACGTCGCAGGTGACGGCCGCGTACTACCCGGATGGGCTGCACAACGAGCCCGTTCTCGAGCTGCAGCTCCGCAACTCCGCCGAGAAGCCGGTGACCTTCTCCATCACCACGAACCACTATGCCCGCCGGCGTACCCACGAAGTCCGGGTCGCCGCACACCGCACCGACCACCACACGCTCGACCCGCTGCAGACCAGCCAAGGCTGGTACGACGTGACGGTCACGGTCAGCGGCGACGAGTCCTGGTCACGCCGCTACGTGGGGCACCTCGAGACCGGAAGGCCGAGCATCACCGGCAGCTAACCGGTCAAGCCGCCCCACCGGCCGGCTGGTGCTGGACGAAGTCCTTGCCGCGGATCAGGACGAACGCGAGCACGCCCGAGACGAACGCAATGACCGCCGCGACCAGCAGGATCTCGTTGAGCCCGGCAGTGAAGCTCGCCCGCGCGACGTGCTCTGCAAGCGAAGCTTGCTGCGGCGGCAGGTGCTCGAGGTACGCCGACGCCTGGCCGTTCTGCAATGCACTCCCGAGCGCGGCGCTCTTGGCCGCCAGCGGAGTGTGCGCCAGACCACTCGCGACGTGGCTGCTCACGTTCTTGGAGAACAGCGTGCCGAGCAGCGCGATCCCGGTAGCGATCCCCACCTGCCGAAACGTCGAGTTGATACCGGAGGCCATGCCCGCCCGCTGCGGCTGGACGACGCCGACCGCGGTCGACGCAAGCGGCGGGTTGATCATGCCGACGCCGACGCCGCCGACGATCAGTCCGGGGATCAAGTGCGTCCATGACGTCGTCGCCGAGAGCCCTCGCATCAGCAACAGCGACACCCCGACGAGCAGCAGCCCAGGACCGATGAGAAGACGTACCGGTACGTGCGCCGAGAGCCGTCCGGCGACGGTCGCGACGACGAGGATGCCGCCTGACAGGATCACGAGCCGAAGCCCGGTCTGCAAGGCGCTGTACTGCAGCAGGTCCTGCAGATAGAGCGTGAGGTAGAGCAGCATCGAGAAGATGCTGGCCGAGATGCCGAAGGCCGCGATCGCCCCGCCGCTGAAGGTCGGCAACCGGAACAGCGAGAGCTCGAACATCGGATGCGCGACGTAGCGCTCGGCGACCAGGAACCCGACGATCAGGACGCCGCCGGCCACGAAGCACGCGACCACCCGCGTCGAGCCGAAGCTGGTCAGCCCGGCCTCGATCAGCGCATAGATCAGACTCGCGAGGCCGGCGGTGAACAGGACGAAGCCCCACCAGTCCGGTTTGCGCGGCGAGGGATCGCGTGACTCCTCGACCCTGAGCAACGTCAGCGCAAGTGCTCCCACGCCGATCGGCAGATTGACGAAGAAGATGTAGCGCCACGACAGACCGCTGACGAGCGCGCCGCCGAGCACCGGACCGACTGCGACCGCAAAGCCCGTCGTGGCACCCCAAACACCGAACGCGACACCCCGGTCCTTGCCACGGAAGGCGTGAGCGAGCAACGCGAGGGAGACCGCGAACATGATCGCTCCGCCGACGCCCTGCAGACCTCGCGACAGCTCGAGCATCAGCGAGGATTGCGCGACGCCACACAGCACCGACGCGACGGTGAAGACGCCGAGCCCGATCAGATAGAGCCTCTTGCGGCCGTACATGTCGGCGAGGGCGCCGGTCGTCAACAGCAGCGCGGCGAGGGTGAGCGCGTAGGCGTCAACGACCCACTGCAGGTCGGCGAAGCTCGAATGCAGCTCGTCCTGGATCTTCGGTAGCGCGACGTTCACGATCGTGATGTCGAGCAGCAGCATGAAGGTGCCGAGGCTGACCGCGACCAGGGTCCACCACTTGTTCTCGCTGCCTTCGTGGGAGGCGGCCCCGGAAGCGGGCGCGGGCGACTGAGTCGCTGAGGTTTGGGACATGTCTGCAGTCTGCCCCGTTACGCCGACAACATAGGTGGGTGTGCGTGTAGTAACGCGGATGGGTGTCGGAGTTCGGCCTTCGGGGACGACAGTAGAGATGTGAGCGGTCGATCGGCCGAGGGAGCCGCCTCCGGCGGCGCACAGCAGGAGTCGCTGCTGGCGCTGTACGACGACGCCCTGCCGACGGTCTACGGCTACCTGCTGTCGCGTTGCGGCTCGGTCGGGCTGGCGGAGGACCTGACGTCGGAGACGTTCCTTGCGGCCGTGTCCGCCGTCCACGCCGGTAACGCTCCACTGAGCGTGCCCTGGGTCGTGGGCATCGCTCGCCACAAGCTCGTCGACCACTGGCGAGCGAAGGGCCGTGAGGAGGCAGGGCTATCCGCCGTCGCCTCGCAGCCGCCGCCTGACGACGACCCGTGGGAGGTGCAGCTCGACGGACTGCGCGCCCAGCAGACGCTGGAAGCACTGTCGCTGACCCACAAGACCGTTCTGACGTTGCGCTATCTCGACGACCTCACCGTGCCGGCGGTCGCGGCCGAGCTCGGACGCACCAGACAGGCGACCGAGGTCTTGATCTCACGCGCCCGACGCGCGTTCCGCCGCGAGTACGAAGTGCGAGGAGGCGACGATGGCTGACCCACTGGAGGCACTGCGCCGCCCGATCGTCCCGCTCGACCCCGATCCCTCGTTCACCATCCGCTTGCGCTCGCACCTCGAGCGCGCCCTCGTCGAAGGAGACGAAGTCATGCCCGCTCTCGAAAGCCCGTCCCGCACGGAAAGCACGAACGTGACACCGCCCGCCGACGGCGACATCGCCTTCTTCAGCCTGCATGTGCCTTCGGCCGATCGTGCCCGCGCGTTCTATGGCGAAGTGCTCGGCTGGCGCTTCGGCGACCCGATGGAGCCGGGCGGCTACGACCGGATCGTGAACCTCTCGCTGCCGGGCGGCGTCTGGGACGGCGAGGGCGTGCCCGGCGTACCGAACCCAGGGGTACATCTGGTGCGTCACGTCGCCGACCTCGCGGCCTCCAGCGCGAAGGTCCGTGCGCTCGGCGGGACCGCGAGTGAGCCCGAGGTGACGCCGTACGGGTCTCGCGCTCGGTGCACCGACGACCAGGGCAACGGCTTCGCGCTATTGCAGCATCCACCCGGGGTCGCTCAGTCAGCGCAGAACGGCGAGCGGCCTGGCGACCTCGCCTACATCACGATCGCGCCGGGCGACGAGCAGCTGGCGGCGACGTTCTACGGCGGGTTGTTCGGCTGGCAGTTCCGCCCCGGCAGTGTCGAGCACGCGCTACAGGTGGAGGGGCCGACGCCGCAGACCGGGATGTGGGGCGGCACCGGCCGGCCGAACGTGATGCTGATGTACCGCGTCGACGATGTCGCCGTGGCGGTTGCGAAGGTTCGCGCACTCGGCGGAGAGGCGACAGATCCCGCCCAGATGCCGTATGGCGTGACGTCGGACTGCGTCGACGACCAGGGCATGGCCTTCTATCTAGGCCAGCTCTAGCCGCGGTCTGCGTTGTTGTCAGGCTGCGCCAACGCTCGAGCGTGCTCGGGGCCTGACAAGTCGAGTCAGCCCGCACGGTTCATCCAGTCGCGAGGTCGAGCTCCGCCTGCTCGTCGGCAATGTCGCGCTCCGCCTGATCAGCAGCAGTGCGATCGATCTGATGCGCCGCCGACCACTCCTCCAAGGTGGCGCGCTCGCGGGCAAGGATCTGCTGCGTCGCCTGCCAGAACGACGGGCTGCGGCCCGCGCCCTGGGTCCCGTCAGCGATGCCGGTGAAGCGATCGACCCGCGCGATGTAGGCCTCGCGCAACGGCATGATCGCCGGCAGATCCCTGGTGGCCGGACTGGCATCAATGGTCGCGAGCGCGTTGCGCGCGGCATCGAGCCGGATCGCAAGCTCCCGTTCGGCCGACCCATCCGTCTTGGCGGTCGCGAGCTCGACTCGCTCCGCCGCAAGGACGGTCATCGCGAGCTTCCAGCCCTCCGGACTTGCGCCGTCGGGATCGGGGGTGGCACGCGTGAGCTGCTCGAGGTAGGCGATGCGACCGCGCAGGACATCGCCGATCGCCGCCTTGTCGGCGGGGTCCAGCTCGAGCTCCGCGACGTGCGACAGCGCTGCCTTCGCGGCGGCAACCCGCGCCTGACCCTCGAGCTGCACCCGGATCGCCGCCGAGCGCAGCATTCCGAACGCAGCGCCGACGCCATCTGTCGCGGCGATCTGCGTCCGCAGCGGAACCTCTTCGAGCAGCCAGGTCAGCGCGAACGCCACCAGGGCAATCGGAACCGCAGCGATGAAGACGACGTGCAGCGAATCAGTGAACGCAACGAGGTACCCGTGATGCACCGGGGCAGGCAGCTTGGCGAGTGCCTCCGGACTGGCTCGCAGCTGCGTAGCGAGTGAGGGGTTGGCTGCGAGCTGTGGCAGCTGATGCGCGAGGTTGCCCGTCATCTTGTTGTTGAAGATCGCGCTGAACACACTGACGCCGATCGACCCGCCAATCGACCGGAAGAAGGTCGCCGCGCTGGTCGCCGTACCGAGGTCTTTCGGGTCGACGCTGTTCTGCACGGCGAGGACGAGCACCTGCATCGTGAAGCCGAGGCCAAGGCCCGTCACGGCCATGAAGATGCCCGACTTCAGCACTGAGGTGTGGACGCCGAGATGTGACAGTAAGTACATGCCGACGGCCATGATCGCGGTGCCGGCCACCGGGAAGAGCTTGTAGCGGCCGGTGCGGCTGATGATCTGGCCGGAGCCGATCGAGGCGACCAGCAGCCCACCCATCAGCGGAAACAGCTGTAGACCGCTCGCGGTCGCGGAGGCGCCGCGAACGACCTGCTGGTACTGCGGCAGATAGGTGATGACGCCGAACAATGCGAACCCGACGATGAACCCGACGCTGCTCGACACGGTGAACACTCGTTTGCGGAACAGACTGAGCGGGATCACCGGCTCCGCGGCGCGGTGTTCCGCGGCGACGAACGCGGCCAGCAGCAGGACGGCCGCGACCGCCATCGCGATGATCGTCGTCGATGCCCAGGCGTACGTCGTACCGCCCCAGGTCGTGAGCAACACGATGCAGGTGACCCCGGCGGCGAGAAGCGACGAGCCGAGGTAGTCGATGTCGTGATGCACCTTCTGCGTCGGTGTCTTGAGCACCAGTGAGATGACCGCAAGGGCGATCACACCGAGCGGCAGGTTCACGTAGAACACCCAGCGCCAGCTCGCATTGTCGACGAAGAACCCGCCGATCAGCGGCCCGGCGATGCTGGTCGCGCCGAACACCGCACCGAAGTATCCGGAGTAGCGGCCGCGTTCGCGCGGCGGTAGGACGTCGGCCATCACTGCCTGCGCCCCGACCATCAGCCCGCCGCCGCCGATGCCCTGCAACGCCCGGAAGAAGATCAGCTGGTTGAGGCTCTGCGCCAAACCGCAAAGCGCAGAGCCGACCAAAAAGATCACGATTGCGGCAAGGAACAGCCGCTTGCGCCCGAACTGGTCGCCGAGCTTGCCGTACAACGGCGTCGAGACCGTCGAGGCGAGCAGGTACGCCGTGACCACCCACGAGAGGTGGTTGAGTCCGCCGAGATCTCCGACGATCGTCGGCAGTGCCGTCGAGACGATCGTCTGGTCGAGGCTCGCCAGGACCATCGCCAACATGAGCGCCGACAGGATCACGCCAAGTCGCCGCGGCGGCTCGGCCAACCGCGCGGGATCCGTCATTACTTGATCATGTCCCTCTCAGCGGCCGTTAGGCCTCTCAGCGCGCAGCGTCTCAGCTGGGACAGGTCACCGTGAGCATGAAGGCGGTGTTGAGCGCCGAGCGCGTCGGGCTGTCGACGAACTCGAGATCCCATTGCTTGGGGTTCGACGGGTCGAAGCTCACCGCAGACGGAATCGGGAGGATCGGGTCGGTTCCGCCTGCCTGGCCGGCCTGAGCGACCGCGGCGCAGGGCTCGATGGCCCGGTTGAAGGTGACGGCATACTCCCCGGTCGCGATCCGGGCGGCTGACACCGCGCCACTGTGGGAGCCGAGGTCGCCCTCAGCGTCGACGTTGGCGTACATCACCACCGTGGGCGCTGACGCTGCCGAGTCACCCGCCGGCCCGGCCGGGCCCTGCGGCCCTGCCGGCCCTTGCAGACCTTGTGGGCCTTGCGCGTTGAACGACAACGGCGTCTCCCGCGAGGTACAGCCCTTTGCCGAGTGCACGATCCGCAGCGCGCCGCCAGACTTCGCGACACAGCCATGAATCGGTCCGGTGGCTCCGGCGGCAACCGCTACCCCGAGCCCAGCGATCACCAGGCTCATCGAGCCGAACACTCCGACTGCGATCGCCGACGGCGTCGTCCACTGCTTCATCGATCCTCCAGCCAACAACCCCCGAAGCGCGTTCGCGCCAGGCTCACTACACGACATGAGCCGACGAGACGCAACCGATGCGCGACGATGAGCCGGTGAGCCTCTTCAAGCGCAAGCCTCAGGACTCCCCCGCCGCGGTCTCCACACCGGCGCCGACGTTCGCGCAGGTGATCGGACAGCTGGCGACCACGGCCGGCCCTTCGGTGACGGCGCGCTCGGACTTCGTGAAGAAGGTCGACTGCGGCCAGTGCGGCGGCACGAAGCGGCTGCCGTCTGTCACTTCGTACTTGTATTGCGACTACTGCGGCGCGCTGATGGACTACGACTTCCGGACCGCCAACGCGGACACCAACGCAGGACTGACCAACACCGTCTACCACCACCTCGCTGCGCCTTGGCAGATCCCGATGGCGGCGGCGCGGGCGTCGGGCGACGCCGAGAGCCTGCGTACGAGCTATCGCGCGATCTTCAGCGAGTGGGTGAAGCAGTGCCCTCAGGCGGTGTCGCCGCGCTGCGCCAACGACGACGACTTCCGCGACCGGATGGTCACCTACCTGGTCGAGAGTGCTGTGAACAAAGACCTCGACCCGGACCAGGCATCGCTGGATGCCGAAATGCAGATGCGGACGAACGCACTCGTGCGGGTGCCGATGGGCACTGGCGCGTGGCGAGTCCAGAACGGCTTCTGGGAGGTCGCCGAGCTGTTCAAGAAACAGATGGAGCTGGCGTATGCGCGGCTGGACGCGGCTGGCGTGCTTGCGCTCGACCCAGACCAAGCGCCGAGCGGAGTGCCGCTTCGGATGGAGTACTCGACGTTCTGCCAGGGCTGGCTGCCTCACCTCTCTGAGGAAGAGGGTGAGAAGCTGCTGGAGATGTACGGCCTGTCCGGCGAATACGAGAAGTACGAAGAGATCGACACCGACTCGACGCAATGTGGCGGCTGCGGTGCCCAGCTGAAAACCGTCCCAGGTGCCTCAGCTGTGATCTGCGACGGCTGCGGCCGCAAGCTCGACATCGGCGGCGGCACGTCGCCGTGCTCGGGCTGCGGTGCACCGCTGACCTTCCCGCTCGGCGTCAACCGGCTCACCTGCCCGTACTGCCAGCAAGCAACATCTCGCGCCTAGCTAAATGAAGTCGGACCCGCCGTCGACGTTGACGGTCGCTCCGGTCACGTAGCCGTTGCGCTTCGACGCGAGGTACGTCGTGATCGAAGCAACCTCTTCCGGCAGGCCAGCCCGACCGAGGTCGGCGGGCTGGTGAAAGTTGCGCTCGATCCAGGCCATGACGTCCTTCGGGTCCGAGGCATCGAGTCCGTCTACGGCGAGGACGTCGGCGAGCACTTCAGTGAAGCTCGCTGTGACGATCGTGCCGGGACACACGCAGTTCACGAGGATGCCTTCGGGAGCGAGGCTCTTCGAGAGGTTCTTCGTCACGCTGGCGAGCGCGGCCTTCGACGCGGTGTAGGCAACGATGCGCGGGTTCTGACGCTGAATCGAGTGCGCAGCCAAGGTGACAATCCGGGCCCACGACGCGGAGCGGAGCAGCGGCAACGCGGCGCGGATCGTCCGGACGCCGGCCATCGTCCCTAGCGAGAAGGCCGTCTCCCAGTCGTCGTCGCTGAGGTCCGCGAAATGGCCGTCGCCTGGACCGGTCGTGTGCACCAAAGCGTTGACCTCGCCCCAGCGCTCAGCGATCTCTGCGAATGCCGCTTCAACGGACTCGGTGCTCGACATGTCGGTGCTGATCCCGATCGCCTCCGCGGCGCCGCGGTCGCGAAGCTGCGCAACGGCCGCGTCCAGTGCCTCCTTGCCGCGCGCGAGCACTGCGACGGATGCACGTTCCTCAGCGAACGTGGCCGCGATCGCGAGCCCCATTCCCTTGCTGCCACCGGTAACAACCGCGCGTGCGCCGGACAGTCCAAGATCCACGGCTGAACTGTACGGCGCAGCCACACCAAGCCGCCGCTGCGGCCAACCTCCGTGGTCCTCGGGCGACAGTTCTCGAACCCGTCCCCGCCCGTGTTGCAACAGGCGATCAGGGCCTACCGCAAACCTGGCCAGCTTGGACCGCATCCAGAGCGTCCTCCGCTCGGGCCGAGTGCAGCAGGAATCCCGCCTTTGGCGGATCACACGATGATCAGCAATAGGCAGGCGCCGAGGCGAGGAGCTTGAGGTTCACCGCCGCCGCCATGGCGCGATAGCCGGCGAGGTTCGGATGCAGGTGATCGGGACCGCGTTAGGTCTGTCGCAGGATGTCGTGGTTTGCGGGGTCCTGCAGGGCCTTTGCGAAAGTCGACCACCCCGTCTGCCAAACGCTGGCCGTGGCGCCTATTGGCCCTGGGCACCTGCCGGGCCGGGCAGCGTCGTGATCCGCGTCAATCGATCCACGACGAGCCGTATGAGATCGAGGGCCGAGACCGCTTGGTCGAGCGGGTGCCAGGAGCTTGGTCGCACGAAACCATCGTCGGGCACTGTGCCGCTGCGCAGCCGGATCGGGTCGGTCGCGCCGATCTCGACGATTTCTGACATCACCTGGATGAGATCCAAGGTCGGCGGGTCGCCGGACAACGCTCCGTCATCCCATCTGATCGTCACGACGCTGCCATTGCGAACGCCGCGAACCTCGAATGCCTTGGTCTGAGAGTCAATCGCGCTCATGATGGCGCTCCCGCGAGGGTGGGATAGAGCAAATCGGTCAGCACCGCGCCGAGCTCGTCGAAGAGATCATCGAGCAGACGGCTCTCCGCTACGGACTCGACGACGTTGACGGCGCTGCGAAGAAGACATGACATCTTCACCGACCCCACCATCTCCCACCAACGGACCGTCTCGCGGTCGATTTGCTCGCCACGGGCACTCTCGTAGAGCGTGAGCCAGGTATCGGGCGCCACGAGCGAGCCCACCCGGCCGGTGCCAGCCCGCCAGCAAACAAGTTGGGCCCAGGCGACGTCCTCGAGCGGGTCGCCCGCGTGCGCCATTTCCCAGTCGAGCACGAGGCGTAGTCCGTCCCTCTGCCCTACTTCGCCATGACCGTGAAGCACGTTTCCGGTTCGGAAATCGCCGTGGACCAGCGAGAGGCGCTTGGGACGCCGTGGCATGTGCTCATTCAGCCACTCAATGGCCCGGCGATTTATCTCGGTCTGCGCACTCGGGGTACGTCGAAGCTGCTCAGTCACCAGGTCGACTGCGCGATGGGCCGGTGCCGTGGTCTGACAAGCCGCCACCATGGCTTCTGGCACCGGCGCCCCATGGATCGACGCGAGCAAGTTGGCGAGGTCCGCACCGAGAGCGTCGCGGTTTTCGACATACCAAGGGTCACGACGAAGCGGACCGACAAGCGCCGTTCCCCGGCCGCGCTCCATAACGAGGTATGCGCAACCAAGCGGCGACTGCGCGTCCCCCGATCCGACTACCTCGGGGACGCGGAGGCCCGCTCCGTGGAGCACCCGCAGGAGATCCGCCTCGTCGGCGCGACTCAATGCATGGTCGCCGGTTCCTACGACGCCATCGGCATTGTCTGCGCAGAGAATCAACTCACGACGTACGCCTAAGACGGTGGCGTCGACGGACCACATCGTTCGGGAGTACCCGCCTTTGAGCCGAATGACCTCAGTGATCTCCGCACCTGGCAAGTGCGCCCTGATACAGGTTGCGACGAGTGCGCTCAATGGGTTCTCAGTTACCCGCGCCGCGCTCACAGGAGCCGCCGGAGCTCTCGGACGAGCGGCGTCGCCTCGGCGGGTGACGCACCGTGGACCAGCACCTCGTCGGCGCCGGCCACGAGGTAGTCGCGAACTCGCTGGGCGCACATCGCACTAGAGCCGACGGCCGCGCCGTCGATGAACCAGCTATCTGGAACCACCTCTGCCGCTTGTACGAGGTGGTCGCGCGTCATCGCGGTGTCGGCGATGCCCTTTCCGAGCATCGACGGATGCCCCCGAATAGTGGCGAGTACGGCAGGGTCCCATCCGTTGCGCTCGACGAGCTGCTCCCCCAGTCCACGGACCTGGAAATAGCTGACAGCGCGAGCACGGACCGCTAGGTCCGCCCTTCCGGGCGCCAACTCCGGCGCGGACACAAGCGTCGAAACGACGCGTACGGCCGCAGGGTCACGCCCTGCCACTGCCGCAGCTCCGCGTACAAGCGCAATCGAGTCGGCGACTGCCTGGGCCGACAAGAAGGGGTGCAGGATGACCCCGTCGAAGAGGCGTCCCGCAAGGTCGAGGCCCATTGGGCCGATGGTTCCGAAATAGAGCGGAGGTGCCGGCCCCCGGGGGACGTCGACGAGGCGCAAGTTGTGGAATGTGCCGGCAGGGCCTGACTCATCAACCCGTTCACCTGCCCACAGCCTGCGAAGGACGCCGACCAGGTGGGCCATGCCCGCAAGAGTCGGCTTCGCCACGCCGAGCGACGGCGCCAGCGCGCTCAGACCGCGGCCAAGACCCAGGATGAAACGTCCCCCGCTCATGCTTTGCAAGGTTGCCGCCATCGCCGCGATCGTCACTGGATGGCGGGTTCCTTGATGGATCAGAGCGGTACCGACGCGGAGGTGACTCGTCGCACCGACCACGGCGCCGCACACCGAGCCGGCTTCCTTGAGATCGAGCCGTTCACTGACATAGACCGCACCAAAGCCAGCCGCCTCAGCGTCACGGGCCTCATTGATCGCGTCGGCCGGACTGGTCGTCCGCCCCGGTACGACGTACACACTGATCGCCCCGACGGGGTCCTCGCTCAACGTCCCGTCCACTGCGGCGGGCGCTTCTCGCCGAACGCCGCCACTCCCTCGCGATGATCGTCGGTGACCTTCAACACGCTCTGTCCAAGTCGCTCGAGCTGCCGGCCTGTCGCCGCGTCGACGTTGGAGCAAGAGTTGAGGATCAGTTTCGCCATGCCTACGGCAAGCGGCGCGAGCTCCCCGATCCGAGATGCCAGCGCGAGCGCCTCATCAAGCGCTTTGCCCTCTTCGCAGACCGACGTTGCGATCCCAAGGTCACGCGCACGCTCGGCATTCACCGACCCACCCAGCAACACCAGTTCCTTGGCACGACCGAGACCGACATGTCGCACCAGACGCGAGCAGCCACCGCTTCCGGGGATCAAACCGACCTTGGCTTCGGGCATCACAAAGCGACCACGGACGGACATGACACGGAAGTCGCACGACAACGCGAGCTCGAACCCACCGCCGGCAGCCACGCCATCGATCGCCGCGATGACCGGGACCTCCATCGCCTCAATGAGGTCGAAGACGTCATGAAGGCCGCGGGCAGCATTGCGGAACCCGCGGGTGCCGAGAGCGGTGAGGTCGGGCATCCCGCGGACGTCCTCACCCGCGGAGAAGGCCTTTCCGGCACCGGCAATGACCAGGCAACGCAGATCGGGATCGCCCGCAGCGTCCTCGATCGCCTGCCGCAGCTCCCCGCGCATCGCGGCGTTCCACGAGTTGAGGTTGTCTGGACGGTTGAGTGTAAGGACCCGGATTCCTTGGCCGCGATCGGCCTCCAGCAAGTACTCGTACTCGCTCACTCCACCGATCCCAGCTTGAGTGACGCTACGGCGACGATGGCGTCCGCGCCGTTCTTGACCTCGACACCGACGTCGGACGGGACGACAGTCAATGCGTCGCCAGGGAACACCGGAGCGCGCAGGCGCGCATCGAAGGATTGAATCGAGTCGGCGCCGATCTGCGCGACGATTACGTCAAGGATCAGCGCCAGAGTCAACGGGCCGTGGGCGATGACCGACGGCAGACCGGCCTTGGCCGCGAACGCGTCGTCGAGGTGGATGGGGTTGAAGTCGCCGACAGCGCCTGCAAACCGGGCGATCTGCACCCGAGTCACCTCGTTGGTCGTGCCCTGCTTGAGGACGCTCACGTCGCCGCCCTTTCGATGAAGGTGGTGTGCTGGCTCTGAATCAACTCTCCGCTCGCATCGCGAAACTCGGCGAGGATGACGGCGAGATGGTTACTGCCCTTCTCGGTTACCTCCTCAACGCTCAGTCGCGCACGCACGGTCTCCCCCGGTTGGAACGGACGGTTCCAGTCATAGCGTTGACCCGACAACAGCGCCCTGGACAGATCCATGTCGAGCGCCTGCACCAGCTTGTCGTCGCCGCCGATCGTCGCACCGAACCAGACAACCAGCGACGCCGTCTCGCCAGCTGTGGGAGTGCCGATCGCGGCCACCAACTCGGCGAACTTGACCGGCTCCACCGTCAGCTCGGCCTCGTGGATCAGCCGACCCTTTGAGTTCAGATCCATCCGGATTCCTTTCCTTCCAGGCTTTGTCTGCGGACCTGGCGAGCAGTCAGTAGATGACGCCGGCAATCTTCAGCTCCATCAACTCATCCGAGGTCTTGCCAAGTGCGGTCACGATGTCGTCGGTGTGCTCGCCGAGGGTCGGCGCCGGCGACAAAGTCGGTCGGGCGCCATCCAGACGCGCCGGCACGGGAACCAGTGGCAAGGTTGCGCCGTTCGGGTAACCCACCATCTGCAAATAGCCGTTTTCCAGCACCTGCTCATCCGTGAGGGTGTCTGAAGGAAGCGCAACCTTGGCCCACGGACCCTCTTGGCTCTCCAGCGCCGCGACTACCTGCCCCCAACTCCTCGAACCGAAGATCGCGTCCAACGCGCTCACGCAAGCCTCACTGTGCTCGGCGCGCGATGCGAGGGTGCCAAACCGGCGGTCTTTAGCCAGCTCGTGTTCGCCTAAGGCTTCGCAGAGTTCGCCCCAGTAGCGGTCGCCCTGCAACATTCCGAGGATGAACGAATGGCCATCGGCCGTGCGATAGAAGTTGGTCAGCGGGTTCGGTGGCCGGCGACGGTCAAGCTGTTCGATGTTGTCGGCCTTCATCGCGTACGAGCCTGCGATCGTGGCTTGCATCGCCCACATCCCTGCGCTCAGCAGCGACACGTCGACGACCCCGCCCTTGCCGGTCTTTTCGCGACGATAGAGCGCGGCGGCGATGCCGCCCGCAAGGGCCATGCCGCTTTGGATGTCACCGAATGCCGGCCCGGGAAGCATGATCGGATACTCAAAGCCCGGTGGGATCGTCGCGGTACTTGCGCCGGAACGGCCCCAGTACGAAATGCCGTCGAAGCCGCCCTGGTTGGCGTCGGGCCCTACCGGTCCGTACCCCGTGCCCCGTCCGTAGATGATCCGGGGATTGCGCGCCAGCACCTGATCGACATCAATGCCGAGCTTCTCGCGTGCAGGTTGCATGAAGCTGGTGATGAAGACGTCGGCCTCGTCGATCAAGGACATAGTGAGCTCGAGACCCTGCGGCGTAGCGAGGTCGACGCCCAGTCCACGCTTGCCCCGATTGAATACCTCCCACAGCGTCGTGACACCGCCATCGCCCGGCTTGAATCCGTACGACGAAAGCCCGCGGATGGCGTCACCCGTCTCGGGGTGCTCGATCTTGATGACGTCCGCACCCCAGTCAGCGAGAGCCGCACCCGCCGCCGGGACAAACGCGAACATCGCCGCTTCGACGACCTTGACTCCTTCGAGCACCTGCTCCATCGCTGTCCTTCCTAGTGATCTAGATGCGCTCGATGATCGTCGCCGTGCCCATGCCGCCACCGGTACACATCGTCACGAGCGCGGTCGAGAGATCGCGGCGTTCAAGCTCGTCGAGGGCGGTCTGAATGAGCATTCCGCCAGTCGCGCCGATCGGATGCCCGAGGGCAATCGCACCGCCGTTGACGTTGACCTTCTCGGGATCGAGACCAAGGTCCCGCATTGTCTTTAGCGGCACCGCGGCAAAGGCCTCGTTGATCTCCCACAGATCGATGTCAGCCGCCTTCATTCCGGCGCGCTCGAGACACCTGGCCGCGGACGGCCCAGGTGCGGTGAGCATGATGACCGGCTCAGATCCGGCAACCGCCGTCATCACCACTCGGGCGCGCGGGCGAAGACCGTGCGCTGTTGCGTACTCCGGACTCGACAACGCAATGACCGCGGCGCCGTCGACGATCCCTGATGAGTTGCCGGCATGGTGGACGTAGTCGAGGGAAGATGCCTGCGGATACACCTCGCGGCACATGTCTTCGAACGACCTGGTGTAGCCGAACGTGTCGAGCACCGCCGAGCCCAGTTTGGCGAAGGCCGGCTCCAGCTTCGACAAGGTCTCCAATGTGGTCGTCGGGCGGGGATGCTCGTCGTGATCGAGTGCCACCGAGCCATCAGCGTTGACGATGGGAATGACGCTGCGGTCGAATCGACCGCCATCGATCGCGTCGGCCGCACGCTGCTGACTGCGGAGGGCGAACGCGTCAACGTCCTCTCGACTGAATCCCTCGAGCGTCGCGATGAGGTCGGCTGAGATGCCTTGCGGAACCATCGGGTACCGCTCGAACAGCGCCGCGTTGCCGGCCGAGAAGTCCGGTGGCGCGGCATCGGCGGGCCAGCGCGACATCATGTCAACGCCCCCGGCGAGGACCAATCGCTGATGACCGGACGCAACTCCCATCGCCGCGAAAGACACGGCCTGCTGACCCGAGCCACACCAGCGGTGCAATGTCACGCCGGGCACGTCGATGGCCCACCCTGCGGCAAGCACTGCGAGACGGGCAATGTCACAACCATGATCGCCGACGAAGCTGCCGTTACCCATCACGACGTCATCGACGTCGGTCTCGTCAAAGCCGATCCGATCACGTACCCCGCTCAGAACCTGGCCGAGCAGTTCCTGAGGGTGGAGGTGGTGTAGCGAACCGGTCGCTTTGCCTTTACCCCGCGGCGATCGAGCGCCATCAATGATCCATGCGTCTGACATCGTCATCCTGCGCTCGTCGGCGTACCAAGGCGGCGTTACCTCGGGCATTGGGAACGTATTGCGGAGGGCCGAGTTCTGTCAACCGATCGGTCGAATAAAACCACCCTGAGTCGGCGAGGCTTCAGTCGGGATCGCCGAGACGGCCTAACGCACGAGCAGGGCGCAGCACAAGTCCGCAAAGGTCTCCGGCGAGTCGCGCCGAAGGTCGAACCATTTGTAGGACCAGCTGGTGAAGCCGATGATCGAGTTCGCGATCATCCGCGGGTCCCCCCGCGGGATGACTCCGGCATCGATCGCCGACTCCACCGCAAGGACAAACTGCCGCAGGTAAAGACGCTCCTTGCGACCGATCTCCGCCAGGTCAGCCTTGTCCAGGCCTGCCCGCTGGTCGAAGAACACCTCGAAGAGCGCGGGATCACGAACGACCAGCAATGCCTGGTGCCGGATCAGAGCGAGCAACCGGTCGCGCGGGTCGGTGATGTGTGCCAGGGCCTCGACTTCGGTCAACGACATCGTGATGGCGCGATCAAACACCAGCCGCAGCAGGTCGCTCTTCTTCTTCACGTAGTAGTAGAGGCTCGCCTTGCGCATGCCCAAGGCCGCAGCCACGTCGTCCAGTGACCCAGCTTCGTACCCACTCGTGCGAAACACATCGGCCGCGACGCCGACGATGTCCTGGAGCCGCTCGCGATACTCCGGGCTTGGCTCAAGATTGCGCGGCCGCCCCCGCTTGCGCGGTGCCTCAGCCGGGCTCGTACTCATCTGGCCCTCCAGTGTGGTCATGGCGAAGCGACCGCTTGAGAATCTTGCCAGAGGCGTTGCGCGGCAATGCGTCCAGGAAGCCGACCGAGGTCGGACACTTGAAGTGCGCGAGCCGGGCTCGACAGAAATCGATGAGTTCGGCGGGCTCCGGCGCTTGGCCTGATGCCGGTACGACAATCGCTTTCACAGTCTCGCCCCACCGCTGGCTCGGCACCCCGATCACTGCCACATCCGCGATAGCTGGATGCGACATGAGCACGTTCTCTACCTCGGCAGGGTAGACGTTCTCACCACCGGAAATAATCATGTCTTTGAGGCGATCGTGGATGTAGAGATAGCCGTCCGAGTCCAGAGAGCCGAGGTCGCCGGTTCGGAACCAACCGTCGGCGGTGATTGCCGCAGCGGTCTCTTCGGGCTTGAGCCAGTAGCCGGGGCTGACCTGGTCTGACCGCACCCAGATCTCGCCGACTTCCTCGGTGCCAAGCGCGCTGCCCGTGTCGACCGACACAATGCGCAGTCCGACACCGTCGAGCGGACGGCCCGCCGACCACAGCCGCCGCGCGTCACTGCCTTCGCTGGCGACACGGTGGTCGGAGGCGCTCAGCAAGGTGACGGTGCCGGTTGTCTCCGTCAACCCGTACACCTGGACGAAGTCGCAGGCAAAGATCGCGAGCGAGCGGCTGAGAAGATCCACTGAGATCGGAGATGCGCCGTAAGCGACGGTACGAAGCGTGGAAAGGTCGACCTCGTCGATGCGTTCGGCGCCCAGCAGGAAGAGGAGTACGGCGGGTACCACAAACATGTTTGTCACGCGGCAGGACTCGATGACAGCGAGCATCACAGCCGGGTCGGCCTGACGGAGCAGAACCGTATGGCAGCCCTCGTAGAAGCCCATCAGCGCGTAGCCGCTTCCACCGATGTGAAAGAGGGGCATGGCAACGAGGTTGACGCTGTCAGCGCCGAGCCCGAGCGTTGGCCCTCCTTGCGGCATCAACGTCAGGAGATTGCGCTCAGTGAGCATCGCTCCCTTAGGAAGGCCAGTCGTGCCCGAGGTGTAGAGCTGCAACACCACGTCGTCGCCGCTGCGCGTGGCACGTGGGTCGATGGCGGCAGCCGAGCTCACCCAGTCCTCGTAGTTTTCTGGTCCGGCGCCGCCGATCACGAGGATCCGCTTCACCCGCGGCATCCTGATCGCGCCATCCGCCAGAACGTCCGCGAAGTCCGCGGCGACGACTACTACCTCGGCACACGAGTCATCGATGACCGCTTCAAGCTCGCGCGACGCGAGCCGCCAGCTCACCGCAACGGTCACCGCACCGAGCTTCGCGGCACCGAAGAACACCTCGAAGAACTCGCTCGAGTTGCTGTCGAGGAACGCGACCCGGTCACCTGCGCCGACGCCGTCTGCGGCAAGGGCCTGTGCAACCTGGTTGGACCGGCGATCCAGGTCGGCGAACGTGAACGTCCGATCATCGCTGCTGATCGCCGATGCGCTCGACCGCGCTAGGGCATGGCCACGAAGTACATCCGCGACTGACGTCACAGGCGCCGCAAACTCCATGCTCGACAGCCTCTCGAACGCCGGCCCACGCGCCGCGAACGCTAGACAGGGAGCCCGATTACTGTCAACCAGCGGGTCGACTTAATCTGGAGTCGCGGCTCCGAGTCGATCTGCGGTGGGGATGTTTTGTAGCCGCACCTGGCCCCGGGCTACCAGCCGATTGTCGGAGTCCCTGATCTCCACCAGCCAAAGCTGCTGCAGCCGACCGCGATGCAGCGGCGTTGCCGTCGCCGTCACGACGCCTTCGCGTACCGCCCGAAGGAAGTCGGTGGAGTTCGAGACCCCGACGGTGTCCCCGCCTCCGTGATCGAGGTGCCACATGCCCGCGCCGATGCTGGCCGCGGTCTCCACCACCGATGACCAGACACCGCCGTGCACGATTCCGTGCACTTGGAGATGCTCCGGCCGAATCAGCACTCTGATGACGACCTCGTCGCCGGACAGCTGAACGAACTCCATCCAGAGGTGGTGGTTGAAACCCGAGTCCACTCCGTGATGTACCGCCACAACGGAGATTATTGCCCGCGAATATGTTCTACTCTCGGGTCGGTGTAAAGATCTCCACCAACCATTTGGGGAGCGGAGCCCGCATGGCACAGATCAACCACGACACAGCGCCTGTCTGGCAAGCCTGGCAGCGACGAGAGCTCGGGCTGAGCCGTTGCCAAGCCTGCCAGACCTGGATCCACCTCCCGAAGCTCATCTGTCCGACGTGCTGGTCCGACGACGTCGCAGTCGAGGTGGCTGACGGACGGGGCCACGTCGTCGCATATTCGTTACCACGATCGATGTCCGGATCGACTGAACCTGTGGTCACCGCGGTGGTCGAGCTCGACAATGCCGACGGCGTTCGCCTTCTAGCGCGCCTGCTCCGATGCCTTCCGGGCGACGTCACCGACGGGATGGCGGTCGAGCTGGCATGGGCGGAGGACGCCGGAGTCATGACGCCGGCCTTCGCACCGATCGGGAGCGCGGCATGACGTCGAGCAAGGTCGCCATCATCGGCATCGGTTGCTCCGAGTTCGCGCGTGATAGCGGCGTTGGCCCGGGCACTCTCATCACGCGCGCAGCGCGCGCGGCAGTACTCGACAGCGGCGTATCGAAAGACGCCATCGACGGGGTCGTCGGCGTTTACAGCACTGACTCGCCGACGCTCTGGCCCGCTTACGTCGTCGATGCACTCGGCCTTCCGAACGTGCGATGGGGTGACACGGCGATGCCGCCATCGGTGCTCGCGTTGTCCTCGGCAGCGCAGGCGGTCATGACCGGCAGCTGCGACTATGCGATCTGCTACCACGGCAAATATCGCTGGTCGGACACCTCCATCGTCGGCCGCGACGACCCGTTGCGCCAGAGCCCGGGGCATGAGTTCGACCCCAACCTGGGCCATGCACTCCTCGAAGGGTCCGGCTCCTTGCTGTGGTCCTCACGCGTCATGCGCCAACACATGGCGAAGCATGGAAGCACTCGAGAGGACTTCGCCCGCATCGCCGTGAACAATCGCACCGGCGCGACGCAAAATCCGCGAGCCTGGTTCCGCAAGCCGCTGACGGTGGCGGACTACCTCAACGCGCCGATGATCGACGACCCCCTGTGCTTGCTCGACTGCGACGCGCCAGTGGATGGCGCGATCGCTGTCGTCCTTACCACCGAGGAGCGGGCGCGTGATCTCGCGAAGCAGCCAGTGGTGATCGAGTGCTTCGGCAGTGCGCTACCGCTTCGCAACGACGGCCTGCTGTGGCCGGAGGCGGATGGCGTCGCTGCCCGAGCCAACATCGAGGATCTATTCAGTCGATCGGATCTCAACGCACCCGATATTGACATCTGCTATCCGTACGACGGGTTCAGCATCCTGTCGATGCTGTGGCTGGAGGCTTTGTACACCAAGCCTGGCGAGGGCGCGCCATTCCTGGCCGAGTCATGGGTCGAGTCCGAACAACGTCTCAAGCTCTTCGGCCGAGTGCCGGTCAACACGCACGGCGGCAACCTGAGCGAAGGTCGCGCGACACAAGGGTTCGGCAGCATCTATGAGGCGGTACAACAGCTGCGCGGCGAGGCAGGACCCCGGCAGGTTGCGGGTGCACGGTCGGCGGTCGTGACCAACGGCAACGCAGGCGTCAACCGGTCGACGATCCTCCTCGCATCATGATCATCGAACGTGAGGAGGCTCGATGCCAACTCTGGAAGGGCTAGTCGTCGAGGACGTGGTGATGCGCTACGGCGGTCACACGGCAGTCAACCGAATCTCGCTGGCCGCGCCGCTGGAACGAATCACCGGCCTGATCGGGCCGAACGGTGCCGGCAAGACGACCACGTTCAACGTGTGCTCGGGATTGGTGCGGCCGACGAGCGGGCGAGTGCGGTTGTTCGGCGAAGACGTGACCAGGATGGCTCCGCAGCGGCGAGCGCAGCGAGGGCTGGGCCGCACCTTCCAGCGGATGCAGCTGTTCGACTCGCTGAGCGTGTGGGAGAACGTCGAGCTGGGCCGAGAAGCCGGCCTGGCCGGCTCCAAGCCCTGGCGACACCTCAGAGGGACGCGCGGCGACCGCAAGACGGTCGCGAGTGCCGTCACCGACGCGTTGGAACTCTGCAACGTCACCTCGCTTGCACGTCGACGTACGGCGGATCTATCAACCGGGCAACGTCGCTTGGTAGAGCTCGCCCGTTGCGTCGCAGGCGGATTCAAAGTGATGCTTCTCGACGAGCCGAGCTCGGGCTTGGACAAGGCCGAGACAGAGGCCTTCGGACGGATCCTGCGGGCCCTCGTCGACGAACGCCGAGCCGGGATCCTGCTGGTCGAACACGACATGAGCCTCGTCATGAGCACCTGCGACTTCATCCAGGTTCTCGACTTCGGGCAGGTGGTGTTCTCTGGCACTCCCGCCGAGGTCGGCGCCAGTGAGATCGTGCGGGCCGCCTACCTCGGTAGCGCAGAAGTCGAGACTTCCGTGATCAGCCCGCCCCCGTTGACATCGAGGTGAGCGCGAATGTTGAGACTTGAGCACATCTCGGCGGGCTACGGCTCGACGACGGTGTTGCACGACGTGAGCCTCGTCGTGCCGGATGGGTGCGTGGTCGCCCTGCTCGGAGCAAACGGCGCGGGCAAGACCACCTTGCTGCACGTCGCCTCCGGACTGCTCAAACCGTCCAATGGCCGAGTGATGATCGACGACACGAACGCGACCGGGTTGAGCCCGCATGAGCTCGTCGCGCACGGAATCTGCCATGTACCTGAAGGACGCGGAGTGTTCCCGAGCCTGACGGTTCTCGACAACCTGGTGATGCAATCAGCCAAGGCCGACCGGACGGCGGCGGTCGAACGCGCCGTCAGCGCGTTTCCGCCACTGAGCGCACGCTTGTCGCAGCTCGCCGGAACCATGAGTGGCGGCGAGCAGCAGATGCTCGCCCTCGCGCGCGCCTACGTTCAGCACCCGAAGGTGGTCCTGCTGGACGAGGTGAGCATGGGTCTCGCCCCGAAGGTCGTCGACGAGATCTTCGAGTTCCTTGCCCTTCTC
The DNA here is from genome assembly GCA_036267875.1 of Mycobacteriales bacterium. GTDB lineage: Bacteria > Actinomycetota > Actinomycetes > JAFAQI01 > JAFAQI01 > DASZTV01. The sequence goes on from DATAVE010000028.1 coordinate 29,513, forward strand.
CGCGGCCAAGGGGTGAGCCTGCTGCTCGTCGAGCAGTACGTCACCCGTGCGCTCGCCGCCTCCGACTACGTCTATCTGCTCAGTCGGGGCGAAGTCAGCTTCGCGGGCGAACCCAGCGAGCTGGACGACGCCGATGTATTCGCCAGCTACATCGGCGGCGATCTCACCGTCTGACAGACACTTCAGCGAAGCGCCGCGGACGCCGCGGCATGCTCCATGACATCCCGGCCGATCGTTGTGGAGTCCTGTAGCGGACCGAAGTGACCGAGGCTGGCGTACACCCGCAGGTGTGCGCTCGGAAGCGAGGCAACAATCGCAGGCGCCAGCGCGGCAAACGGCGAGCCGGCCTCACCGCCGGTCGCGACAAGAACCGGGAGCTGCGCCGCCGAGATCGATTCCGGCGTGATCGTCGCGCTCGCTTCGAAGACACTCGACTCGATGGACGGGGTGCACTTCAACACAGCCGTACCGTCGGGCTTCAGTGCAAGGCCGTGGTCAACGTAGGCGAACAAAGCGCCGGCTTCGAGGGCATTCAACGGCGCCCGCGAGGCATACCGCCACAACGCGTCCGGCTTCGAAGGGAACGCCGCCTGCCGTCTTGCCGCACCGTCAGCGAGGGCGTTGTGGGTGCGTTCGGGGCGCATCTCCCGCGCCACGATGATCGCCTCATAGACGTACGCCGAAGCGAACGTGCCTGGGTGATCTGCTTCGGCTTGAAGTGCGACCGCGCCGCCCATTGAGTGGCCAAGCACGTGGACCACGTCGTCGTCGATCGCTTCACGTGCGGCAAGGACGTCCCAGACCATGTTGGCCCACGCATATTCGCCGCTCGCCGGCGCTGGAGTGTCACCGTGACCGCGCATATCTACAGCCCAGACATGTAGCTGGCCACTGAGAACGCGGGCCAACTGCTCATAGGCGCGACCGCAGAACCCGGTTGCATGGCAGATGAGGATTGAAGGACCGTCGCCGCCGAGGTCATGGACCATCGCGGCTGACCCGTCCCGCGTGGCGACCAGCACGCCTTCTTCCTACAACAGCGGGACGTGTATCGGCGTTCCAGTGCCTGCCTCGATTTTATCGACCAGCCGGTTGACGGTATTCATGACGCGGTCTACCTTTCGGTCATGCCCCGATCGCGCCGAGGTAGATGAGCATGGGCCGGGCGGCCAGCACCAGACGGGGCGCTGTCAGCCTCGCGGCGATGACTGTCGCAGCGGGCACGGCGTTCCTCACCACGGCTGCAGCCCTCGGATCGACGCCGAAGGCGGTCGCCAGCTCCTCGGGCGGCTCGTATACGGCCACGGGTCAGGCCGACGGGTTCTTCCTCACGCTCACCAACTCCGCGATCCCACTCGTATCGGCTGTCGAGGCCGGCGGCCCGACCGCGCAGGCGACGCTGGACTCACTCGACCAGTCCAACTCCTTTGCGTCCTTCCCGTACCCCGGCCAGGAGGAGGTCGGCGTTCCGGGACTTGTCGGCAGCATCGTCGGACTACCGGTGCCGGCGTACCCGGCATACGTCAGCGGCAGCTTCGGTCAGCCCGCGCAGGACAAGAACCTCGCCGGCATCGACCTGCAGGCATCCAGCACCCACACGGTGTCATCCGCAACGGCCACGGTCGGCGGCAACGGCATCGCCGAAGCAAGATCGAATGTCGTCAGCGCCCTGGACAATGACGGCGGGGTCAGCACGAAGGCAACAGCTGACGTCACCGGCTTCGACCTCGGTGGGCTGCTGACCATCTCCGGCATTCACACCGACGCCACGGCCACGCGTAGCGCCGCGGGTGCGCTCACGACATCGAGCGATCTCTCGGTAGGAGAGATCTCCGTTCCCGGCCTGTCACTAACGCTGCCCAAGACTCTCAACCTCTGTCCGATCAACCAACTCCCGGTCTCGGGTATCCCACCCATTCCGTGCCCACCGAGCCTGACGTCCCTGCCGCTCCCGGCAGGGCTCGCCGGGGAGACGATCGCCGCGCCCGACATCGGATTCGTGAACGGCAGCTTCACGATCACATTGCCTGAACTGGGCAAGAAGCAGTATCCGATCCCTTCCGGTCCGATACTTGCCGCATTCAAGGCCGTGGGTCTGGACATGACCTTTCAGAAGCCAAAGCATCTGAAGAACGGGATCATCGCGGCCGCACTCACCATCACCCAGACCCTGCCGAGGTCGCCGGTGAAAGTGCCGCCCAACCCGCTCCTCGGCACCCCCGGTCCGACCAAGATCGTCTACGTCTTCGGTCAGTCGAGCGCAACGGCCGACCTCTCGGCGATCGACGGATCCTCTGGGACGGTGCCAGTGATCGGCGGGACCGGGCCGGCTTCTGTCGGCTCGGGTGCAGCCTTGGGCGGCGGCGCGCTGGGTGGCGCCCCACTTCCGACTGATCTCGGCGGAGCATCCGGCCCAACGGCAGCCGGCCGATCCCCAGCGGTCGCGGGTGCATCGGGAGGCGAGCAGCTATCGGCCGAGAGCCTGCCGGGCGCGTTGGACGCGGCGACGATCTATCTCGTCATCGTCGGCGCTGGGCTCCTGCTATTCGGTGCAACGCAGGTCATCCGAGTCATCGGGGTGCGCAAGTTATGGGCGAGCTGAAGTGGAGCGCAACATGGGTTTCGTAACTTGGGTTCGCCTGCAGTGGGACCGTGTCGGCGCCTGGGTGTGCATCGTTGCCGCAGTCGTCGCGTTGATCCTCGGATACGTCGGCGTCAGCGGTACGGCGTACACCTCCGAGCAACTGCCATACATCGTTTCTGGTGGCCTAACCGGCATCTTTCTGCTTGGCCTCGGCGGCATGCTCTGGCTCTCGGCCGATCTGCGCGACGAGTGGCGCAAGCTCGACGACCTCGATCGCACCCTGATGACACACTCACTCGCAGCGGCCGCGCCGGAGGACAGCCGGGTGGACTCGAGCGACGATCCGTCGCCCCCGACGCCGCGCGGGCGCACAGCTGGGCGTAGGCAAGCGTGACGCTGGCGGCACCTAACGGCTCCCGCGAAGGCGCGCCCGCAGGGCGGCTGCAACACCGAGGACCCCCCACGGTTGTGGCACGAGAGCTCGCTCGGCGCGCACGGATTCAGCAAGACGCGCTGCCCGCCGCTGAGATGCCGTGGCATGTCCGTGATGTCCAGCGGTTGCTCCTGACGTTGACCATCGCCACGATCGGCCTGATCGGCAGCTGGGTGGGAATCAGCGGCACCCTCGTGCCGTCACGCCAGATGCTCTGGCTCGCCATCGCTATTGGCAGCGTCGCGGTCGGCGGGCTAGGGGTCATGAGGTGGCTGCTCAGCTCGTTTCGCAGCGTTCGGATTCGACAGTCCCGGATGGTCGATGGCGTTGCCGCTCGACTTGTGCTTGACGAGCCGCGCCCGGCAGCGGACTCCTCGCAGCCCCTCGTGACCGCGGCACGAATGACCCACTTCCACCTCGCCGACTGCCCGTTGATGGACGGAAAGACCGCGACACGGGTCACCGCGAGTCGCCGCAAGCGCCTCACGCCGTGCGCCGTCTGCGTACCGGTCACGGCTGGAGTAACGCTGCGGTGAGCTTTGCCAATGCCTACGGGCTGATTCTTGTCTCCGGCGTCGAGGTCGGATCGATCTACGCGATCGCTGCGATGGGGCTCGTCCTCACCTACAAGACCTCTGGCCTTTTCAACTTCGGTCAGGGCGCTGTCGCGGCGGCCGCTGCCTACGTCTTCTACGGCTTCTACTCACCGCAAGAGCTCGGGTTGTCGTGGACGTATGCCGCGCTGATCTCGGTGCTGATATTCGGCCCCGTCATCGGATTGGTGCTGGAGCTGGTCGCCCGCCGCCTTGCTGACGTGCCCATCACGTACAAGATCGTCGGCACCGTCGGGCTGCTGCTGATCTTTCGTCAGGCCGGCAGCATCGCGTTCAACACCGACGCGTCGTTGCCGCTCGCTGTGTACCTGCCGCACGGCCGAGCCTTCGCTGTCAGCGGCACGAACGTCACGTACGACCAGGTCATCACGGTTCTGATCGCTTTCGCGCTTGCCGTGGGCCTCTACCTGTTCTTCCGCTACAGCCGACTCGGCACCGGCATGCGCGCCGTGGTCGATGACCCCGCCCTCATCGACATGACCGGCCACAATCCGGCACACATCCGCCGCGTGGCGTGGATGATCGGTACTACGTTCGCAGCGCTGTCCGGCATCCTCATCGCTCCTCAACAAGGCGCCGTCGATGGCTCGCTGCTGACGATCCTGGTGGTCTACGCCTTCGGAGCCGCGGTCTTCGGCTACTTCCGCAGTCTGCCGTTGGCGTACGTCGGAGGCATCGTCGTCGGGCTGATTCAAGCCTGGGTGAATCACGAGACCAGCGTTCGCTCAGGGTTGCAGTCACTGTCGCAGCTCGGCCCGAATGCACCGTTCATCGTGCTGTTCATCGGCCTGCTGGTGGTACCCAAACGCCGACTTGTCGATGTCGGCCGCCAGGTGAAGGCGAAGGCGAGCAGCCCCAGTCAGCTCGCACTGCGCACCCGCAGCTCGATCAATATCGGGATGTTCGCCGTGCTCGCCCTGGTGCCGGTGATCGCCAGCGGCCCGAAGCTCGTCTTTTGGTCAGAGGCGATGAGCTCGATCGTGCTTTTTCTTTCGCTCGGTCTGCTGGTGCGAACGTCAGGCCAGGTCTCTCTGTGCCACATTGGACTCGCAGCTGTCGGCGGAGTCGCGTTCTCCAAGATGGCGGCCGAGCAGCACCTGCCGTGGGCCGTCGCCCTCCTCGTCGCCGGGCTGTTGACCGTGCCGGTTGGAGCGATCATCGCGATACCGGCCATCCGGCTGTCTGGGCTTTACCTCGGCTTGGCGACTCTCGGGTTCGGTGCCCTGCTCGCGCAGGTGTTCTATCTCCAAACCTGGATGTTCGGACCGGCTAATGGGATCCCGTTTCCGCGGCCCGAAGGCTTCAGCGGCGCCAAGCCCTACTACTACCTCATGCTTCTGATAGTTGCGCTGGCGGCCGTCCTCGTGGCAGTCATCGAACGGTCACGACTTGGCCGCCTGCTGCGCGCGGTGGCCGACGCTCCCACAGCCCTGACCGTGCTCGGCGCGAGCGTGGCGACGACACGCGTCATCGTGTTCTGCATTTCCGCGTTCCTGGCAGGCATCAGCGGGGCATTGTTCGGAGGGATCTTCGGCACCGCCGACCCAAACTCGTTCTCGTTCTTCAACTCGTTGATCCTGCTCGCGATCATGGCGCTGACTGCCACGTTCCTCCGCACGCTGCCGGCCGCGATTCTCGCGGCGATCCTGTACGAGGTCGTCGGCGGATACATCAACAGCCCGCGGTTCACGTTGGTGCTCCCGCTGCTATTCGGCGTCGGTGCACTCACCGCCGCACTGCTCTCGGCGGGTACGGGAGTTGGCGCGTGGTTCGAGCGCGAAGCAAGAGAGAGCCGGGGACGGGCGCGCAGCCCAGTAGCCGCACGGCGACAGCAGCGCCGCTTCCCCCACCACACGAACCCGTTGCCCGCGATCCGAGGAGAGTCATGAAACAACGTCAGCGCGCCAAGATCGCGGCGATTGTCGCTCTCGCCCTCCCGCTTGCGCTGACCTCTTGCGGCACCCGGCTCCCTCATTCCGCGGTCGTTGCCGCGGCGGATGGTGGCGCGGCCCCCTCGTCGAACAGCGGGGGCACCACAGCGGGCGGGGTGACTACGCCTGGGGCCTCGACGTCGGCGCCCGGGGTAACCACGCCCTCGAGTAGTGCGCCGACCACGGGCACCTCAATCGTCCCCGGCTCCGGCGAATCGCCTGGCAAGACGACGGGTGGTTCCGGGGCGGGTACACCCGCCGGTCAGCAGACGCAGGCCGCAGGCACCAGCCACACCTGCGCCAAGCAAGGGTCACCGATCGTGTACGGCCAGGTCGGCACGTTCAGCGGCATCATCGGCGGCAGCATCGGCTCGGCGGTAGACGGTCTCAAGATCTGGGCGGCGGCTACCAACGCAGTTGGTGGCATCGCCTGTCACCCGGTAGTCGTGGACTCTATCGACGATGGCGGAGACAACGGCAGCGCGCAGTCGGGCGTCGAGCAGCTTGTTCAGGACGACCACGCGGTCGCGATCAACGCGTTCACCCCGATCACTACAGCTGGCATTGAGCCCTACATTGACCAGCACCGCGTCCCGGTTGTCGGCGGGGATCTGTTGTCCTCCGCCTGGTACACCGACAAGAACTTCTTTCCGCAAGGCGGCCCGCTCCAGGCAGTTCTTTACGCGATCTCGCGGTATGCCGTGCTCCAAGGAGGAACGAAGTACTCGTTCTTCTACTGCATCGAAGCCAGCCCCTGCACTCAGGGCGAGAACATGCTCACCAAGCAGGGCATCGCGGCAAAGGCCGGCTTGCACGCGGTCGGCGATCAACCGATCTCCCTGGCAGGCTCCAACTTCACCCAGCAATGCGCGACAGCGAAGAGCAAGGGGGCGAACGTCATCTTCATCGGCGCGGGCGTAAGTGCGGTCAATGCGATCGGCCGCGACTGTGCCAGTCAGAACTATCACCCGATCTATCTCGCGCTCTCCCTCGGAGTGACGAACAGCCAGCAATCAGATCCGAATCTTCAAGGACTAGCGATCGGCAGTGTGCAGTTCCCATGGATGGCAACCGGCACACCAGCGCTGACCGCTTACCACGACGCGCTCGCGCGCTACGCCCCGACGCTCGACGACAGTGGCGGTGCCGCGGCCGGCTGGACCTCCGGTGAGTTGTTCGAACGGGCCATTCTCAACCTGGGCAGCGCCGCGTACGGCAATATCACCTCAGCGGACGTGATCAAGGGCCTCGCCATGATTCACAACAACAATCTGGGTGGCCTCGTCGGAGGTCACCTGAACTTCCACGCGAACGCACCGGCAACGCTCGACTCGTGCGTGTTCGTCGCCGTGATCAGCAAGGACAAATGGGCGCCCGCGCAGGGCGGCCGTGCGATCTGCGAGCCATGAGGTCATGTCACATTCCCTCGACAACCGTTGCTCTCACGAACCGCTCCGTCACCCACATGTGGAAGCCATCCGGAGACTTCATGCCCGGCATGCTGGCACCCGCGGCGTATGCAGCCTTGATGAGATCGATAGAGGCGTGTTCGATGGCCTCGGCCAGCGTCGATGCCTCCGTCAAATAGGTGACGTTGTAGCTGCCGGGATCGCGTGGCAGCGGGCGCACGGTCGCTCCTCGCGTTCGTCTCGGAAGGTAGCTCTCAAGATGCGACGCGCAGGCGTCGACGTCACCGCCAGCTGCGGATGGATCGGTCTCGACGGGAACAATCGCCACCGTCGTCACGACGCGATACGTACGCCGCTCGAAGTCGATGTCGGCCCCGCCATCGACGACCCAACATTGGAACAAGGAATGACCTCCAGCGAACCGACCGAAGGAACGCGCATGTTCGCCGAAGGCATTGCACGATTTGAAGACATCCTGACCCCCAAGTCCCCGGCACTTTGGCACTTCGACAACTTCGACAAGTTGCGGGAACGCGCACGCTTCCACCTGGGCGATGCGAGCGGCAACGAGTTCTGGATGCTGACGCGAATGACTGACATTCGCGCCGCATTCCAACAACCGACGGTGTTCTCAAGCACCGGCATTGCGATGGATGCTCCGGATCCGCCTTACATCTTGATTCCAGAGATGCTGGACCCACCCCTGCACACCGCGTGGCGCCAACTCCTGGCGCCGACCTTCTCTCCGGGGGCAGTCGCCCGACTTGAACCACGGATGCGCGAAGTGATGCGCGAAATCCTCGACGACGTCGCCGGCAACGGACGGTGCGACTTCGTCGCCGAGGTCGCACTGCGCTTTCCGAACACCGTGTTCATGGAGATCATGGGCCTGCCGGTCACGGACGCGGCGCAGTTCCAGAAGTGGGAAACCACGATGTTGCACAGCGTCCTCGGCGATGAGCCTTCTGTTGCCGCGATGTTCGAGGTGGTCGCGTACTTCGGTGAGCTCATCGCCGAACGGCGGGCAGATCCACGCGAGGATCTGGTCAGCGAGGCGCTCACCTGGACGATCGAGGGCGCCCCAATCGCCGATGACGACCTACTGGCGATGTGTCTGCTGCTGTTCATGGCCGGACTCGACACGGTGGCCATGCAGCTGTCCTACGCATTCCTGCACCTTGCCGACCACGACGATGACCGCAACCGCATCGTCGCCGACCCGTCGACGATCCCGACGGCGATCGAGGAGGTCGTCCGCTACTACGCCTTCGTGACGCCAGGCCGTAAGGCCATCCAGGACGTGGAGCACAACGGCTGCCCGGTCAAGACCGGGCAGATGGTCTACCTGCCGATCATTGCCGCCAACCGCGATCCCGAGGCGTTCGAGAACGCCGACAGCTTCATCCTCGACCGGGTACCCAATCCGCATATCGGGTTCGGCGCCGGCCCGCACCGCTGCCTCGGGTCACATCTGGCGCGAACCGAGATGCGCATCGCGCTCAAGGAGTGGCACAGCCGGATCCCGAGCTACCGGGTCGTTGCCGACGAGCCGATCGTGGAGCATGGCGCGCTCATCGGGCTCGACAACCTGCCACTCGAGTGGGACCTTCCCACCTGATCGATCACGACGCCGCGGCGAAGCGCACCGGCAGTCGCGCCAGGCCCGAAGTGAGACTCGTGGATGCCCACACATGGGGGCCGGTCTGTTCGAAGTTGGGCAGCCGGGTCAACAACTCACGCAACACGGCGGTGATCTCGGCGCGACCTAGATGGGCACCGACGCAGAAATGAGGGCCGCCACTGCCGAACGCAATCTGGTTCTTCGGCGTGCGCGTGACGTCGAAGCGCTCAGGATCGCTGAAGATCGCTGGGTCACGATTACCGGCACCGAAGTAGATCGCGACTCGATCTCCCGTCGCGATCTCGCGCCCCGCGAAGACGGTGTCGCTCAGCGCGCGCCTGACGATATAGACCACCGGACTGACGAGACGCAACATCTCCTCTACCGCTGCCGGCAGCAGCGCGTCGAGGTCATCCAGTAGTCGCTCACGCTGATCCGGGTTCTGCAGCAGGAGGTGGATCCCACCGGCAATCACATTGCGTGAGGTGTCGAGGCTGCCGTCGGTGAGCAACAGGTAGTGCCCGAGAAAGTCCCACTCGCTGATCGGCTCGCCGTCGATGTCCATGTTGGCGTACAGGCTGTACACGTCGTCGCGGGGATTTTGGCGTCGGTCGTTGTAGACGGCTTGTCCCATCGCGACAAGCTCCATCATCGCGTTGCCCATCGCCTCCTCGCCGACTACGTCAACCGAGGAGTGCATCACCATCAGCAACTCGTGGAGCCGCCGGCCGTCCTCACGCGGCATCCCGAGAAGGTCCGCCGCGGTGTAGGCAGCCATCAGCGCCGCGATGTCTTCGACCACATCGCATTCCTCGGCCTCGACGACCTGGTCGACCACCTCGGTCGCCAGTGCCTCAAGCTGGGGCATCCGGATCTTGACCGCCTTCGGCAGAAGGCGGGGCACGACAAGCTTGCGAAACCTCGCGTGTTCGGGGGCGTCCATGCTGTAGAAGCCATTGCTTGGGCCCATCTCCATCAACATGACCGTCGGGCCGGCGGCGAAGACCTCGGGGCTTCGCTCGACGTTCTTGATGTCACTGTGGCGAGTGACCGCCCAGAAGTGACCGCCGTCCGGCGCTTCGTGTCGGTGAACCGGATCGTGGTCGCGGAGCCAGGCATATTGGTCGGCGGGATGTCCGTTGCTGAACGACTCCGCTGAGTAGAGATCGATCGGGAACGGCGGCACGGCGACATCCGTTGTCATACAGAGGTCCTCACGTGGTATCGGCGAGAGACTGAGTTCACGGTCGCGCCATCGAGCCTGCATCCACCGCGACCGTGGAGCCGGTGATGGTTCTTGCCTCGTCGGAGACCAGGAACGCGATGACCTCACTCACGTCCCGCGGCTCGATCATCTCGATCGGAAGGGCGTTCTGCATCGCGTTGGCGAGATGCGGCGCGCTCATGATGCTTTCGAACAGCGCCGGGTTCTCGGTCACCATCTTCGTGTTGACGCCGGTGGGCGCAACAGCGTTGACCCGGACACCGGACGGCCCCAGGTGCGCGGCGTAGGACTTGACCAAGGCAACGATCGCCGTCTTGGCCGCGGTGTAAGCGTCAGACCCGGCCCCACCGTCGGTGAACGCCTTCAGGCCCGCCACCGAGCTGGTCATGATGATATTGCCGGAGCCCCGCGGCTGCATATGGGTCGCGGCGATCTGCAGGGTGTGCCAAGCGCCGGTGAGCATGATGCCCAGCGCGTCATCCCAAACCTGCTGGCCGTCCGCATAGTTCGTGCCAGCGATGATCACGCCGGCGTTCGCGATCGCGATGTCGACGTGGCCCAGCTGATCGACCGCCTGGTCGAACGCCTGCTGCTGATCGTTACGCGAACGCACATCTCCTTTCAGCAGGATCGCCTTGCGGCCTAAGGCTTCGATCATCTGCTGGGTCTCCTTCAGATCCAGCTCGGTCGACATCGGGTACGGAACCGTTGCGAGTTGCTCGCAGAGGTCGATACCCACGATGTCAGCGCCCAACTCAGCGAGCTTCACGGCGTGCGAGCGGCCCTGGCCGCGCGCAACTCCAGTGATGTAGGCGACCTTGCCTTCGAGAGTGCCCACAGCGTTTCTCCTTGTAGTTGTCGGTGATGACCTAGCGCGGCGGGTACGCGATCGTCTTCATCTCGAGGAACGCCTCGAAGCCCGGCACGCCGTTCTCTCGACCGTGGCCACTCTGCTTGTATCCGCCGAAGGGCGAGTCGGCGCCGAGCCAATGCGCGCCGTTGACCGCGACCGTTCCAGCGCGAATCCGTCGTGCCACGGCGAGCGCGCGGTCGAGGTCGGCGCTCGAGACGACGCCAGAGAGTCCGTACATGCTGTTGTTGGCGATCGCCACCGCGTCGTCGTCGTCATCGAAGGCGATGAGCGAGACGACCGGGCCGAAGATCTCCTCATGAGCGATGCGAGCGTCGGGACTCACGTCCGTGAACAACGTCGGCTCGACGAAGTAACCCCGGTCGAACTGCGCCGCGCGACCGCCGCCCGCCACCAGGCGCGCCTCGGATCGACCGATGTCCATGTACTCCAGGACACGGGACCGCTGTCGATCGCTGATCAGCGGACCCATCAAGTTCGCGGGATCGTGCGGATCCCCGTACGGAAACGCGCGGACCGCCGCTTCCGCCGCTTCCGCCGCTTCCGCGTAGCGAGTGCGCGGAACCAGAATGCGAGTCGCAAGGGCGCAGCCTTGACCGGCGTGGAAGCAAACCTGCGACGAAGCGAGGCCGACGACTGCGGCGAGGTCAGCGTCATCGAGCACGATCGACGCGGACTTTCCACCAAGCTCCAAGAACGTGCGCTTGACGGTCTGAGCCGCCGACGCCATCACCGCCCGACCCGTAGCGGTGGAACCAGTGAAGGTAACCAGGTCGACGTCACGGTGCCCGGCGAGCTGCGCGCCGATGCCGTGGTCGGCGGATGTGACGACGTTCAAGACACCTGACGGCAGGTCGGTCTCCTTTGCCGCAATCTCACCCAACAGCGCTGCTGTCCACGGAGTGTCGGGAGCCGGCTTGAGCACGACGGTGTTGCCCGCCGCCAGTGCTCCCGCAACCTTCACCAGGTTCAGCATCAGTGGAAAGTTCCACGGCGTGATCGCGCCAACAACGCCAACCGGTTCGCGGCGGACGACACGGCTGGCAGGGCCCATGAGGTTGACTGCGTCCGGCAGCGAGGGCTCGTAGTCGTAGGACTCGGCCAGATCGGCGAGGTAGCCGAGGTCCTCGATCGGTGGCTCGACCTGCATGAGCTGGCTCAGCGATACGGTGCAACCGCTCTCGGCGACCAGGACCTCGCGAACCTCCTCGATCCGCGCGCGCAGCCCCGACTGCAGCTGCCGTATGCATTCGGCGCGGAAGGACGGATCCTGGCTCCAGCCGCCCTCTCCGAAGGCGCGCTTGGCGGCGGCCACCGCGGCATCGAGGTCGTCGGCTGTCCCATCAGCGGCGACACCGATGACCTCTTCGGTGGCTGGGTTGATGTTGTTGAACGTCGCGCCGGAACTGCTCCCGACAAGATCGCCGTCGATGAGTAGGGCAGAGGAGTCGTACATCAAGCCTCCGTCATTCGCGGGCGCGTACGCCGTGTGTAGTCAGTGGGCTCACTTTTGTCAACCGGCGGGTCGGTATAAGTCCGGAGCGGATTCCCGCTCGTCGGCTTGGCTCTCATCGCTGCACCCCCACGGCCGCCCAGACCCGCAGCAACAGCTCATCGGCCGGGCAGTCGAGGTCCCAGCCATAAGGTTTGGCGAACACGAAGACCTGCGCCTCAGGATGGGTGCGATCGCCCTCATCCATCATCGTGATGACGACACTTCGATCGCCGGTCACGATGAAGAACACCTCGTGATAGCCAGCCAGCTGAACGTCCAGCATGACGGCGCGGTTGCCGACTCGGTGGACCCCGATCGAGCGCTGTGCCGCCGCCGTTGGCTTCGACTCAGAAGCGCTCGGGTCTACCACGGCCTCGTCGCGACCGCTACAGAAAGCGTCGGTTCGCTGCATCGTCCGGCACGACGATGCCGATCGCCTCAAGCAGTGGACGCGTATCGGCGATGTAGGACTGGCGAAGCTGCTCATTGTTCAGCTTGCGTAGGCCCCACCGGACGTAAGCCTCGGAGAAGTCGGAGTCGGAGCGGCCGAACATGTCGAGCGCAGCCGGCCACCAGATCTTGATCTTCTCGTTTGCCTCGGCCAGTCCTTCTGGCGTCTCACAGATTCGACGCAGGTTGGCCATGCCGAAGGTCGCGTGAAACACCTCGTCCTTGTGCAGCCGCTCGGCGACTCCCAGCAGTGGCTCGTAAGGGACGTCCTGCCAGGTCTCACCGATGTAGCAGCCGACGCGGTCACCGAGCGCGTTGAAGTACGCCATGTCGCAGAACGTGCCGATCGGCAGATGGAATAGGTACTGCTTGATCGGTCCGTGAACCTCTTCGACACCCAGACCGGCGAGGATTCGAGCGGTGATGACTCCGTGCTCAACCTCCTGCTGCATCAACTTTGCAAAGGTGGTCTTGAGCCGCTCCTCGGGAGCGAGCGTCATGCATCGTTCCCAGAGATGCGCGAGCAGCTTGGTGTAGTTCGGGTTCGTCGAGTTCTCGAGATGGTGCACAAGCATTCGGACGAGCAGCTCCGAGAACTCAGCCGGGATGTCGGAGTCGCCCTCGCGGTAGATCCGCCGTTCCCCCAGCGCCGTCACCGTCATGACGACACCGTAGGAGCAGGATCACATTATTGTCAACCCGTGGGCCGGTTGAATTGGAGGAGATCCGAGCCTGGCGCTGCGGATTGCTTCAGGCGAAGATCGACTCTGCCCATTGGTGCAGCCGGTTCCAGAGCAGCTGACGGCTTCCGGCCATGTTGTGCATATGGGCCATCCCCGCCGTCTCGACGAGCGTGATGTCGCTGCTGTTCGAGTATGCGCTCGCTTCCGCCCGCAGCTCCGGAATGACGTCGCGGTCACCACTTGCGATGAATACCGGCGAGGAAATGACTGCAGCCTCAGCCTCGACAACGCCCGGGCTCAGCATGGAGAACGCAACAGGCGGCGTCGTCGGGCTGCCCCACGCGGGCGGCGATCCGGTGCGGGGGTATCCCGAGCCCATGTCTGCGTCGACCAGTGCGGCGAGCACATCATCTGCATAAAACGCCCATCGAAACATGCCCACCCCGCCGGCTGCATCGATGTCCTGCTCCAAGCTGCCACTCGCGTCGTCGCGCTCCTTGTGGACAGTCTCCAGCTTCCCGGTCGGCACTGGGATCGTGGTCTGAATCGCACTGAAGCCGAGGACGGCAAGCGCGTCAAAGGTTGCGTGGTTGCCCTGCTGCACGATCGAGACACAGCCACCCATCGAGTGGCCCAAGCCGATCGTGGCCCGCACCGGGACTTGGCCGACGCCATCGACCAGGCTTCCGTCTCTGAGGCCGTCGAGGATCTGACGCACCGCGACGTCGTTGGCACTCGCGAGCCGCTCGTAGGTCAAGGAAGCAGGGTCAGGAAGGCTGCTGTCGCCGACTCCGAGATGGTCGCAGGCAACGACAATCCAGCCTCGCCGCACGTGGTGCCTCGCCTGGCTGTAGGACTCGTCGCCGGCCCAACTTACGTCGAAGTAGCCGCGGCCAAGGCCTCCCCCGGGAAAAGCGAAGACGACGATGCGCGGCGCGCCGTTGCCGACGTCCGAGGGTGCGAACACGGTGGCGGCGACATGCTCACCCGCCGCAACCTCGACCACGACATCTGCCCGAACAATTGCGTCAGTCACGAGAGCTCCTCTGGCAGTAATGCCCACCTCGCGAACGGCCGGCACCGGACCCGGAAGCCGCGCACGAGTACGGTTCGATCGTTGGCGAGCCGAAGGGTATCTGGCCGCCCGTATTTCGTCTACCCAACGGTTGACAGTATTCAGGGCGCGACTTATCGTCCGGCAGAGAACCAGTTGCCCGGCGTTGCCGCCCGATTCTTGAGAGGATCTCAATGGACCTCATCGACACGCTCGACATCAAGGTCATCGACTGCGACACGCACGTCGTCGAGCACTACGACCTATGGACCTCTCGGGTGTCGTCGAAGTACGGCGACAAGGTCCCCCATGTCGAGACCGACGCGAACGGCATCGAGTGGTGGATGTCCGGAGGCACTGTGCTCAGCCCCGCGGCGGGACTCGCAATCGCCGGTTGGAACGAGCCACCGCCGAAGTTTCCCGCCAAGCTCGACATGGTCGACCCGCGGATCTGGCAGCCCGAGGGACGCCTGGAGATCATGGACGAGTACGGCATCCACGCTGAGGTTCTCTATCCAAACGTTGGCGGCTTCGGCGCCGGCCGTTACATGGACTTCGGCGACATGGATCTGGCGCTGCTTTTGCTCCAGGCCTACAACGACTGGCTGGCCGACTTCCGTCGAGTGTCCGACCGCTACATCCCGGTGATGGCCGTGCCGTTCTGGGACATCGATCTGTCGATCAAGGAGATGGAGCGCTGCGTCGCCCTGGGCCATAAGGGCATGGTGTTTTCACAGGCACCGGAGGACTTCGGATCGCCGACGCTGACCGACCCTCATTGGGACCGGCTCTGGGCAGCCGCTCAGGAAATGGACCTGTCAGTCAACTTCCACATCGCGAGTGGCGACGCCGCGATGCCGCAGATGTTGCATCCCTCCGCGGGCGCGCATGCGAACTTCGCGACGTTCCCGATGACGTTCTTCTTGGGCAACGCGAAAACCGTCGCGATGCTGATCGGCGGAGGTATCTGCCACCGTTTCCCCGACCTGAAGTTCGTGTCGGTGGAGAGTGGAGTGGGTTGGATCCCGTTCGCGCTGCAGGCGTTGGACTGGATGTGGACCGAGTGCGGCGTCTCCAAAGAGCACCCTGAGTACGAACTGCTGCCCAGCGAGTACTTTCGCCGCCAAATCTACGGCTGCTTCTGGTTTGAACACGGCCCAACGCTTGAAGCCACGATCGACTACCTCGGCGACGACAACATCCTGTATGAGACTGACTTTCCGCATCCCACGAGCATGTCGCCCGGTCCAGTCAGCTCGGCTCTGGTTCCGCGGGAGTTCATCAACAGGCACCTCGGCGGGCTGCCGCACGCCAGCGTCCGCAAGATCCTGCAGGACAACGCAATGAAGCTCTACAACCTCACTTGACCATAACTGCTCCTGCTATTGCCTGAACACGAGGAGCTCCAGCGAAGCGTCCGGGCGTTCTTCGAGCGTGTGGCACCCGAGAGCGTCGTCCGCACGATCATGGAGACAAGCGAGGGAGTCGATCCTGCGCTCTGGCGAACGGCGACAACGGAGCTCGGTCTGACAGCTCTGCTCGTGCCGGAGAAGTACGGCGGTGCGGGCTGCAGTCTCGTGGAGTTGGGAATCGTCCTAGAGGAAGCCGGCCGCTGTCTGCTGCCATCTCCCTCTTCGCCACCGCGGTATTGGCGACCACAACGTTGATCAGTAGCGGCGACACCGTCGTCCAACAGCGTTACCTGCCATCGATTGCCCGTGGCGATCTGCGAGCTACCGTGGCGCTGCCGGCGTCCGGGCGCCGGGATGCGCGCGAGCAAGCTTGGTGTCCGTTGGCAGCTCACGGGGACCGCGTCGTTCGTGATCGACGGGCATACCGCCGACCTGATCTTGCTCGCCGCAGACAGCGACGAACGCCCGACGTTGTTCGCAGTGGAGGATCCGTTGCAGCCTGACGATACAAATCGGCCCGACGCGCGGTGGTCGGCGCCACTCGGCCTGCTGACCCACGCGATGCTCGCGAGTGAGTTGATTGCGGATGAGGTGGCCGTTTTCGATCTGTTGAGCCAGGGCGACGAGATACCTGCTGCTCTCGTAGGCGAGATCGTCGACGAGTTACTCCTTATCGACGTCGTCCCTGCCGAGATGGCGGTAACCGCCCGAGCGCTGATCTCAGCCGCATGCGCGGCCGCGGACGCGAATAGAGCCGCCGAACGATCAGTGGAATCAGCTCTCGGCCTTCTCGCCGACCCGCCACTTGCAGCGTCCCTCGGCGATCGTTGGGTTCTCGAGCGGCTCCGATGGGCGCTCGATCGTCACGTCGTCCCGGTCGGTGATTGGTATGTCGCTCGGCTCATGCTCAAAGGAGCCGCCGATGGATTCCCAGGCGCGGGTGACATGTGTACCGACCTCGCCCGTCTGCTCGCCCCGCCCAACCACGGTGCAACAGCGGAGCTACTTGCTGCTGCCGCGGCCAGCTGTGACGCGGCGTGGGCAGGTGAGGTCTTGAGCGCACTGTCAACGAACTACGGGCCGGCGTGGGTTTCGGAGGCGGCGTCCGGCCCTATCGAGGGGTGATCGCCAGCCCACCCGCCTGGGTTGGCGGCGCGAGCCGCTTGAGCTCCCGCTCGCGGTATTCGGCTAGGTCCTCAGCACAGCGTGGCCGTGACGGCCGCGGCGCCAGTGCCACCCAGCGCG
>DATAVE010000029.1:0-9955 GCA_036267875.1 Mycobacteriales bacterium
GGCGCACTACGGACTGGCGGGTCGGGCGGTCGTCGTTCATGGTGGCGCTCCTCGTCGTTTGGTGACGAAGCAGAGAGTGCCGCGCAACCATGAGGAGCCGATGTGGCGTACCTGTCGACCGGCTGTGAACGAGACCGGGCCGGACAAACGAAAATGCTGCTGTAACCAACGGCTAGGTGAACGTCTTCGCGTCGACTCGTCGCGGACAAATGTTCACCAACGCGCTCACCGAGCACTCCGGAGGCGGTGGCGCAGGTTCGAATCCTGCCGGGAGAAATCGTTGATTTCCAACATGTCACGGCGACCGCCAACCCGAGATATTGCCGTCGGAGGCATAGACGATGCGCCTCGGCAGGGCGGGCACTCAGCTTCTGTACACCGTCTAATGGGCCGACGCCGCAGGGAAGTCGACGTCGATGTCGAGTCCCCCGTTTGGTCGTGCGATGGCGCTTATCGCAGCCCCATGGGCAACCGCGACGGCGTGGACGACAGCCAGGCCGATCCCGTGTCCGCCGCCGCCGATCCGGTCGACTCCGAGCCGTTGGAACGGCTGGAACAGTCGCCCGACCTGGTCCGCAGGGATGACCGGCCCGAGGTTGCTGACCGACAGCCGAACGCCGCCATTCTGGGTTGTCGCTGTGGTGACAGTGAGATGACCCCCGTCGACGTTGTGGCGAATCGCGTTGTCGACAAGGTTGGTAACCAGGCTCTCCAGCAATCGAGGATCACCATCGACAACGGCGCTGCCGTACTCGGTGACGGCGTGGAGCCGGCGTCGTTCCATCTCGGACGCGCGCGCCTGAACGGCGGCGGCAGCGATCGAGACGATGTCGCACCGCTCTCGCCGGTCGATTCCGCGCTCGGTCGTGGCGAGAGTGAGCAGCGCATCGATCAGTCGCTCTTGCTGCTCGCCGAGAGCGATGACCTGCTCGCATGCCGCGCGGAGCGTCTGATCGTCTGCGGCTGGATCGGCAAGGGCCACTTGAAGCACTGTGCGCTCGGCGGTGAGCGGGGTACGAAGCTCGTGGCTGGCGTTGGCGACGAACCGTCGCTGTGCTTCGAACGACGCCTCGAGCCGACCGAAGAGGTCGTCGAGGGTGTGCCCGAGCTCCTTGAACTCGTCGTCGGGTCCGGCCAGGTCCAGTCGCTGGTGCAGGTTCGTCGCGGAGATCTCTCGGGCGTTCTCGGTGATCGTCCGTAGTGGACGTAGCAGCCTGCCGGCCAGGAACCAGCCAAGAGCCGCCGAGGCGAAGGCAAGCAGGATCAGCGCAATCAACGAGCCGACTACGAGGTTGTGCAGATCGGTGCTGTGCTGCGACCGCGCGACGCTGGCACCGGCATTGGTCAAGCCGCTCCGCCTCGGCACTGCGGCTACCGAGCTGGAGCTTCCGTGGACGAAGCCCGCGGGAATGGCGAGCAGCACGAATCCCAGGATGAAGGACATCGCCGCATAGAGCAGCGCGAATCGGGCGCGCACCGTCCGACGGACTCGATACAGAGAAGCCGTACGGGCGGTGAGTGCGCTCATGTCGGGCCGATCCGATAGCCGGCTTCCCGAACCGTGCAGATCACGGCCGGTTCGCCGAGCTTCGCCCGCAGGCGCCGGATCGTGGTCTTGACCGTGGTTGTGAAGGGATCAGCGGCCTCGTCCCACACACGCTCCAGCAGCTCCTCGGCCGAGACCGGTCGACCTTCGCGGCCGAGCAGGTACTCGAGCACGGCGAACTCCTTCGGGCTGAGCTCAAGTCGGCGACCCGCTCTTGTGGCGCTGTGGCGGCCGGGGTCGACGCGGAGGTCACCACTGACCAGGATCGGCGGAAGCGCGGGACCACTACGGCGGCCGAGCGCGCGAACTCTCGCAACGAACTCAGTGAAGTCGAATGGCTTCGGCAAGTAGTCGTCCGCCCCGAGCTCGAGGCCTGCGACCCGATCGCTGATGGTGCCGGCTGCTGTCAGCATCAGGACTCGGCAGAAGGCGCGGGACGCCGCCACCCGACGGCAGATCTCGTCTCCGGATACGCCTGGCAGATCACGGTCGAGGACGACGACGTCGTACTCGGTCAGGTCCAGGTGATCAAGGGCGGCATTGCCGTCGAGGGCGACGTCGACCGCCATGCCCTCACGGCGCAGACCGGTCGCGATCGACTGCGCAAGAACCTCGAAGTCCTCGATGACCAGCACTCGCATTGACCGCACTCACCTCGCCTCAGAGCCCCACCGTGATCTCCCACGATCGCAGGCTCGAGGTGTCAGCGAGGTGTCAACCACGGTCACGGCGCTGTCACCGGCCCGGTCGTACAACCGTTCTCGACATTGTCGCTAGGAAGGTGCCGACGAAATGGTCGAAGCAACGATCGAGGTCCAAGACCTCCGCAAACGGTACGGCGCGACCCGCGCCCTAGACGGGATGACCTTCACCGTGTCGCCGGGCGAGATCACCGGATTCATCGGCCCCAACGGCGCCGGCAAGTCGACGACCATGCGCGTCGTTCTCGGCCTCGATGCGGTCGACGAAGGAACGGCCCTCGTCGGTGGCCAACCGTACTTAGCGCTCGACGAGCCACTGGCGAGGGTAGGAGCGCTGCTCGACGCCGGCGCCTTGCAGCCGAACCGAACTGCGCGCAACCACCTGCTCTGGATGGCACACTCCCAGGGCCTCACGGCACGACGAGTGGATGAGGTCATCGAGCTCGTCGGACTGGGAACGGCCGCTCGACGCAAGGCCGGGGGCTACTCGCTCGGGATGCGCCAGCGGCTCGGCATCGCCGCCGCGATGCTCGGTGACCCTCCCATCCTGCTGATGGACGAGCCGTTCAACGGCATGGATCCCGAGGGCATCGTGTGGATGCGGTCCCTGCTTCGCTCACTCGCTGACGACGGGCGCGCAGTTCTCATCTCAAGCCACCTGATGAGCGAGCTCCAAGACGTCGCCGATCACATCATCGCTATCGGTCGCGGCAAGGTCATCGCAGACACCAGCGTCGCCGAGCTGCTCGCTGGCGCGTCCAGCGACCAGGTCACCTTGCGCAGCTCCGCGGCCGACCAAGCCGACCAAGCGATCACGCGCGCGGGGGGAGCAGTCGTGGCGACCGGGCCTGATGCCTTGAGGATCACTGGTCTGCCCGCAGACCAGATCGTCAGCATCCTTGGGGAAGGCAACATCCCGTTCTCCGAGGTCTCAGCCCATCGAGCAACCCTCGAAGAGGCCTACCTCGCGCTGACCCGCGACGCCGTCGAGTTTCACGGCAACCCGAGCGAGCGGACGTCGCGATGACCAACCTGCTGCGCTCGGAATGGACCAAGCTGCGCACGGTCCGCTCATGGACGGTCACCGCCGTCCTCATCGCTGTGGTGATGGTGGCGTTCTCCTGGGTGGTCTCGGCCGGCAGTCACACCGGCATCTGTGACGGACCCGGCCCAGGCTCATGTCACGGCGAGCCTCCCGTGCCGGTCGGGCCGAATGGAGAGGCGGTCGTTGACGCCTACTACTACTTGCATGAGCCGATCGCCGCAGACGGCTCGATCAGCGTTCGGGTCAGCTCACTCACCGGAGTCACCTCGACCGCCGGCAACCACGTCGAGGCCGGAACCAACCTGCTGGCGCAGAGCAAACCGGCGCTCGCACCGTGGGCGAAGGCCGGCATCCTCATCACACCGAGCCTGTCGACGGGATCGCGGTACGCCGCCGTCATGGTCACCGGCGACCACGGCGTGCGCATGCAAGAGGACTACACCGGCGACAGCGCCGGGCTTCCAGGCGCCGTCACCGCCAGCTCGCCACGCTGGCTTCGATTGAGCCGTTCCGGCGACACCCTGACCGGCTCGGACTCCACCGACGGCGTGCACTGGTACACCATCGGCACAACTCGGCTAAGCGGTCTCGCGGGCACCGCTCAGGCCGGCCTGTTCGTCACCTCACCCGTCGTCCCTACCTCCTCGCGCTCCAACGAGGGGACCTACGCGACAGGGACCTTCGACCAGCTCGCCACGACCGGGACTGTGACCGCAGAGCACTTCAACGCCACGAATGTCGGCGCTGGACCGACCTCCGACAGCCTGGCCCCCGGTCGTTATCGACAGACCGGCGACCGGTATGTCGTCGGAGGGTCAGGTGACATCGCTCCGCTTGCCTCGGGCGCAGGCGGAGGTGGCACCGTGCCGGACAGTGGATTGCTCGGCGCATTCGCTGCCCTCATCGTGGTCGCGATCCTCGGCGCTGGCTACATCACCTCTGAGTACCGCCGCGGCCTGGTCCGCACAACCTTCACAGCAACCCCGAACCGGCGCAACGTCCTCGTTGCCAAAGCGATCGTCATTGGCACGACCGCCTTCATCCCGAGCCTGATCGGCACCGCGATGGCGTTCGTACTGAGCCGGCACGTGCAGCGCAGCAATGGAAACGCGCTGCTGCCGATCAGCACCTCGACCGAGGTCCGTGCCGTCATCGGGACCGCGGCGATGATCGCGATCACCGCCGTACTCGCATTGGCGCTAGGAGCGATCGCGCGTCGCGGCGCCCTCGCCGTCACGCTGATCGTGGTCACGACGGTGCTCCCGTTGATCCTTGGGCTCACCGTGTCCACCTCGATCGGCACCTGGCTGCTTCGGATCACCCCCGCCGCCGGATTCGCGATCCAACAAAGCGTGGTCCGCTACTCACAGGTATCCGACAGCTACACCCCGATGAACGGTTACTTCCCCCTCGCGCCATGGGCCGGGTTCGCGGTGCTCTGCGCCTGGACCTTGTTGGCCATGGCGATCGCCTCTCGTGTCCTCCGCCGGCGCGACGCGTGAGGCGATCGCTTCACGCCGAATGGACCAAGCTGCGCACCACCAACGCGCCAACCTGGCTCTTCGCGGCCACCATCGTGATGACGGTCGCGGTGGGCGCGATCGCATCGGCCAGCGTCCACGCGCAGTCCTCACCTGGCCAAGACCCGGTCCGGCTCGCACTGACCGGCGTCGATCTCGGTCAAGCCATCGTCGCGGGCCTCGCCGTACTGACCATGTGCGACGAGTACGCCACCGGCATGATCCACACGACGTTTCTGACCGTGCCCCGCCGACTCGAGGTCCTTGCCGCGAAGGCCGGCGTTCTCACCTTCGCCGTGCTGTTGGCTGGATCCGCCGCAGTTGGAGCCAGTCTGCTGATCGGACGATCCGCCCTGGCCGGAAACGGGTTCACATCGGCCAGCGGATACCGGCTCATCTCAATCGGCGATGGTCCAACCCTGCGAGCCGCTGGCGGATCCGTCCTGTATCTCGTCCTTATCGGATTGCTCAGCCTCGGCGTCGCTACCGCCGTCAGAGACTCCACGACCGGGATTGGCATCGTCCTCGGACTGCTCTACCTGTTCCCGCTGCTCGCGGCGTTGGTCAGCGACCCGCTTTGGCACCATCGACTCGAACAGATCGGCCCCACCAACGCCGGCCAATCGATCGAAGCCACCACCAACCTGCACAACCTCGCACTGAGTCCCTGGAATGGCCTCGGTGTCCTCGCCGCCTGGACAACCGCAGCCCTCATCATCGGCGGCACGCTGCTCGTTCGACGCGATGTCTAGGCGCTACACCGGTCCGCGTGTGCCTCACCATGAATCTCGGTAGTATACTGAGTATTCTTCTGAGGAGACGCGGCGATGAGTGTCAGACATGCCTTGCTCGCACTGCTGAGCGCCGAGCCGAAGTACGGCCTACAGCTCCGTCAGGAGTTCGAGGCCAACACTGGGGATGTTCGTCCGTTGAACGTCGGCCAGGTTTACACGACGTTGGACCGCCTCGAACGCGACGGCATGGTCGAGACCGACCCCGGATCCGGCGACGGCGCGCAGAACATGTACCGGATCACCGCGCACGGAACCACCGAGCTGTTTAGCTGGCTCAACAACCCGCCGGACATGACCGCGCCACCCCGCGACGAGCTGGTGATCAAGGTGCTGTCGGCGCTGCACGTCCCCGGCGTCGACGTCGAAGACGTGATGCAGATCCACCGTCGCTACGTCGTCGAGCTGATGCAGCAGTGGACGCGGCTCAAGGAAGACGAAGCCGACTTCGACCTGGCGTTCGCCCTCGTGGCGGACGCGGAGCTGTTCCGCCTCGATGCCATCGTGCGATGGCTCGACGCGACTGGCGGCCGCCTCAAGCGGGCGCGCCTCGATCCCGCCGATCCGACATCCATGCCGCGCCTGCGGCGACGAATGGTGGTGCGCCCATGAGCTACCTCGAGCTCCAGAACATCTGCAAGTCCTACGGCCTGGGCGGCACCGCTGTCCACGCGCTCGAGGGAATCGACCTCGAGGTCGAGGCGGGCGAGCTTGTCGCGGTGATGGGTCCGAGTGGCTCGGGCAAGTCCACACTGCTCACCATCGCGGGCAGCCTCGAGGAGCCGACGACCGGCGAGGTGGTGGTCGGCGGGGCTGGGGTATCGCGGATGTCGCGCAACGACCGTGCCCGGCTGCGGCGCCGCTCGATCGGATACGTGTTCCAGGACTACAACCTGCTGGCAGGTCTGACGACAGCGGAGAACGTCTCGATGCCGCTCGAGCTCGACGGACTGTCGGCACGCAAGGCCCGGACCCAGGCAATGACCGCTCTGGAGGAGCTCGGGGTCGCCGAGCTCGCCGACCGCTACCCCGACGAGCTGTCCGGCGGGGAGCGCCAACGCGTGTCCATCGCCCGCGCCGTCGTCGGTGAGCGGCGGCTGCTCCTGGCCGACGAGCCGTCCGGTGCGCTCGACTCGGTCAACAGCGAGTCGGTCATGCGACTGATCCTCGGCTCGTGCAAGCGAGGCGTCGCGGCCGTGCTCGTCACCCACGACGCACAGCTGGCGTCTTGGGCGGATCGCGTTGTCTTCCTGCGCGACGGTCGCGTCGCCGACCAGACCGTGCCACCGCCGAGCCCGGAAGCACTGCTGCAGCCCACTCCCCAGCGATGACCGCGACGGTCGCCGATGCCGCCGCGGTCCCCCGCCGAGCGCGCGACGGCGGGATCGCGGCCAGGCGGGCGGTCATCCGATGGGCCTGGCGGATGTTCCGGCGGGAGTGGCGCCAGCAGCTTCTCGTCCTCGGCCTGATCGTCCTCGCCGTCGCCGCGACCATCATCGGATCCGCCGTCGCGACCAACACTCCGCCACCCGCGAACGCCGGGTTCGGCACGGCGCACGACCGCGCCGTCTTTGGTGGCTCCGACCCCCACCTCGCCACCGAGATTTCCGCCATCGAGCAACGCTTCGGTTCGGTCGACGTGATCTCCAGCCAGACGCTCAACCTGCCCGGCTCGGTCGACACCTATGACCTGCGCGCCCAGAATCCGGCCGGACCTTACGGCGGGCCGATGCTCGGCCTCGTCGCCGGCCACTACCCGAGCGAGCCCGGCCAGGTCGCGATGACCAAGGCGCTGGCCGCCGACTTCAACGTCAGAATCGGAAGCGTCTGGCACGAGGGAACTTCGGCGTACGACGTCGTCGGGACGGTACGGAACCCACAGAGCCTGCTCAGCGAGTTCGCCCTCGTCGCGCCCGGTCAGGTCAGCGCGCCGACCGAGGTCACGGTGCTCTTCGACGCGGACGGTGTGCGGCCGAGCAAGATCGGGAGCGACGTCCAGGCCGCCCCAGGCAACGCCTGGACCAACCCGATCAACCCCGAGACGCTCTCACTCGCGGGCCTGGTGCTCGGTCTGCTGCTCATCGCGCTCGTCGCCGTCGGCGGGTTCACCGTGCTCGCCCAGCGCCGGCTCCGCTCGCTGGGCATGCTTGCCTCACTCGGTGCGACCGACCGCGACATCGCGCTGGTCGTCCGAGCCAACGGCGCCGTGGTGGGGATCGCGGGCTCGGTCACCGGCGCCGCCATCGGCTTCGGCGGCTGGCTGGCCTACCGACCGCGGCTCGAGACCAGCGTCCACCACGTGATCGGCGTCTTCGCCCTGCCTTGGCTCGTAGTGGGTCTCGCCATTGGCCTCGCGGTCATCGCCACGTACCTCGCCGCGCGCTGGCCGGCTCACTCCATCACGAGGATTCCCATCGTCACCGCACTGTCGGGGCGGCCCGCGACGCCACGGCAGATCCACCGGTCCGCGCTTCCCGGCCTGGTCTTCCTCGGAATCGCGTTCGTCCTGCTCGGAATCGCGGGCAGCACCGCGGGCTCCGCACAGAACGGCAACGCACCGGCTCTGGTGTTGGGGGTCGTGGCGCTGATCCCCGGTGTGATCCTGCTCTCGCCCTTTGCCCTGTCGACGATGGCGCGTGTCGGCCGGCGCGCGCCGATCACGGCCCGCCTCGCCCTCCGCGACCTTGCCCGCTACCGGGCGCGCTCGGGGTCGGCGCTCTCGGCGATCGCCGTCGCGATCCTGATCTCGGTGATCATCGTGATCCTCGCGGCGCTGCGCTACGGCAACTCCCTGGACTACGCCGGACCCAGCTTGTCCTCGCATCAGCTCGCCCTCTACCCCGCGAGCGAGAACCGGGACGCGCCACCCGGAGTCAACCCGACCATCACCAATGCTCAGGCGAACCGGCTGAGCCAATCCGCCAACGCCATCGCCTCCTCCCTCGGCACCAGCACGGTGATCGAGCTCGAGACGACCAGCGCTTCGCTGTTCCACGATGCGGCCGGGCGCAACTGGAACGGACAGGTCTATGTCGCCACCCCGGCCCTCCTGCGGGCGTACGGCATCCAGGCTTCGCAGATCGACCCGGCGGCGGAGATCCTCACGATGCGCCACGGACTGTCGGGCCTGTCCCTGATGCAGCTGACCTACTCGAGCGCAGGCTCCAAACAGCAGAACGGCGGCTTCGCACCGACTGCCCACCAAGCCGGTGCCCCGGTTGATCCGCCGTGCACTGCGGCGCAGGACTGTCAGCCGAATCCGGTGATCGAGGAGATCGGTGCCCTGCCGTCAGGTACGTCGGCCCCGAACACCGTCATCACCGAAAGCGCGGTCGCCCGGCTGCATCTGAATCCGCGGCCGTCGGGATGGTTGATCCAGACCGCTCAGTCTCCGACCGCGGCGCAGGTCAACGCCGCTCGCCTGTCCGCCGCGCACAGCGGACTGAGTCTGGAGAAGCCGAACGACGAGCCGAGCGCGGCGCAGGTCATCAACTCGGCCACCGGGTTTGGCATCGGGCTTGCACTCGCAATCCTCGCGATGACGATCGGGCTGATTCGCAGCGAGACGTCCTCGGACTTGCGGATCCTCACCGCGGCTGGAGCGAGCAGCCGAACCCGGCGATCGCTGACCGCGGCGACGGCGGGAGGTCTCGCATTGCTCGGAGCGGTGCTCGGCACGGTCGCCGGCTACGTCGCAGTGATCGGCTTCATCCGGGACAACTCACTCAACGGCGGCATCGCCGCGCTGGGCAACATCCCCTTCACCAACCTGCTGCTGATCCTGGTCGGCATGCCGCTGGCCGCCATCGTTGTCGGCTGGACCCTCGCCGGCCGAGAGCCTGATGCGATTGCGCGCCAGCCGCTCGAGTAGCCGCAGCCCACCTTCGCGGGGCGCAGGGCCGCCGCACATCTTGAACACCTCGCGGCTCGATTGCGTCACCTTGGTTCGGCCGAATCTCGTTGGGGCGCAACGAAAGCAGCCACCGTGTGGGCAAGGCCACCCGCTCTCGCGGACGCCAGGAGGACCTAACCTTCCAACAGCGGTTCAGTGCTCGAGCGGGAAGCTGTGACGGAGGTCGACACCGTCCCACGAGGCACGGCGTTCGGCGTCGCGATCGCCCTCCACGCGGATGTCCTCCGCGAACACCGCTACCGGCCGCTCGTCAAGGTTGTAGACAGGCCATTCGGGCATGACTGCACTGCTCGGGACCCCCGTCCGAGCGAAGTTGATCCACGTCTCGTGCATCGTCTTCGCCAGGTGGGCTGGTGCAGCGCCTCCGAGCAAGAACTGGCCGATGAGGCTTGAGGTGTCGTCGAAGACGAAAGGCATCTCGAGGCCGTGGGACGCGCCG
>DATAVE010000030.1:0-8319 GCA_036267875.1 Mycobacteriales bacterium
CCAGTGCCGCCCGACGGCACACCACGGCCGCCACGAGAACGGCTCCGCCGACTTCGGTGATCGCGGACGCGCCGGCGGCGCCGGTGAGTCCATCGATTTCGACGAGCACGACCGCGAGGATCACGTTGACGAGCAACGCGCCGATTGAAAGGCGGAGAATCACTCGCTGTAACCCCTCGATGATGCATAGCTGCGCGAACAGTGCGTTGGTGAATCCGGCCAGACCGGCGAGGGTGAGTAGCCGCATCGGGCTCAGGAGTGTCGCGCCATATGGACCTCCGATGATGTGGGCAAGCGGCTTGGCTGCAAGCTCGATGACAAGTACAAGGGCCACACCGAGTCCGATCAGACCGTCGTTCGCGCGCTGGCAGCTCGTCCGGTATGACTCCACGTCTGTGGCGTGTGCTCGGACCAAGATCGGAAAGATCACAGAGAGCGGTAGGGAGGGAATCAACACGAGGACGTCGACAACCCTGAAGATCAGCGAGTAGGCCCCGAAACTCGTCATTCCGTGCAGCCCGAGGACGACGAAGCTGGCCGCTCGCATGTACAAGACTCCGCAGACCGTCAATGTCATCAGCGGTGTCGCCTGGCGGAGGAGTCGTCGCTCGACGCCACGGCCTGGTGTGTCCCACATGCTGTAGTGAGCCCGTCTGGCTGCCCACATGGTGAGCGCCAGGTCAGCGACCG
The DNA here is from genome assembly GCA_036267875.1 of Mycobacteriales bacterium. Taxonomy (GTDB): domain Bacteria; phylum Actinomycetota; class Actinomycetes; order JAFAQI01; family JAFAQI01; genus DASZTV01. The sequence goes on from DATAVE010000030.1 coordinate 691, forward strand.
CCGTGGCAGGCAGGGTGGTGACAACGGCCCAATCGGGCGCGCCGGAGAGGATCAGTGGGACGAGAGCTCCGAATCCTGCAAGTCGGCAGACGATGTCGATCCATGACGGAACGTCCAGGCGCAGGTCGACCTGGAATGATGATGTGGCGCCCGCCGCAATGTTGGTCACCGAACCCGCAGCCACCCCGGCTGCAATGCCAGCCGCTGTCAGGTCGCGCCCTTCGACCCAGAGGATGACGCAAGCGATCGCCGCGAGCGCTGCGAACGGCACTTGAATGGTGGAGCGCAGCCTGGTGAGTCTGCCGCTCGTCACGCCGGGTTCGTTTCGTGCGAGTGCCTGCGTACCGATAGCGCTTAGACCCCAGTCGCCGACGGTCTGGACGATCGTCTGCATGAGGAGGGCTAATCCGAAGGTCGCCAACAGCTCCGCGCTGCGTCGGTGCGCAATCAGGGCGGATCCAAACGCGGCACTCACGAGTTGGGACGCTCGAGCAACTCCTTGGATCACGACCGCGTACGCAAGGAGCCGTCCGCGCGCTGCGACGACGGGTGCGTTCACGCCGGTCATGCTCTCGCAATGGGCGGCTGAGGCCCCGTAGGTTGATGCGGTCGATCGCGATTGAGAGGTTGCAGGGTGGGTCAGGTACGCATCAGCCAGCCGATTGTCGATGACGTCGACGTCGACGAGGTTGTGAGAGTCCTGCGAAGCGGCATGCTTGCCGGCGGCCAGCTCGTCGAGCAGCTGGAGCGCAACCTCGCGACGCAGATCGGTGTCCGTCATGCGGTTGCGGTGTCGAGCGGGACGGCGGCACTTCACTGCGCGATGCACGCACTTGGTGTCGGACCTGGCAGTGAAGTGATCACCACGCCGTTCACCTTTGTAGGCTCCGTCAACCCAGCGATCATGCAGGGCGCCCGTCTCAGGTTCGCCGATATCCGGCTCGACGACTACGGCCCCGAGGTAGCACAGCTCCAAAGCGCGGTTACGGAACGAACGGCCGCCGTCGTCGTCGTCGACCTGTACGGGCAGCCCGTGGACGAGATTGGTGGCATTTCCCATCGGGCGGGCTCGAAGATTCCGGTCGTCGAAGACGCGTGTCAGGCCCTGGGCGGTCGGTCGTCGGCGGGTTCCGCCGGAGCTCTCTTCGACATCGGCTGTTTCTCGTTCTATGCGACCAAGAACGTGACGTGCGGCGAGGGCGGTGCCGTCGTCACCGACGACGATCAACTGGCAGCGGCGGCACGACGGTTCCGTCAGCACGGCATGACGGGGCCCTATGAGTACGCCGAACTCGGCTACAACTACCGGTTGACGGACATTCATGCGGCGATCGCGGTTCACCAGCTGTCGCGGGTTGAGAAGATCACCGACAAACGAGCGCACAATGCCGCGGCACTGACGGAGGGGCTGCGTGAGGTACCCGGGCTGATGCTTCCTGTGGTCAGGCCGGGAGTTCGCCACGCATGGCATCAGTACGTTGTGCGGGTGACGGAGGATTTCGGTCTCACCCGCGATGCCACGCTGGCTGCGCTTGCGGAGCGGGGCGTCCATGCCGCGGTGTACTACCCCAAGCCGTTGACCGCGTACGCGCATGTCCGCGCTGCGACAGACGGGCCATTGAGATTTCCCAACGCCGAGAAGGCCGCCCGGGAGGTGCTGGCGCTTCCGGTGCATCCGGCGCTCTCCAGGTCCGACATCGACCGGACGATCGATGCGCTCAGAGGTTTGAGTGAGTAACTCCGTCGGACGGCTTCGAATGCTTGTTGTCGGTGGCGGCGGGATGGGCGCCCGTCATCTCAACAAGCTCGCGATGATGCCAGGCGTCGAGCTCGTCGGCTTGGCGGATCCTGATCGCGCGACTCAGGGCACAGTCACGGCGATCGGTCTGCCCCACTACACGTCGCTGGCGGACGCACTGGGGAATGGCCGAGTCGATGGCATATGCATTGCTAGCCCGACCCCGACCCATCACGGCCTTGCGCTAGAGGCGCTCGAGGCGGGGGTCCACGTCTTGGTCGAAAAGCCGATCGCCACAACCTTGGCCGAGGCCGACGACATGATCGAGGCGGCGAGGCGCAGTGGATGTGTTTTGGCGGTCGGGCACGTCGAGCGGCACAACCCGGTCGTGGCAGAGCTCCGGCGACTGGTAGTCGACGGCACTCTTGGGGAGATCTCCAGCCTAGTGGCGAGACGGGTCGGGGGCGTTCCGCCGCGGGGTGTTGCGACGGATGTCGTCGTTGATCTGGCGGTGCATGACATTGACGTCATGAGCTTCTTGCAGGACGCCGAGCCGGTTCTCATCGGAGCACACGGCTCCCGAACCTTCCAGCGGGTGCATAGCGACTCGGCAGAGATTCTGATGCGAGTCGGTGCCGCGTCAGGCTTCATTCAGGCCAACTGGGTGACACCGACCAAGGTCAGAACCTTGACGGTCACAGGTTCGCACGGCGTGGCGGAGGCAAACTACGTCACGCAGGAGCTACGTCTGTTCGAGACGGCGTGGATCGAGGACTCCGAGGACTTCGCCGCTTTTGTCGAGGCGTTCGGCAGGCCCCGGGAGCTGGACATTCCGGTGCCTCGTGCCGAGCCGCTGTGGCGAGAGCTCACCGCGTTCGTTGATGACGTCCGGGCCGGGAACCTGGAAAGGAGTGTCACCGGCCAGCAAGCCCGGGTGGCGCTCAGCGTTGCGCTCGACGCCTCCGCAGCACTCGATCGGGTCAGCCCTCCAGCCCTCGTGGCGTCGGTGGGCAGACCGGACCGCGCCGAAGCCTGAGGCGCAAAGCAGGATGTTGGCAAACCTGGCCCTCCGCCGCCGGTCGGACATATTCCTTGTGGTTGTCGACCTCGGCGTGGGGCTGCTTGCTGGTTACGTGGCGTACTCCTTGCGCTTCGGGTCGACCTCAGTGCCGGCGTACTACCTTGCGCGCTACGAGGCAATGACCGTCGGGATCGCGGTCGGTCTGGTGATCGCCGGACGTGCATCAGGGTTGTACCGGCGGGGCGCCCTTCGAGTGGGGGAGTCAAACGTCGAGCCAGCCGTGGAGACGGCGCTCGTCGTGGGTCTCGCCGTCGAACTCGTCAATCAGTTCGGGATGCATGCCGCGCTATCGCGGTCCTGGGTCGGCCTCGTGACGCTCGCGATGCTGCTTTTTTCGATTGCCTCGCGCGCGGCTATCCGACGCAGCCGGCGCCTGCTCGTACCGCTCGGGATCGGTCTCGAAAGGTATGCCCTCGTCGGTGATGACGCCGTTGGGCGACGTCTGCTTTCGGATCTTGTCCGGGCGCCAGGCGCGCCGTTCGTTGTCGTTGATGTGCTGTCGCGGAATCTGTCACCGACGGAGATGGTGGAACAAGCGCGCCTGTTGCGGATCGATGGCCTGATCGTGACCGCAGACACCGATCCGATCGAGGCCGGCCGACTTGCGGGTGCGCTGTCGGCAGCAGGGATCGACCTGCTGATCGCGCCGGGGCTGATCGGACTGGAGATGCGGGTAGCCAGCATCACGATGCTGCACGGCGTGCCCCTTCTTCGCGCAACGGGTCTCACGCCGCGCCTTCGTGCGGTCCGCAGCCGACCTCGGCCTTCGCGTCACGGCGTGGCGATAATCGGCACGCGCGGCATCCCCGCGAACTACGGCGGGTTCGAGACGTTCGCGGAGCGCATCGCGACGCTTTTCACGGACCTTGGCATCCCAGTCACTGTTTACTGCCGTCGTCAGTACGCCACCGCCGGCACCGAATGGCGTGGGGTGCGCCTCGTGACTCTGCCGACTGTCTCCAACAAGTACCTCGACACGGTGGTCCATACGTTTCTGTCAGTGGTGCACCTCGTCGCGAGGACGCGGATCCGGGACGTGCTGCTGTGCAACGCCGCGAACGCCCCAATGCTCCCACTGCTGAGAGGCGCCGGTAGGCGGGTTGTGATGAACGTCGATGGTCTCGAGTGGCGTCGCGGCAAGTGGGGGATAGTTGGGAGGTCCTGGTACCGCTTGGGGGAGTGGCTCTCGGTTCGGTGGGCGAGTGTTCTCGTCACGGATGCCGAGGAGGTCCGCACCTACTACCGCGTCAAGCACGATGCCGATTCGGTGATGATCCCGTACGGCGCAGATCCGATTCCGCGCAACCAGCCGCTGCCTGCCGAGCTCTCGGTGAAGGCGAATGAGTTCTACCTCTACGTTTCCCGATGGGAGCGCGAGAACAACCCCGTGCTCGTCGCGACCGCCCACGCCGCGTCGGGAACCCGACGCCCACTGGTCATGCTTGGCTCGGCGACGTACGACGAGCGCCTGGATCGTGACGTCCGCGGTGCGGCGGCGCCGAACACCGTGCTTCCCGGGGCTGTCTACGGCGATGCTTACTGGGCACTGCAGAGCAACGCACGCTGCTACATACATGCGACCGAGGTCGGTGGAACCCACCCTGCTCTGATCGAAGCGATGGGAGCGGGAAATCTCTGCGTCGTTCTCGACACTCCCGAGAACCGCGAGGTTGCGGGACCGGATTCGTGGTACTTCGGCGATCAGCAGGAGCTCTCCGAGCTCATCCGCAAGGTGGACCGGCTGACCGCCCAGGCGATGAGCATGCACCGTGCGAAGAGCCGGGCGCGCGCGGCGGCGCTGTTCTCCTGGGATGCGGTCGCCGAGTCCTATCGCGTCCTGCTGCGCGGAGACCTCACTTAGCAGACGCGGCCGCGGGAGACGCCAAGGACTCCGCCTCCTCCTGATCGGAAGTCCTCGGACGCCAGAGCAAGGCGGCGATCACAGTCGCCGCCGTCAGGCCCATCACGATCCGAGGCCCGAGTCCGTCGTGGACAAGTTCGGAGGCCAGACCGAAGTGTGTCCACGGATCGATCAGCACATGGGCCTGGGAACCGAAGAACAGCGCCCCCACTGCTTGTGTCCCGACGCAGTACGCCGCTGCTGCGATGACAAATCTGCGTACCAGAGGGCGCCGGCGGAAGACATCGCGCGCGGCGTAGGCAAGTAACGGGGTGGCGAGCAGGAGGGGCTCAATGGCGAAGCGGTACGACCAGAAATTGGTGCCGCCCGAGAAGTAGTTGACCTTGAGCTGCAGCAACAGGTAGCCGATGCCGCCGATCGAGCAGATCCGAGCCCAGTCGGGAGCGTCGCGCCAGCCGCGTCGGACGCCGGCGAGCAGGAGGACGAACAGCGGACACCAGATGACAAGGCCGCGATCCGGGGAGAAGAACGTTCCGAGGATGTTGGTGCCGAAGTTGTATCCGGGCCCGGTCGCGACACTCGACAGTCCCGCGGACGCGTACGACCGTCCGGCCTCGATCGACCATGAGCCGAGCAGCCAGTGGTTCCACAGGGCAATAACGCCGACGCCGACGACGGCGGGAACGCCGAAGACTGCAAGCGGCACCACGGACCGTCGCCTTACGGCGTACCAGACCCCGGCGACCAGCGGAACGAACGCGAGGTGCGGGCGAACGGTGCAAGCAAGTCCAAGAAACAGCGCGGCGGCGAGCTGCCGATTCCGTGAGAACGCGTACATAGCGGCGGCCAGAAGCAGCTCGTTGGGGCCGTGGGTCCACAACGAATCAGCCGAGATCGACCAGGTCGACGTACCCAACGCGAGGATCAAACCTGCCGCGAGGGCGATCCGGCTGCCGAGCAGCCGCCGCAGCGCGAGGACGAGAAGGGCAACGGCGCCCGCAGCTGAGGTCGATCCGGCGACGGCTGCCGGGAACATGCTGAAGACGGGTCCGCGGCCGAGGAGTTCGTAGAAGGGGATACCGAATACCACGACGCCCGGCGTCCGGTTTGTGACGATGTGGCCTTTGGCGAGAAACAGCCACAAATCGCCGCGAAGAAACTGACTGTCGAGGTAGAAGTTGTGGTGGTTGACCCACTGCCAGCCCGCGAGCGCGGCCGAGCCTGGGTCGGGGCTCTGCGTCGCGGCGGTGACGTTTGCGGTTGCGACGTACAGAATCAGCAGCGGTAGAAAGATCGCCAAGGCAAGAACGGGATCACTGGTCGCCCTCGCCCGCTGGGCAATGTGCGCGATCGGCTGTGCAGTTCTTCGTCGGATTTCGACCGCAGACGCCACGGACTCCCCTCGACCGGCGACGGCGCGATCTTGAATCTGAACGGTGGCCTCGCTCAGGTGCGTTCAAGGGATGGCCGTCGTGCGCCGATTCCCCTCATGTGCCACCCGCCTCGACCGTCGAACGCGCATCGACATCGGTCGAGACTGAGCTATCCCAGCGTACGTTCGATCGTCGGTCCGATTTGATCAAGGTTGCACAGCTCGTCCCGCTGGTCGTGGCGGTCGGGTGGTGGCTGCTGGTCGCGACGCGGTGGTGGGGTGGGCGTGGCGCCGGCGCGGCTACCGGCGGCGCGATTCTCAGTGCAGTGGCGCTCCTAGCGCTCCGGCCGCACATGGTGTTGCCGCAGCCCGCGATCTGGCTGGCGATGTGGTTGTCCTGTGCTGCGCTGGTCGTCGCCGCAGAAGCGCCGACCGGTTGGGCAGGCGCTGAAAACGCCGCTGACTACGTTGCGTTCGGCTGGACCGTGGTCGCGGTGGCCGCTGCCATCGCGCGCGAGCGTCGCATTGTCGAAGTAATACTCGCCCTCGTCGTGCTTGGCGTCATGGTCGAGTTTGCCGAGGGATGGGTCGCATGGTGGGGCGGCGAGGACCCGACCAGGCCGATGTTAGGCACGTTCTATTGGTGGGATCCGTTCGCTGCCTATCTCATCCCGGGGAGCCTCATCGGGTACGGCGTTTGGCTGCGCGAACGAGGTGCGCCGACGGTACTCGGTCTCGGAGGCTTCGTTCTCGGGAGTATCGGTCTCGTCTATTCAACGAGCCGCGCAGCCGACGCGGTTTTCGTGGTCGCACTCATCCTTGTCACCGTGACCCAAGCCTTCGGTGGGTGGGCGGTACTGCGCCGAGTCGTAGTCGCACTACTGATCGGTGGGCTCGCCGTATGGGCGGTCGGTGGGCCGCCGTTCTTTCCCCATCGTGTCCAGCCGCTTAGCGCCACCTCGGCACGGGGGTCGGGCCAGTCCCTGAGCCAGAACGGCCACTACCGAACCGAGTTCTGGCGGGAGGCGCTCGGAGTCTTCAGTCGCCATCCGCTTTTTGGTGGCGGCTACCACTCGCTCGCGACCGAGTCGGTCGGTCATGCACCTGCCGGATGGTCCTTGTCGCCGCTTGCCCACTCCGGATATCTGCAGGCCCTCTCTGACGGTGGTCTGATACTTGCCGTTCCGTTCCTGCTCTGTTGCGTCGGAATAGGCCTTATTGTCCTGATCTCCTTGGTCAGCGCGATGCGTCGGCGCGACTTCTCCGTGACCGGTTTCGTTGTCCCGTTGGCCCTGGGCGGCCTGCTCGCACACTCCGCCATCGACTTCGACTGGACCTACCCGGCCGACTTCCTGCTCGTGGCGATCCTCTCCGGGATCGTCCTCGGACGGTGGGCAACCGAGCGTCAGGCGCGCGTCGCCGGGCGACGGCTGACTGCATGTGCTGTGCTAGTCGGCGTGGTGACGCTCGGCATAGCGGCCGGTGCGGCGTGGTCCGGAGACCTGCGGTTGAGCTTGCCGGTCGGGCACTCGGCCGCTGACGGATCAGCTCGATGAAGCAACTCGGCGACATCCTGC
>DATAVE010000031.1:0-1786 GCA_036267875.1 Mycobacteriales bacterium
CACGGGCGACCGGACCGCGGAGGGCTTCTACCGCGTGACGGGTGGCATCGATCCCTGCATCACCCGGGGACTTGCCTACGCGCCGTACGCCGACCTGCTCTGGATGGAGACCTCCACCCCGGACCTCGAGCTCGCGCGGCAGTACGCCGAGGCGATCAAGAAGGAGTACCCGGACCAGCTGCTGGCCTACAACTGCTCGCCGTCGTTCAACTGGAAGCAGCACCTCGACGACGACACGATCGCGAAGTTCCAGCGCGAGCTCGGCGCGATGGGCTACAAGTTCCAGTTCATCACCCTCGCCGGATTCCACGCGCTCAACTACTCGATGTACGAGCTGGCCAAGGGCTACTCGAGCCGCGACATGTCGGCTTACGTCGAGCTCCAGGAGAAGGAGTTCGCGGCCGAGGCCGACGGATACACCGCGACGAAGCACCAGCGCGAGGTAGGCGCCGGCTACTTCGACCTCGTCGCCACGGCGATCGACCCCGAGGCCGAGACGCTCGCGCTCAAGGGCTCCACCGAAGAAGAGCAGTTCCACTAACCAACCGAAGAGCAATCACCCCGAGATCCACAGGAGGATCTGATGCATCGCTGCAACGGACGGCTCTTCGACGGAAGCGCCTGCAACATCATGCTGCTCGAGTGCTCGGGCTGCCACTCGGTCGGCTGCCACGGCGACGGCTGCGACTCGCAGCTGTTCACCGGTACGACGGCCTGCGATTGCGGGGCGTCGCTGATCACGCCGCAGCTCATCGCGGCCGCAGTGGCCTCCGCGGCTTGAGCGGATGGCACATGCGTACTGCTGTGGCGATACGCATGTGCCATCGGTACTGCCCTAGCGATACCTATGTGCCATCCGCATAGGTATCGCTTGCTAGAGTTCGCGTTCGGAGCACGGACACATCTCGTGCCGTGACACAAGTGCCCTCATCGCAGGACCTACCGCAGGAGGTCGGCCCCCGGCCATGAACATCGTCGTGTGCGTGAAGCAGGTGCCTGACACCTACGAGGAGAAGAAGCTCCGCGACGCGGACAAGACCCTCGACCGCGAGGGCGTCGAAGGCGTCATGAACGAGCTCGACGAGTACGCCGTCGAAGAGGCGCTGCGTCTCAAGGAAGCTCACGGCGGCGAGGTCACCATCCTCACGATGGGTCCCGAGAAGGCCGTCGAGACGATCCGCAAAGCGCTGTCGATGGGTGCGGACTCCGCGGTTCACGTCGTCGACACCGGGCTGCACGGCTCGGACGCCCTGGCGACGTCGTACGCACTTGCCAAGGCGCTCGGCACGATCGAGCACGACTTGGTGATCCTCGGTGTCGAGTCGACCGACGCCCGGATGAGCGTCATCCCCGCGATGCTCGCCGAGCGCACCGGTGCCGCGCAGCTGTCCTTCGCCCGCAAGGTCGAGGTCAACGGCTCGACGGTGAAGATCGAGCGACAGACCGACACCGGCTACGACGTGGTCGAGGCGCAGACGCCCGCCATCGTCTCGGTCGTCGAGAAGATCAATGAGCCGCGTTACCCCTCCTTCAAGGGGATCATGGCCGCGAAGAAGAAGCCACTGACGACCCTGACGCTGGCCGACGCCGGCATCGAGGCCGGCAACGTCGGGCTCGCCGGGTCGGGCACGTCGGTTGAGGAGTTCGCCGCGCGCCCGCCGAAGCAGGCCGGGACGATCGTCAAGGACGAGGGCGACGGCGGCACCAAGCTGGCCGAGTTCCTCGCATCGCAGAAGATCATCTGAGCCAGGACTGAGGAGAGAAAACAGACATGGCTGAGGTCCTG
>DATAVE010000032.1:0-3174 GCA_036267875.1 Mycobacteriales bacterium
TCCATGTCCCAGAGGTCGATATCAGCGAGCGAATCGGTCACGAAGGGCGCCTTTCAGGCAACGAGAACGTGTTCTCATTTTGCTCGGATCTGACGGGGCGTCAACAGTTGTAGCCGAAAAAACTAGAACGTGTTTTACTCGGTTGTGGAGCCTCGATACGGGGACTCCTCCATCTTTATCGAGGGGCTTTGATGAGTGAAGCGGTGATCGTCGAGGCGGTCCGGACCCCAATCGGCAAGCGCGGCGGCTGGCTCGCCGGGTTGCATCCGACCCGCACGTTGGGCCATGTCCAGCGCGAGGTCATCGCGCGCACGGGCATCGACCCGGTGCTCGTCGAGCAGGTCGTCGGCGGCTGCGTGACCCAGGCCGGTGAGCAGGGCAGCAGCATCACCCGCTACGCCTGGCTCGCGGAGGGCCTGCCCTACACGGCCGGTGTTACCACGGTCGACTGCCAGTGCGGGTCCGCGCAGCAGGCCAACCACTTCATCGCCGGCCTGATCGCGGCCGACGCCATCGACATCGGCATCGCGTGCGGGGTCGAGATGATGTCGCGCGTCGGCCTCGGCGCCAACGTGATGAGCGGGCCCGGCGTACCTCGGCCTGAGGGCTGGGACGTCGACCTGCCCGACCAGTTCACATCAGCCGACCGGATTGCCAAGGACCACGGCATCACGCGCGAGGACCTCGACACGCTCGGGGTGCTGTCGCAGCAGAACGCTGCGCGGGCATGGGCCGAGGAGCGCTTCAAGAGCCAGATCGCCCCGATCGAGGCACCGGTGCTGGGCGAGGACGGAAAGCCCACCGGCGAGACCAGGCTCGTCGATCGCGACCAGGGACTGCGTGAGACCACGCTGGAGAAGCTGGCCACGCTCAAGCCGGTCCTCGAGGGCGGGTTCCACACCGCGGGTACGTCCTCGCAGATCTCCGACGGCGCGGCCGCGGTGATGCTGATGTCGGCCCAGAAGGCGAAGGAGCTCGGCGTGACGCCGCGGGCTCGGATCGTCTCCCAGGCACTCATCGGCGACAACCCGCACTACCACCTCAACGGGCCCATTGCGGCAACGACGCGAGTGCTCGAGCGCTCCGGCATGACGATCGCCGACATAGACCTGTTCGAGGTCAACGAGGCGTTCGCGTCCGTCGTCGTCAACTGGCGCAACAAGCACAACGTCGACCCGGACAAGGTCAACGTCAACGGTGGCGCGATCGCGCTGGGTCACCCGGTCGGCTCGACCGGCAGCCGGCTGATCACGACCGCGTTGCACGAGCTCGAGCGCACCGGTGGCACCACCGCGCTGATCTCGATGTGCGCCGGCGGCGCACTCGCGACCGGCACGATCATCGAACGCATCTAGGGGCGACGCACTCAGATGGCAGAACTCGAAGTTGAGCAGCACGGCCATGTCCTCGTTCTGACCATGAACCGGCCGGAGGCGCGAAATGCGCTCTCGCCGGACATGCTCGTCGGCCTGGCCGACGCGTGGGACCGCATCGACAGCGATCCCGAGATCCGCGTCGCGGTGCTGACGGGAGCAGGAGGGACGTTCTGTTCGGGGGCCGACCTCAAGGCGATGAACGCCTCGGGCACCACGTCCGAGGCCGCGCAGCGGATGAAGGAAGACTCCGGCATCCACTGGAAGGCGCTGCTGCGCAGCCACCGGCTGACCAAGCCGCTGATCGCGGCGGTCGAGGGCTTCGCCCTAGCTGGTGGCACCGAGATCCTGCAGGCCACCGACATCCGGGTCGCCGGCGAGGGCGCTGTCTTCGGCGTCACCGAGGTCACCCGCGGACTGTTTCCGCTCGGTGGCTCGACGGTACGACTGCGTCGCCAGATCGGCTTCACCAAGGCGATGGAGATGCTGCTCATCGGCGAGCGGGTGTCGGCCACCGAGGCCGAGCGCATCGGGCTGATCGGCCGCGTCGTCCCGGACGGCGATGCCCTGAAGGTTGCGCTCGAGATCGCCGAGAAGATCGCCGCAAACGCGCCACTGTCAGTGCAGGCCGTGAAGCGCGCGGTGCAGGAGAGCGAAGGCCTGACCGAGGAAGAAGGTCTCGCCCGCGAGCTTGCGATCGGCGTCGCGATCTTCGGCACGAACGACGCCAAGGAAGGCACGCTCGCATTCAAGGAGAAGCGCGCGCCGAGCTTCACCGGGACCTGACGTGGTCGATGGGTTCTTGCCCAAGGGCTACACCGCACCGCGCGGCAACACCGCCGAATCGCGGCTTGCCGAAGCAGTCCGCCGGTTGATGGATGCCTCCGTCGTCACCGACGCGGGAGACGACGAGCTGCGCGAGGTCGCCGCCCGCATCGACGTGATCTCGGCCCAGCTCGAAGGCCCTGACGGCACGCGGCTGGCGAAGGGCACCCGCTGGCCGAGACGCGAGAAGATGATCCAGGGCGACCGGGACCACAACCCAGTCGCCGGTCCGGCGAACCCGCTCTCCCCGCCGATGAACGTCGAGGTCGTCGACACCGAGACCGACGAGGTCGGCGCCGAGGTAACGATGCGACCGATCCACGAAGGGCCGCCCGGCGGGGTTCACGGCGGCTGGGTCGCCACCCTCCTCGACCAGCTGCTCGGCATCGCCAACATCGCATCCGGCAATCCAGCGATGACCGGCGAGCTCACCATCCGCTATCGCCGGATGACGCCCGTCGGCGTACCCCTCACCCTGCGGGCGCGCACCGACTCAGCCGATGGCCGCCGGATGACGACGAGCGGCGAGATCCGCACCGCCGACGGCGAAGTGACCGCGTCGGCCGTGGGGCTGTTCATCAGACCGAACCGCGAGCGCCTGGACAGTCACGAGCAGCAGATCAAGGAGCGACTGGGCGGCTGATGCGGCTCCCCCGCCAGCACCAGCTCCGCATGGGTACGTCGATCGCGCTCTCGCCGGGAAACAGATCGGCGAGTTTCTCGGTGACCGACTCGAGCAGCTCGGCGCGGTCGGCGTCGCTCGCGGTGATCACGCCGCTGTAGGTCGCGACCATCTCGATGACGTCGACGACCTCCATGCGCCGCGAGTAGCCGAACGTCTGCATTGCGATGTCGTCGAACAACGTCGTCTCGGTAAGACCGGCCGCACGCAGCCGGCGATGCTCCCGCTCGGCTTCGGAGTTCCAGACATCTGCCGACGGCCGGCGGTCGAGATCTCGAACCCACTCGACCTCAC
>DATAVE010000033.1:0-18158 GCA_036267875.1 Mycobacteriales bacterium
ACTGGTCGCACGCCGAAGCCTTCGCTTCAGGCGAATGGCACGGTCCAGCTCCGGGTGACACGGGCGGCGTTCGTGGCCTTCGTTCGAGGGCTCGGCGTCACCGCGCATCGCGCGGCCGATAAGACGGTGCCCGAGTGTGCGTTCGAGATGCCCGAGCCGATCCTCACGGCGTTCCTCCGCGGGCTCTTCGATGCCGACGGCTGTGTCGTGGACTCTCCCAACGGCACGCGGTACGTCGGCCTTGGGAGCCGCTCCGAGGAGCTCCTTCTGGGCGTGCAAGAGCTGCTGGCATCGCTTGGACTGGCCGCACGGATTTACCAGACGGGGACCAAGTCGGACTCCTTCAGTTACGTGCGGAAGGACGGATCGACTGCGACGTACGGGTCGGACGGCCCGTCATTCGATCTACGCATCAGCGGCCGTAGCGCACACGAGTACGCCGCGCTGATCGGGTTCGACGTGCCTCGAAAGTCGGAGAAGCTTCGCGACGCCCTTGACCGCCATCGGGTCTACGACGTCGATGAGACCGTTACCGTGGTTGCTCGCGAGTCCACCGGGTTCGAGACGACCTATAACCTCACCGAGCCGCGCAACCACAGCTACATCGTGAGCGGTGTCGTGGTTGCAAACTGCTCGGAATACATGCACCTGGACAACTCCAGCTGCAACCTGGCGAGCCTGAACCTGATGAAGTTCCTCACCGACGACGACACCTTCGACGCGGTGACATTCGCCCGCGCCGTCGAGTTCATCATCACGGCGATGGACATCTCGATCTGCTTCGCGGACTTCCCGACGCCGGCGATCGGTGACACCACTCGCGCCTACCGCCAGCTCGGTATCGGCTACGCCAACCTCGGCGCACTGCTGATGGCGACGGGCCACGCCTACGACAGCGACGGCGGGCGCTCGCTCGCCGCCGCGATCACCTCGCTGATGACCGGTACGGCGTACCGGCGCTCTGCGGAGATAGCAGGCGTCGTCGGCGCATTCGACGGCTACGCGCGCAACGCCGAGCCGCACAAGCGAGTGATGCGCAAGCACGCTGCTGCCAACGACGCGGTTCGCCCGGTAGACGCAGACGCGGTCCGGGTGCTCCACGTCGCGACCAAGGCCTGGCAGGACTGCCTGTCGATCGGTGAGAAGTACGGCTGGCGCAACGCCCAGGCGTCGGTGCTCGCGCCGACCGGCACGATCGGGCTGATGATGGACTGCGACACGACCGGCATCGAGCCCGACTTGGCGCTGGTGAAGTTCAAGAAGCTGGTCGGCGGCGGCTCGATGCAGATCGTCAACCAGACCGTCCCGCGGGCGCTGGTCAAGCTCGGCTACCAGGCCGAGCAGGTCGAGGCGATCGTCGAGTACATCGCCGAGAACGGCAACGTCGTCGATGCGCCGGGCCTCAAGCCCGAGCACTACGAGGTCTTCGACTGCGCGATGGGCGAGCGCTGCATCTCGGCGATGGGCCATGTGCGGATGATGGCCGCGACCCAGCCGTTCATCTCGGGTGCGATCTCCAAGACGGTCAACATGCCGGAGTCGGCGACGGTCGACGAGGTCGCGGACGTCTACTACCAGGGCTGGAAGCTCGGCCTGAAGGCGCTTGCGATCTACCGCGACAACTGCAAGGTCGGTCAGCCGCTCAGCGACGCCAAGGGCAAGAAGGCCGAGGCGCCGGTCGAGGCGGCCGCGGGCACCGAAGCTCGGCTGATCCGCAAGCGGTTGCCGCGCCAGCGTCCGAGCCAGACCGTGTCCTTCGCGGTCGGCGGCGCCGAGGGCTACATGACGGCCGGCTCCTACCCCGACGACGGCCTCGGAGAGGTGTTCCTCAAGCTCGGCAAGCAGGGCTCGACGCTCGCCGGGGTGATGGACGCGTTCTCCATCGCGATCTCGATCGCGCTGCAGTACGGCGTGCCGCTGGAGACCTACGTCCAGAAGTTCACCAATATGCGCTTCGAGCCGGCCGGTCTGACCGACGACCCGGACATCCGTATGGCGCAGTCGGTGATGGACTACATCTTCCGTCGCCTGGCGCTGGACTACCTGCCGCTGGAGAAGCGCGAGGAGCTCGGCATCTTCACGGCCGACGAGCGCGCCGCGTCTGTTGCGGCGACCTCCTACGGTGCCGCTCCGGCGGCTCCCGCAACAGAGGATATCGACGTCGACCTCGAGACCCTGCGGGACGGCGTTCCGCTGGAGCACATCGAGCACGTAGCTGCGGCAGCACCGACGCAGGCACGGTCCTCGACCGAGCTCGCCGAGGCGATGAGCGGTCAGTCGGCCGATGCGCCGCTCTGCATGTCCTGCGGAGTCAAGATGAAGCGAGCCGGAAGCTGCTACGTCTGCGAAAGCTGCGGCAGCACCAGCGGCTGCAGCTGACAACGTCGTAGGTTGGCGGGATGCAACCGCAACAGCCGCCCGATCAGATGACCATCGGACAGCTTGGGCATCACCCTGGACTGCACGTGTCGGTCAACCTCGAGGGCAAGACGATCGACGGGGACTTGATCGAGGGCGAGCAGTGGGTCCCGGGAGTCGTGATCGGATCGAGCGCGATGGGCGACTACGTGACGATCGAGCTCGACGAGCCTGTGGGTGGTGGTGAGACCGGTGGGCTGTTTCACCGTAAGTCGCGCGGCATGGGCCTGATCTCGATCGACGATCCCGCGCGGGTCAAGCCAGTGAGCCTCCCCGAGACGCAGCCAAGTGGAGTCCCCGTAGAGATCGTGGAGTTGGTGCATGCGGGAAAGATGCTCCAGGCGATCAAGGCGTACCGGGCGCTGAACGGAGCCACGCTGGACGAGGCCAAAGCCGCGCTCGCCCATCTCTAAGCCCTTGCGCCGAGCCCAACGTCAAGGGTGTAAAACGCCCAGTTAAGGCTCTTATTGTTGGGCTCGACGAGGCAGGGGTTCGCCGCGGTGCACATGGTTCGGTCAATCAGCGACGGCTCAGTCGAGACGACCTCGTTGACCGGCCCGGACCGAAAGGACTGGGCGCAGCCGGCTGCTGACTTAACCCTCAACCTCAACGGCGTACCGACCGGCTGGTCACTTCAATCAGTCACGCTTGCTGTCCACGCCGGCGCGGTGCACGTCGCCTTCGACTATGTCCCACTGAGCGCAAAGCTCCCGAGCGGCGTCACATTGACCAGGACCTTCGCGCTCAAGCCCGGCCGTGCGGCGATGTCAGTGCGCCATGTCAGCGGTCCGATGGTCTACGAGCTGACCGGCCGCGACCCGGTTGCCGGCAAGGACTGGCTGGTGCTGGAGCCCTGGCACAGCGGATCGGGCTATCTGTTCGCCTTCCGCCAGGACGCCAAGGCAGGCGCCATCAAGGTGAGGATCCTGGGAGTCAATCCCGCGACGTCATATACGTGATCGACGTTCGGAACGGACAGCTCGTGGCTCACGCGACGGGCACGCAGCTCCGCAACGGCTTCACCGTCACGGCGCCGACGAAGTACTCGGCGCGAGTTCTTCGGGTGGTTCCGGCCGGCTAGCGAGGGTCTTCCTCGAGGCATACGGCGCATCGAAGTCGAACGGCCCCAACAGCACGAGCAGTGAAATCAGCGCGAACACGACCATCGCGACGGTGAGGTTGATGCTGAACAGGTACGCCGCATTCAGCACGCTATGCGTGAACGTGACTGCGTCGGCGGAGACCCGCAATGCGTGGAGCACGCGTACCGCGTTGTAGATCGACAGCGACAGCGAGAACACCAAAACCGCGCCGAGTACGACGTACGCGGGGACGTGCGTCAGTCGTCTCCCTTCACTGCGCGGTCGGAATCGTGCGAGTACGACGACGGCAACACAGATCAGCGCGAAGCAGATGAGCACCGAGCCGATTGCATCGCTTGGCCGGTGCCAGCCCGCGCTCTGCACGTCTGCCGCAACGGCCCACGAGTACGCCCCGGCGAGGATCGCCACGACGCCGCGGATCAGCGGCGGCGACAGCACGACGAGTGCGAACGCACCGCCTATGGCGATCGCCGTGTGGCCGCTTGGGAACGTGTTCGCTGTCCGGGTCGCGTCACTGGCAACCAGAAAGGGTCGGGTCAGGACGTGATCTTTGATGAAGTCGATTCCGAGCAGTCCGACGAGTGCGGTGGCCGCGACGGTTACGCCGAGGCGCGGTCGACGCCTCGCGAGACCGATCAGCACCATCCCGATCAGCGCCGCGGCGAAGGACTTGGTGGTGATGTGACCGAGGAAGGACGCGTCATGCAGCCGCGATGTATCGCTCTGTTGCAGTGAGCCGACGAGTGCCGCGTTGTCGAAGCGCTGTCCAAGGCGCGTACGCACGATGAGGAGGTACGCCGTCACGGCGAGAATGGCCGCCACGGCTGCTGCGATCAGCAGCGGGCGGATGAGAGTTCGGTCATCCTTGGCCGCCGTCTTGTCCGGCTGCGTCACTCGCGCTCGAGGACGAAGACCGGAATCTCTCGTGTGGTGGCGGCCTGGTACTCGTCGTACGGCGGGTACGCCGCGACGCCACGAGCCCACCACTCGGCCTTCTCCTCGCCGGTGACTTCGCGGGCGATCATGTCCCACTTGTCCGGGCCGTCCTGCAGCTCGACGTGAGGGTCGGCACGCAGGTTGAAGTACCACGCGGGATGGGCCGGGTCGCCGCCCTTCGACGCGATCGCGGCGTACTTGCCGTCCTGCTCGACTCGCATGACCGGGTTCTTTCGAAGCTTGCCGGACTTCACGCCGCGGCTCGTCACCACGACGCATGCCAGTCCGGTGTCGAGCAGTCCAAGACCTTCCAGTCCGCCGGACTTCTCGTACTCCTCGACCTGGTTGCGGACCCAGTCCCAGGTGCTGGGCGCGTACTCGCCTTCGAGTGGCATCAGCGACGCACCGGCCTTGTCTTGGGAGATTGCTTCTCGGTCTGGGTGGCGTCGTTGATGACGACGTCGGCAAGGACCGTGTCGATCGCCGTCATGACATGGGCGTCGAGCTTCACCCCGGCCGCCGCCACGTTGTCGACGATCTGGTCCGGACGCGAAGCGCCGATGATCGCGCTCGAGACGTTCGGGTTCTGCAGCACCCAGGCGATGGCGAGCTGCGCCATCGACAGGCCCGCCTCCGCTGCGATCGGCACCAGACCTTGGACGGCGGTGAGCACATCCTCGTGAAGCCAATGCTGAACGTTGGTCGCGCCGCCGGCCTCGTCGGTAGCGCGCGAGCCCTGTGGAACCGCCTCGCCAGGCTTGTACTTGCCGGTCAGCACTCCCTGAGCAATCGGCGACCAGACGATCTGGCCGATGCCCAGCTCCTCGCAGGTCGGGACGACCTTGCCCTCGATGACCCGCCAGAGCATGGAGTACTGCGGCTGGCTCGAGACGAAGGGGATCTTCAGTTCGGTCGCGAGAGCATGGCCGGCTTGGATCTGCTCGGCGGTCCACTCGGAGACGCCGAAGTAGTGAACCTTGCCGCTGTGGACGAGGTCCGCGAAGACGCTCATCGTCTCCTCGAGCGGCGTCTCGTAGTCGTAACGATGCGCCTGATAGAGGTCGATGTGGTCGGTCTGTAGTCGCTGCAGCGACGTGTGGCAGGACTCCATCACGTGCTTGCGCGACAGGCCGCCGTCGTTCGGTCCGCCAGGACCGGTCGGTGCGTAGACCTTGGTGAAGATCTCCAACGACTCGCGCCGCTCGCCCGCCAGCGCCTTGCCCAGCACCGTCTCGGCGCGCGTGTTCGCGTAGACGTCAGCGGTGTCGAAGGTTGTGATGCCGGACTCGATCGCCTGCTTCACGCAGGCGATCGCGGTGTCCTCCTCGACCTGCGAGCCGTGGGTGATCCAGTTGCCGTAGGAGATCTCCGAGATCTTCATCCCGGCCGATCCAAGTCGTCGAAACTCCATGCTTTCGACCGTACCCCTGACTTCCTGACGCCAGTCTCAGCCTGCGACTGCTTCGTCGATGCAGGAACGCAGCGCCGCGTCGTCGGGCTCGACCAGCGGGCGGAAGCGTCCCAGCACCGAGCCGTCGCGCCCGATAACGAACTTCTCGAAGTTCCACTGGATGTCGCCGGCCTTGCCCTCGGCGTCAGGCGTCGCAGTGAGCTCGTCATAGAGCGCGTCGCGACCGTCGCCGTTGACCTCGATCTTGGCGCTCATCGGAAAGGTCACGCCGTACGTCGTCGAGCAGAACGTCGAGATCTCTTCCGAGCTCCCCGGCTCCTGCTCGCCGAACTGGTTGCACGGCACGCCGATGACGGTGAAGTTGTCGCCGCCCAGCTCTTTCTGGAGCGCCTCGAGCTTCTCGTACTGAGGGGTGAGGCCGCATTTGCTCGCGACGTTGACGACGAGGGCAACTCGGTCGCCCGCAATCGAGCCGAAGGTGCTTGCATCGCCGGCGAGGGTGGCCAGCGGGAGGTTACGAAGATCGCTCATACAGCGATCCTGGCACGAGAGTTAGTTGCGTGAGAAAGGGACATCGAAGCGGCGGTCGGCAGGGACCGCAGAGAGCTGGCGCAACAGGCCCGCTTCGCGAAACAGCCACTTCGACTCCAGCGCGAGCCGGTCGGCCGCGTCGTACTGCTCCAGGAAGTCCTGCCGATCGCCGACGCTCGCGATCACGGTCGCCGCGATGAGGTAGGACAGGAGTCGAGGGTCGCCGGGCAGCTCGGGCGGGTCGAGGGAGGCGCCGTGCATTCGCGCGAGCTCTGCGCGGTAGCTGATGTATCGCTCGGTCACGACCGGCATCAGACCCTCGGTGTCGCCGGCCGGTTCGGGAAGCCATTCGACGTTGCCACGCAGGTACGGCGAGGTCTCGTCGATCTCGAGCAGCCGAAAGCGACGAGTGCCAATGGTCTCCAGCTCATACGTCCCGTCGGGACTCGGCTTGGTCGTGGCCACCTGCGCGACGCACCCGACCTCGTGCAGGGCCTGTACGCCGTCTGCTCCGACCTCGCGGCCGGTCTGGATCGCGATGACGCCGAACTGGCGGTCTTGCGGCTCGAGCTCCAGTAGATCGGCGACCAGTCGCCGGTAGCGCTCTTCGAAGATGTGCAACGGCAGTGGGGCGCCAGGCAGCAGCACGGTCCCGAGGGGGAACAACGGGATCAGTGCGCTCACGACTCGAACGTTACGGCCTCGACGAGGTGCCCGCTGTCCGAAGCGCGCCATCCCGCGGTGACGATTGCGGCGAGCGTCTCGCCTTCGTCCTTGCCTTGCCGCAAGATGATGCGTCGCGTTGCCGCGTCGTACTCCGCCACGGCGTCGCCACATCGCCCGTCCTGCGCGGGCGGGTGGGCCCGGTTGAGGCCGCGCAGGTCCGCCGCGATGAAGGTCGGTCGTCGTGCGGGCGACGCGGTTGCGGTGGTGAGCAGATCGCTCACTCCGGTCAGTACCAACAACGAGGGCAGTACGGCGCGGTTGGCACCCTCGATGTCGGTGTCGAGCCGATCGCCGACGACGAGCGGCCGAGCCGCCTTCGTGCGCGCGACCGATTGGTCGAACAGCGGCCGCTCGGGCTTTCCGGCAACCACCGGCTGCTGACCGGTCGCGGTGATGACGAGTGCCGCGAGCGAACCCATGCCGGGCAGCGGACCACGAGGTGTGGGCAGCGTGGCGTCCATGTTGGAGGCGACGAACAGCGCGCCGTGCCGGATCGCCACGACGGCCTCCGCGAGCCTTGCGTAGTCCAGCGTCGGGTCGTACCCCATCACGACGGCCTTCGGCTCGCCGTCTGCTGAGGAGACCACCCGCAGGCCAGCAAGCTCGACGGCGTCGCGCAAGGCAGCCGCGCCCGTCACCAGGACGGGATCGCCGCGGCTAAGTCGGTCGGCCAACAATGCGGCCGCAGCCTGGGCGGCGGTGACGACCTCGTCGACACCGGCTGTTACGCCAAGCCCGGCGAGCTGTGCAGCGACGTCGTCGGGGGAGCGAGACGCATTGTTCGTGACGTACGCCATTCGCATCCCGCTACGTCGCGCATCAGCCAGGGCGTCGACGGCGTAGGGCGCAGGGTCGGCGCCGAGGTAGACGACGCCGTCAAGGTCGAGCAGCGCGACGTCGTAGGACTCGGCGAGTGGCGGTCCGCCGGGTAGTGCTGCGGTCAAGCGGGCTTGGTGGTGTTGCGGGGAATCGCCAGAGCGGTGAGGGCGCCGACAGCGCAGACGACCGCAGCAATCGCGAACGCGCGGTCGTAGCCGGAGGTGAAGGCCTGACCCACGTCCACCCCGCTGCCCTTCGGGCCGAGCTTTCCGAAGATGGCGTTGGTTCGGCTGGTCGCAACTGTCGCGAGCGCGGCGAGGCCGATCGATCCGCCGACCTGTCGCGCGGTGTTCAGCAATCCCGATGCGAGGCCGGCCTGGGTCCACTGCACGCCCGCTGTGGCAGCGGTAGCGAGGGGCGTGAACGACAGCCCCATCCCGAACGAGATCAGCAGTGTCCCGCCGAGGATGCCCCCGACGTAGCTGCTACCGGCGCTCAACTGCGTGAGCCAGGCGAAGCCGCCGGCGGACATCCCCAACCCGAAGACGAGCATGACGCGTGGGCCGAGCCGACCGATGACGCGACCCGCAGTGCGGGCGCCGACGATGATCGCGACGCTCATCGGCAGGAAGAGCAGACCGGCACGAAGTGGTCCGTTGCCCTTCACGTCCTGCAGATAGAGCGACAGGAAGTACCACATCGAGAAGAAGGCGACACCGAGCAGCAGCATCGTGACGTCGGCCGCGGTGACGCTGCGATTGCGGAACAGCGACAACGGCATCAGCGGCGCCTTGACGCGGGTCTGGCTGACGACGAAGGCCACCAGGATCACGACTGACGCGACGAGCAAGCCGATCGTGCGACCGGAGCCCCACGGGTGTACGTCGGTTCCGACGATCGCGTAGACCAGCAGCGCCAGCCCCCCGGTCACCAGGATCGCGCCCAGGATGTCGAGGGAGCGTTCAGCGTCCGGTCGGCGGCGCTCGGAGAGCACGCTGAGGGCTGCGAAGGCGGTCGCTGCCCCGATCGGGATGTTGACGTAGAACACCCAGCGCCAGGACAGCTCAGACGTCAGGACGCCACCGAGGATCACGCCGGCAGCGCCACCCAACCCGGATACCGAGCTCCAGGCGGCGAGGGCTCGATGACGAGGCGGGCCTTCGCCGAAGGTGGTCATGATGATCGTGAGAGTTGCGGGCGAGAGCACGGCGCCGCCCAGACCCTGGATCGCTCGAGCTGTGGTCAGCTCGCCGGAGTTCTGAGCGAGTCCACCCAGAAGGCTTGCGAGCGAAAACAAGAGCAGCCCGCTGATGAAGATCCGTCGGCGTCCGAAGAGGTCGGCGAGTCGTCCGCCAAGGAGCAGGAAGCCGGCGAAGGTCAGCACATAGGCGTTGACGACCCACTGCAAGCCGGTGGTCGAGTAGTCGAGGTCGGTCCCGATACGCGGCAGCGCCACGTTCACGATCGAGACGTCGAGGACGACCATGAACTGCGCGATGCACGCGATAGCGAGGATCAGCGCATCGGCGCGGTGAGTGTCGCCGGGCGCCGGTGACTCAGGGGAGTGCTCTGCTGCGGCAGAAACGCCTTCAGCAGCGGGTGCTACATCCGCCATTAGCGGACGCGGCGCTCAATCAACGGACGCGAGCGCGCGCCGCACGGTCCTCGCGCAGCTTGCCGAGGGCCTCTTCGAGGAGCACGTCGCCCTCGGCCATCGTGCGGCGCATCATCAGGAACTCGAACGGGGTCTTGGGGGGACCGCCCGCCATCCGCTCGCGCGGTGGCGGCTCGTCCTGCACCGGCCCCGCCGGCTGGCCGCAGACCTGGCAAGCCCAGGTCTGCGGCAGCTCGACGTGCAGTGCGAAAGCCGGCTTGCTTTCGTGGCCGGCGTGACACCAGTAGGAGACCTGCCGACGTGGCTCGACGACACCGCCACGGTCGACCTCTGAGCCCGGCGCACCGCCGAGGCGGCCACCGCGAATCGTGGACCGTCGTGAGCCCATCGCCTGCGTGTCTCCTTATTTTGTAGCTAGTTGGGGGAAGGTTGAACTCAGAGAGCTCGGACGTTCTCCGCCTGGGGGCCCTTCTGGCCCTGCGTCACGTCGAACTCGACGTTCTGACCCTCGTCGAGGGTGCGGTAGCCATTGCCCTGAATCGCGCTGAAGTGAACGAAGACGTCCGCGCTGCCATCGCCGGGGGCAATGAAGCCATAGCCCTTCTCGGCGTTGAACCACTTGACGGTGCCCTGAGCCATGAACCTTGATCCTTAACTGCTCGCCCCGACGTGGGACTTGGTCGACGCGGTGCTCTCGAATGACAGCGGACAATCGCGTGGAAGTTTCCCGCCATAGAACGAGAACCCGACCTCGAGAAAAAGGCTAACACCGGAGCGCGTTCCGGACTAGCCACCAGACACGAGCGCATCCGCCTCTGCCGGAGGCGGCGTCGGGTCCAGCGCGGACTCCCGCCAGCCCTGCGGCAGGGTCACCTTCCGGGGACCGCTGGTATGGCCTCTGGCGATCCGCTCGGATCCCGCGGGCAGCTCGGTGTCGCGCCCGACGCGGTCGAGCAGCGCCTCGAGCATCGTGTCGAGCTCGTCGAGCGATGACGTCTGGGCAAGATCGCGCCGCGCTTGGCCGCCGACGGGGTAGCCCGCGAGATACCAGCCGACGTGCTTGCGGAAGTCGCGGACGCCAAGGAACTCCCCGCCGATCCACTCGACGAGCAGTCGTACGTGCTGGCGCATGACCTCCACAACGCCCCCGAGTCGTGGTGTCGGCTGGATGGGCCGTCCGGCGTAGGCGTCGGCGAGGTCGCGGAACAGCCACGGCTTGCCCAGGCAGCCGCGCCCGACGACGACGCCGTCGCAGCCGGTCTGCCGCATCATGTCCATGCCGTCCTCGGCGACCCAGATGTCGCCGTTTCCGAGCACCGGTACGTCAGTCACGTGTCGCTTGAGCTCGGTGATTGCCGACCAGTCAGCGTGTCCCGAGTAGAGCTGCTCAGCAGTCCGGGCGTGGAGGGCAACTGCTGCGATCCCTTCGCCGGCCGCGATCCGGCCGGCATCGAGGTAGGTGATCGAGTCGGCATCCACACCGATACGCATCTTGACGGTTACCGGAATGTCACCAGCGCTGGCGATGGCTGCTCGAATGAGATCGGTGAACAGCACCCGATGCATCGGCAGTGCGGCGCCTCCGCCGAGCTTGGTGACCTTGGGGACCGGGCAGCCCATGTTGAGGTCGATGTGGTCCACGCCGTGGTCGAGCAGGATGTCGACCGCGCGGCCGACGACGTCGGGGTCCACGCCGTACAGCTGGATGCTGCGGATGTTCTCGTCAGCGCCGAACTTCAACATCCGCTGCGTCCGATCGCTGCCTTCGACGAGCGCGCGCGCCGAGACCATCTCGTTCACGTAGAGACCCGCGCCGAACGAGCGGCACAGCGTGCGGAATGCTGCGTTCGTCACCCCGGCCATCGGCGCGAGCACGACCGGCGGCGTAACCGGAATGGGTCCGATAGCTAGCGCCATAGCGTCACGATCCCGACCCCGAGCTCGGCCAGGAGCCGGCGGACGACGGGAAGTGACAGGCCGATGACGTTGCTCGGATCGCCCTCGATCCGGTCGATGAAGGGAGCGGCGCGTCCGTCGAGGGTGAAGGCACCCGCGACCTCCAGCGGCTCGCCTGAGGCGACATAGGCCGCGATCTCCTCGTCAGTCGGCGTACCGAAGTGCACGGTCGTGTGGCCGACGCCGCAGGCCAAGAGCCCGGACGCGACGTCGATCAAACAGTGACCAGTGAGCAGGGTGCCGCTGCGACCGCGCATGTCCTTCCAACGGGCCGTGGCGGCCTGCGCTGTCCCTGGCTTGCCGAGCGCGACTCTGTCGAGCACGAGCGTGGAGTCAGCGCCCAGCACGAGTGCGTCGGGCTCCGACACGTCTGCCGCGACGGCGGTCGCCTTGAGCCTCGCGAGCTCGAGCACCATCGCATCGGGATCGTCGGTCGGCACCGCGTTCTCGTCGACCCCGCTCACGATCACGACGGGGTCGATCCCCGCGTCGCGCAGCAGTTGCAGCCGGGCAGGCGAGGCCGAGGCGAGGATCAACGCTCGACGGGACACAACTAGATGCAAGCATGGCAGGATCGGACGTAGTTCTCGTTGGAGCTCGTCCGCTCGGAGGTCTCGCCATGACACAGCTGGCTGCACACGGAACGATCGCCATCCCGGAGGCCAGCTCGACGCAGCCGGCAACGTCGCTCGAAGCGTGCGACACCGCGGTCGCCGATCTCACTGCTCACGCGAAGAGCTGGTTCGAGGAGCCCGCCGCCGACATGATCGGCCTGCTCGAGCGCCTCACCGACTCCGTACTCACCTTCGCCGAGGAATGGGTGCGGGTCTCATGCGAGGCCAAGCACTATCCGGTGAATCACCCGCTGGCTGCTGAGGACTGGACCAGCGTGATGGTCACCGGGCGCTACCTGCGGATGCTGCAGCTCGCGTTGACAGATATTGCCGCGGGCCGCAAGCCGTCGTTCCCCGGTACGCCGCACCCGGCGCTGAATGGGCACCAGGCGGTGCCGGCGTTCCCTGTCGACGCCTTCGACAAGGTCGGCTTCTCGGGCTTCTCCGCCGATGTCTGGCTACGCCGCGGCGTCACCTCGGCCCAGGCCGTCGAGCACCAGGCGCAGCCGTGGTTTGGCGGCGGCTCGCCTGCCGTCTCGCTCGTGCTCGGCGCCGGCAACCAGTCCTCGATTCCGATCACGGATGCCCTCGACAAGCTCTTTGTCGGCCGTCATGTCGTGCTGTTGAAGATGAACCCGGTCAACGACTACGCCGGTCCGATCTTCTCCAAGATCTGCGCCGAGCTGATCGACCGTGGCGTACTGCGGATCGTCTACGGCGGCGCCGAGGTCGGCGCCCACCTTGTCCGTCACGATGACGTCACCGACGTGCACGTGACCGGATCGGACAAGACGTTCGAGGCGATCGTCTTCGGCGGTGGGCCCGAAGGCCTGACGCGCAAGGCGGCGAAGCACCCGTTGGTGACCAAGCCGGTGACCGGCGAGCTGGGCAATGTCTCGCCCGTCATCGTCGTCCCGGGGCCCTGGACGGCGAAAGACATCAGCTTCCAGGCGCAGAACATCTCGGCGATGCTCACCAACAACGCGGGCTTCAACTGCATCGCACTGCGGGCGCTGATCACCGCGAACTCGTGGGACCAGCGAGGTGCGCTGCTCGAGGCGATGCGCAGCACGCTGAAGGACACCGAGGACCGTTACGCCTACTACCCCGGGGCTCGCGCCCGCTGGGACGCCTTCGTCGGCGCGCACCCGGACGCTGAGCGATTCGGCGAGGAGGCGAACAGCTGCGTGCCGTGGACGATGATCCCCGGTCTTCGGCCCGGATCGGATGAGGAGATCGCTTTCACGACCGAGGCGTTCAACGGCGTCTTCGGCGAGGTTGGCATCGACGCGTCCAACACCGTCGACTTCATTCGTAAGGCCGTCGAGTTCTCGAACGACGGGCTCTGGGGCACGCTTGGGTGCTCGATCATCGTCCACCCGAAGTCGATGAAGGACCCGGCCGTCGCCGATGCCGTCGAGCAGGCGATCGCCGACCTTCGCTACGGCACGATCGGGGTCAACCACTGGTCGGCCGTCGGGTTCCTGCTCGGTACGACGCCCTGGGGCGCCTACCCAGGTCACACAATCGACGACGTGCAGTCGGGTATCGGCTTCGTGCACAACTCACTCATGCTTGCCGAGGAAGACATCGAGAAGACGGTCGTTCGCGGACCGTTCCGGATGCCGATCAAGCCGACCTGGTTCGCCAGCCACAAGACCGCGCACAGGGCCGGCGAGCTGGCTGCGAAGCTGATGGCCAAGCCGTCCTGGGGCAAGGTCCCAGGGCTTGTCACCACTGCGTTGCGCGGATAGCGCACCAAATAACGGAGCGCGGATAGCGCACCAAATGACGGAGCGCGGATAGCGCACCAAATGACGGAGCGGGGACAGGAAGACGCGGTCCAGCAGGCGGCGATCGACAACGAGCTCACCTTCAACTTCACGCCGTACGTTTATCGCCGCGCTGCTGTTCATGGTCCTGGCGATCCCCAGTGGTCGCCTCGCCGATCGTTTCAACATTCGCGCCTACCAGCGCCAGCAGGCCGGCGGAGCGGTATGACCGCTGTCCCTCGAGGTTCGCAACGTCCACAAGCATTTCGGCGACGTCGCCGTGCTCAACGGCGTCAACCTCACTGGTCAACGCGGGGCAGGTCGTCGTCCTGATCGGCGGATCGGGCTAGGGCAAGTCGACGCTGTTGCGTTACGTGAACCTGCTCGGGGTCGTGACCGACGGCGAGATCATCCTCGACGGCGAGGAGATCACGGACCCTCGAATGGACGCCGATGCGGTACGACGCAAGATCGGCCTGATGGCGACTCACGAGATGGGCTTCGCCCGTGGGGTTGCTGACCAGGTCTGCTTTCTCGCCGATGGCGTCGTCGCTGAGTCAGGCCCGCCAGAGCAAGTCCTCGGCGCGCCCGAGCATCCGCGGTTGAAGCAGTTCCTCTCCCGAGTGATGTCCCACTAGCCCACCGACTTGTCAGAGTGAGAACGCGCTGGAGCGTGCTGTGCGTCTGACAACCTCGCGGGGCGGAGTAGGAAGGACGTATGACGCTTCCTACTCGGGTGCTTGGCCGTGACAGTGCGCTGACCGTCTCGATGCAGGGCCTTGGCTGCATGGGCATGTCCCAGTCTTATGGCAAGGCAGACCCAGAGGAGTCGCGCCTCACGATCGAGCGCGCACTTGATCTCGGGGTCACATTCCTCGACACGGCCAACATCTACGGCGATGGCCACAACGAGCACATCGTCGGCAAGGCCATCAAGGGCAGGCGCGACGAGGTGGTGTTGGCGACCAAGTTCTCGCTGTCACGCGCTGAGGACGGCACGATGTCGATCAGCGGCCACCCGGACTACGTCCGTAAGTGCATCGACGAAAGCTTGCAGCGCCTCGGTGTCGACCACATCGATCTCTACTACCAGCACCGGGTCGACTCGACCGTGCCGATCGAGGACACCGTTGGCGCGATGGCTGAACAGGTGAAAGCTGGCAAGGTCGGTCACCTCGGGCTTTCCGAGGCCAGCGCGGACAGTCTGCGGCGCGCGGTCACCGTGCACCCGATCACGGCGCTGCAGTCGGAATGGTCACTGTGGACCCGTGACCTCGAGGACGAGGTCGTGCCGACCGCTCGCGAGCTGGGCATCGGGCTGGTTCCATTCAGCCCGCTTGGACGAGGTTTCCTCACCGGCGCGATCAAGAGCCCGGACGACTTCGGCGAAGACGACTTCCGTCGCTTCAACCCGCGCTTCATGGGTGACAACTTCGCGAAGAACCTCGAGCTCGTCGACGCGGTTCGTGCGTTAGCAGCCGACAAGGGCTGCACGCCGGGGCAGCTCGCGCTGGCCTGGGTGCAGGCGCAGGGCGACGACGTCGTACCGATCCCCGGTACCAAGCGCCGGGCGTACCTCGAGGAGAACGTCAGTGCGACCGAAATCGCGCTCGACGATGTGGAGCTCGAGCGACTCGACGACATCGCACCGGTCGGCGTCGCAGCCGGTGGTCGATACCTGGCCTCCGCCGGTCTCGCGACGACCTACGGCGACTCGCCGCCCCGCGCCTAAGTCTGTTGGCGCGTCTGGGGCAGCAATAGCGCGAGGGCGAGCAACAGCGTCACAGCCAGTGAGCCGACCTCCGCGACCGAGTCGAGCGTGCCCATGCCATCGAGGTGCGTGGCATGGAACAGCAGGTGCGGGGCGCTGAAGACCGCCCATGCGCCGCCCGTGACGCGGAACGCCTCGTTGGTCGCTCGGACGATCGCCCATCCCGTGACGACGAGCAGCGA
Source organism: Mycobacteriales bacterium (assembly GCA_036267875.1). Taxonomy (GTDB): domain Bacteria; phylum Actinomycetota; class Actinomycetes; order JAFAQI01; family JAFAQI01; genus DASZTV01. Next base: position 15,855 of record DATAVE010000033.1, read on the forward strand.
GAGGTAGAGCGCGCCGACATCCCGCACCAGGTGTTCGTCATAGGCGCCTGCCATCGACACCCAGTGACGCCCGGGCAACGGAAACGACGTATAGAACGAGTGTGGCGCGGCACTCGCCCAGCCGCCGATCAGCAACGCTGACAGCGCAAGCACCGTCGCTGCCGCACGTCTTGCCGCGATGGTCATGACCGGAAGTGTCCTACGCACCCTCTAGCGTCCGAGATGTGACTGACCTCGCGTGGCAGCCGTCGTTACTGGATGGCGGCGCCCCGCGGATCTCTGTGTCCTATGGCGAGCTTCGGCGCATCGAGCTCGACACCCGTTCCTGGGTCGACTACTGCCCCGGCTGGCTTGCCGGCTCCGATTCGGTGTTCGAGGTGCTCGCTCGCGAGGCTCGCTGGCAACAGCGCACGGTGACGATGTGGGACAAGCAGGTGCGCGAGCCGCGCCTGACCGCCGGCTGGTCGACCGATGCGGCGCACGTTCCGCCGTTGCTCGCCGAGATCTGCCGGTTGCTGTCGGCGAGGTACGACGTCGGCTTCGACAGCGTCTGGGTGAACCTCTACCGAGACGGTCAGGACAGCGTTGCCTGGCATGGCGATCGCAATCGGCTGGTCATGGACCAACCGATGGTGGCGACGGTCTCGCTCGGCGCCCGGCGACGGTTCCTGCTTCGACAGCGAGGTAACAGTCGGATAGCCCACGAGTTGCTCCCCGGTGCCGGCGACCTGGTCGTGATGGGTGGCGCCTGTCAGCAGGAGTGGGAGCACACAGTGCCCAAGACGGCCCGACCGGTCGGACCCCGGATGGCGGTGACAATCCGCCACAGCCGCCCGCATACGGTGTCGGAGTGACCTTGCCCCAAGCCCCGCAGTACCGGCAGTACCGATACGCCCCGCCCCCCGGCGGCACCGTGATCCTCCTGGTCCGCCATGGTGAGTCGGCACCTGCGGTCGAGGGCATCGACGGCCTGATGCGCGACGGGCACACCGACCCACCGCTCGACCCGGTCGGCGAGGGTCAGGCGCTCAGGGTCGCCGAGCGCTTGGCGAGCTATCCACTCGACGCGATCTACGTGAGCAAGCTGCAGCGCACGCAGCAGACAGCCGCGCCGCTCGCCGCCAAGCTCGGGATCGAGCCGCGGATCGATCCGGACATCCACGAGGTCGGACTCGGCGAGTGGGAGGGCTGGAAGTTCCGCAAGCTGACCGCCGAACGCGATCCGATCGCGATCCAGATGTTCACCGAGCAGCGGTGGGATGCGATTCCGGGGGCAGAGTCCAACGATGACTTCGCCGCGCGGCTCAAGGCGGGGTTCGGGCGGATCCATGGCGCCCACCCCGACCAGCGAGTGGCGGCCTTCGTCCACGGTGGCGTCATCGGCATGACGATGTCGATTGCAACGGGGATGAGTCCCTTCGGAATGATCGGCGCCGACAACGGCTCGATCTCGGAGATCGTTGTCCTCGGCGACCAGTGGGTGGTGCGACGCTTCAACGACACCAGTCATCTCGAAGACTTCTGATGCCTGACGCCCACTACGACACCCCAAACGGGCGACTATGCGGATACCTCGCCACGCCGACGAACAGGGTCCGTGGCCGGGCATCGTCTTGATCCACGAGGCATACGGCATGACCGACGACATCCGCCACGCAGCGGCGAAGCTCGAGAAGGCGCTGATCGCCAACGGGGTCGAGCATGACGTGAAGGAGTACGCCGAGGCGGGCCACGGCTTCATGGTCAAGCACATCGGTGCGTGGGCGCTTGCCGAGCAGGTGCCGGGACTTCTCTACGTCGAGACCGCGAACCACGACGGTTGGGCGCGTGCGTACGCGTACTTCGAGAAGCACCTGAGCTGAGTCAGTCGCAGCGGTGCTACGGCAGCAGCCGCCGCTCCGTCGCCCATCGGGCAAGCTCGCGTCGGTTGGACAGCTGGAGCTTGCGAAGCACTGCGGAGACATGCGTCTCGATCGTCTTGACCGACAGATACAGCTCCTCCGCCGCCTCGCGGTAGGAGTAGCCGCGCGCGATCAGCCGGAGCACCTCGCGCTCTCTCGGCGTGAGGACATCGAGCTCCTCGGGATCGGGCACGACTGGCGTGCCGGATGCGAATGCGTCGAGCACGAACCCCGCAAGCCGAGGTGAGAAAACGGCATCGCCAGCGGCCACCCGCTCGACCGCATCAGCGAGGTCATCGCCGCTGATGCTCTTGGTCACGTAGCCGCGTGCGCCGGCTCGGATTACGCGGATGACGTCGTCGGGGGCGTCGGACACAGACAGCGCGAGGAACCGCGGCTTCGG
>DATAVE010000034.1:0-5957 GCA_036267875.1 Mycobacteriales bacterium
CCGGCTGGGACTTCGTGCACGTCGCGATCGACGACCACAGCCGCGTCGCCTACTGCGAAGTGCTCGCCGATGAGAAAGGCCCCACCTGCGCGCAGTTCCTGCACCGCGCCGCCCAGTGGTTCCACGACACCCACCACGTCACGATCCGCCGGGTCATCACCGACAACGCCTGGAGCTACCGGCACTCCACCGATTGGATCGCGGTCTGCCACGCTCTGCAGATCCGTCGGCGCTTCATCAAGGCGCACTGCCCCTGGACCAACGGCAAAGCAGAACGGTTCAACCGCACCCTGCTCACCGAATGGGCCTACTCGCGGAGCTGGACCTACAACCACCAGCGCACCCGAGCACTAGACAACTACCTGCGCCGCTACAACACTCAACGAGGTCACTCAGCCATCAGAGGCCGACCCCCAGTCAGCCGCCTCGCCGCGTGAACAACCTGGCTGGTCGTTACAGCTAGGTCGCATCGCGCAGCAGCGCGGTAAGCCGGGCCGTACAGACCCGGCGGTCCTGCTCGTCGGTGATGGCGATCTCGTAGCTCGCCATCGTGCGGCCGAGATGCAGAGGGGTGCCACGCCGGTCACGAAGCCTTCGGTAGCCGACCGGTGGTGGGTGGCATTGATGTCCACGCCGACCGCGATCCGGTTCGGGCCGGCATGCAGTGCCGCGCCGATCGAACCGAGCGTCTCGGCAAGCACACAGGACGCGCCGCCGTGCAGCAGCCCGTAGGGCTGGCGGTTGCCTTCGACCGGCATCCGCGCGACGAGGCGCTACACGTCGTAGTCGAGGAACTCGATCCCCATTCGTTCGGGGAGATCGGGCAGCTTGTCGTTGGTCGGCGTCTCGGTCACACGCCGACATTACGATGCCGAGCATGGCCGCTGCAGACGTCCCCGTGAGTCCGGAAGGCCCGCAGCGGCTGCTCCTGCTCGACGGTCACTCGCTGGCGTACCGCGCGTTCTTCGCTTTGCCCGTCGAGAACTTCTCGACGACGACCGGACAGGCCACGAATGCGGTCTATGGGTTCACCGCGATGCTCATCAATGTCCTGCGCGATGAGACGCCGACGCACCTTGCGGTCGCGTTCGACGTCGGACGCAAGACGTTCCGGACCGAGGCGTACGCCGAGTACAAGGCCACCCGCAAGGAGACCCCGACCGACTTTCGCGGGCAGGTCGACCTCATCAAGGACGTCCTCGAAGCGCTCGCGGTGCCGGCGCTTCAAGTCGAGGGATATGAAGCAGACGACGTCATCGCGACGCTTGCCGTGCAAGGCGCCGACGCCGGGATGGACGTCCTGATCGTCACGGGTGATCGCGACGCACTGCAGCTGGTGAACGAGCGGATCACAGTGCTGATGACCCGCAAGGGAATCAGCGACATGGTCCGCTACACGCCCGAAGAGGTGCAGGCTAAGTACGACCTGACACCGACCCAGTACCCCGACTTCGCTGCGCTGCGTGGCGACCCGAGCGACAACCTTCCCTCGATTCCGGGCGTCGGGGAGAAGACCGCCTCGAAATGGATCCGGGACTTCGGTTCGCTAGATGAGCTGGTCGCCCGAGTCGATGAGGTGCCTGGCAAGGCCGGGGTCTCGTTGCGCGAGCATCTGTCGAGCGTCCTTCGCAATCGCCAGCTGACGGAGCTGCGCCGTGACGTGCCGCTCGATGTCGTCCCCGCCGACATCCCGGTCGCCCAGTGGGATCGCGAGGCGGTCCACCAGCTGTTCGACACTCTGCAGTTCCGGGTGCTCCGGGACCGGCTCTACGCCACGTTGTCCTCGGCCGAGCCCGAGGCTGACGAAGGCTTCGTCGTCGATGGCGAGTCGCTCGATCCGGATCAGGTCGCCGGCTGGCTGACTGAACACGGCCACGCCCCGGGTCGGCACGCGGTCTCGGTGGCGGGCAAGTGGGGCCGTGGCACCGGACTGGTTACCCGGATCGCGCTGGCTTCCCCCGACGGCGTCGCCGCGGCGATCGACCCGGAACAGCTCACCGGCTCCGACGAGACCGCACTGGCAGCGTGGCTGGCCGACGCATCCGTCGCAAAGGTGCTGCACGACGTGAAGGGCCCGTCGCTGGCTCTTGCCGAGCGAGGCTGGACGCTGGCGGGCGTCGTCAGTGACACCGCGCTCGCGGCGTACCTCGCATTGCCGGGCCAGCGTTCCTTCGACCTCGCCGATCTTTCGCTGCGTTATCTCCACCGCGAGCTGCGCGCCGAGGGTGGCGACGGTCAGCTCTCGCTCGATGGCTCGGATGAGGCCGACGCGGCACGGGGCGAGATGGTTCGGGCGCGCGCGATCCTCGACCTCGCGGACGCGCTAGATGCCGACCTCGAGGCGCGCGGTGGCACCAAGCTGCTGGCGGAGGTCGAGCTTCCGTTGACGGGACTGCTCGGTGACATGGAGCGGGCAGGCATCGCGGCGGACATCGATTGGCTGGCAGAGCTCGAGGCTCGATTTGCCGGCGAGGTGAAGCAGGCGGCCGACGCGGCGTACTCCGTCATCGGGCACGAGGTGAACCTCGGCTCGCCCAAGCAACTCCAAGAGGTGCTCTTCAACGAGCTGATGCTGCCGAAGACCAAGAAGATCAAGACCGGCTATACGACTGACGCCGAGGCGCTGCAGGAGCTCTATGCCAAGTCGGAGCATCCGTTTCTCGAGCACCTGCTTCGGCATCGCGACGTCGCACGGCTGAAGACGGTCGTCGACTCGCTGATCCCGATGGTGGACGACGCCGGACGAGTGCACACGACGTTCAACCAGATGGTTGCGGCGACCGGTCGGTTGTCGAGCACAGATCCGAACCTGCAGAACATCCCGGTGCGCACCATCGAGGGCCGTGAGATCCGCAAGGCGTTCATCGTCGGGTCAGGATTCGAGTCGCTGATGACAGCGGACTACTCGCAGATCGAGATGAGGATCATGGCTCACCTCTCGCACGACGCGGGGCTGATCGAGGCCTTCAAGTCGGGGGAGGACCTGCACACATTCGTCGCGGCGCAGGCTTTTGCGATCCCGGTCGATGCGGTCGAGCCGGAGCAACGTCGCCGGGTCAAGGCGATGTCCTACGGGCTTGCGTACGGCCTCTCGTCGTATGGCCTGGCGCAGCAGCTCGGGATCTCGACCTCTGAGGCGCAAGAGCAGATGGAGGCGTACTTCTCCCGGTTCGGTGGCGTGCGCGACTACCTCAAGGGCGTCGTCGACCTCGCCCGCAAGGACGGTTACACGGAGACGATCCTCGGCCGGCGGCGTTATCTGCCCGACCTGACGAGCGACAACATGCAGCGTCGGCAGATGGCCGAGCGGATGGCGCTCAATGCACCGATCCAGGGATCGGCCGCGGACATCATCAAGGTCGCGATGCTCGGCGTGGAGCGCGCGCTGCGCGACGCATCGTTGGCGTCGCGGCTGCTACTCCAGGTGCACGACGAGCTCGTGCTCGAGGTTGCGCCGGGGGAGCGGGACCAGGTCGAGGAGCTGGTACGCCGCGAGATGGGATCGGCATACGTCCTCGGCGACGTCGCCCTCGACGTGTCGGTCGGCTATGGCCAAAACTGGGACGAAGCCGCCCACTAGCCCGCGGGCAATGTCACATTGCCCCCGCAATCGGCGTGATCCGGCGGAAGATCCGCGGGCAATGTCACATTGCTGGCGCGCGGGTCAGGGCTTGTGGGTCACGAAGATGGCGGTGCCGGGGATCATCTCGCCGCGCAGCTTGCTCCACTGGCCCCACGTCCGCTCGTGGTCGGCCGGCCACTCCGGCTCGATCAGGTCGTCGAGCACGAGTCCGGCCGCCACGATCTCGCGGATCCGGTCACCCATCGTGCGGTGATGCTCGACGTAGGTCGGGGCGCCGCGCTCATCGACCTCTACGTAGGGCCGGCGATCGAAGTACGAGGTACGCGCTGTCAGCCCCTCAGGTCCGGGATCGTCGAGGAACGACCACCGGATGGGGTGGGTCAGTGAGAACACCCAGCGCCCGCCTGGCCGCAGCACCCGGGCGACCTCCCGCATCACGGCCGCCGAGTCCGCGACGAATGGCACCGCGCCGTACGCCGAGCAAGCGAGGTCGAACGCCGAGTCTCGGAACGGCAGCACCTGGGCATCGGCAAGCGCGAGCGGAGTGCGCACTCCGGCAGCCGCGTCGAGAATCTGCGCGTGGATGAGCTGCGAGGCCGAAACATCGAGGCCGACCGACCAGGCTCCGGCAGTGTTCAGCCAGCGGCTGCACTGCGCCGCACCGGCGCCGATCTCCAGCACACGTAGCCCGCGAACGTCGCCCAACAGCCCGGCCGAGGACTCCCGGAGGCCCTCGGGGCACCACAGGAAGTCGGCGTCACCAAGGAAGTCGCCGTGCTCGACCTGGTACTCCGCCGCGGCGGCGTCCCACCAGCTGCGCGAGGCCCGCAGGCTTGAAGCGGCATCGAGGTTCCGGCGTACCGGCTTGATGACTATCGACACGTTCGACTCCAGCGTGAGCGGCGTCTAAACTGACTGGTCGCGCCGCGGAACCGCTGGCGTACAACCCGACATCTGTCCACCATCGACATCTGTCCATTCCCGAGGATCACCACTACATGACCGCTGCAGTAGCCGAGCCCATCACCACCCTTCCCCAGGTCGCAATCAACGACATTGGCACCGCAGAGGACTTCCTCGCTGCCATCGAGGGGACCATCAAGGAGTTCAACGACGGCGACATCGTCGAAGGCGTCATCGTCCGCGTAGACCGCGACGAGGTGCTCCTGGACATCGGCTACAAGACAGAGGGCGTGATCCCCAGCCGCGAGCTGTCGATCAAGCACGACGTCGACCCTAACGACGTGGTCTCGGTAGGGGATGAGATCGAGGCCCTGGTTCTCCAGAAGGAGGACAAGGAGGGTCGGCTGATCCTGTCCAAGAAGCGCGCTCAGTACGAACGGGCGTGGGGCACGATCGAGCAGATCAAGGAAGAGGACGGCATCGTCACCGGCACGGTGATCGAGGTCGTCAAGGGTGGCCTCATCCTCGACATCGGGCTGCGTGGCTTCCTGCCCGCCTCGCTGGTCGAGATGCGTCGCGTTCGCGACCTCCTGCCGTACGTCGGCAAGGAGCTCGAGGCGAAGATCATCGAGCTCGACAAGAACCGCAACAACGTCGTCCTCTCGCGTCGCGCGTGGCTCGAGCAGACGCAGAGCGAGGTCCGTCAGACCTTCCTCACGCAGCTGCTCAAGGGCCAGGTTCGCAAGGGCGTCGTCTCCTCGATCGTCAACTTCGGCGCGTTCGTCGACCTCGGCGGCGTCGACGGTCTGGTGCACGTTTCCGAGCTGTCCTGGAAGCACATCGACCACCCGAGTGAGGTTGTGGAGGTCGGCCAGGAAGTCACCGTCGAGGTGCTCGACGTCGACATGGACCGCGAGCGGGTCTCGCTGTCGCTGAAGGCGACGCAGGAAGACCCGTGGCAGGCATTCGCCCGGGCCCACTCGATCGGCCAGGTTGTGCCAGGTCGCGTCACCAAGCTCGTGCCGTTCGGCGCGTTCGTCCGCGTGGCCGAGGGCATCGAGGGTCTGGTCCACATCTCCGAGCTGGCCGAGCGCCACGTCGAGATCCCGGAGCAGGTCGTCAACGTCGGCGACGAGATCTACGTCAAGGTCATCGACATCGACCTCGAGCGTCGCCGCATCTCGCTGTCGCTGAAGCAGGCCAACGAGGGCACCGTCGGCGAGGCAGTCGCGGACCACTTCGACCCGACGCAGTACGGCATGCCGGCCCAGTACGACGACAAGGGTCAGTACATCTACCCAGAGGGCTTCGACTCCGACACCAACGAGTGGAAGCCGGGCTACGAGACCCAGCAGGCCGAGTGGGAGGCGCAGTACGCCAAGGCCCACGAGCGCTGGGAGGCCCACCAGAAGCAGATGCAGGCCGCCCAGGCAGCCGATCTCGAGGCAGCCGAGACCACGTCGTACAGCTC
>DATAVE010000035.1:0-56928 GCA_036267875.1 Mycobacteriales bacterium
GGCAGCGATCATCCGCTGCGACCTCCACCACGAGGACTACTGGGAAAACGGCGGCAAGACTGATCTGAACAAAGCGATCTACCTCTGCTCGTATCACCACTGGCTCGAACACCACACCAACTGGCACCACACCAGAAACAAAGACGGCACCGTCCAAATCCAAAAGACCTGACCGGACCAGAACCGGCTACTTGTTCACTGACGTCAGCTCGCGGCCGGGCCAGGCTGTGGGTTAGACGCTCGGCGGGTTTGCTGTCTAACCGGCTGCCCACTTCCTGTGTGGCTCACTAACGGGGTGCCGACCTGCCGGGCATTGCCTGGCGTGGGAGTGGCTCAAGAGGGGTGTGCTCTGCCCGAAGTAGCAATGCCCTCCTCCGCCGTCCATCAACGACGAAGGAGTAGCGATGGCGCAGTGATGATCGGGGTGGATCCGCACAAGCTCAGCAACACGATCGTGGTGATCGATCGAGACGAGAAGGTCTTGGCGAGGCACCGGTCGCTAAGACCGGCAGGGTCACCGGGCGCTGAAGGCCGTAGCGCGATCGTTTCCGAGTTGGTGGGGGCAGCGGCCGCAAGACCGACAACGCAGATGTCCACGCGGTCGCGGTTGCTGGGCTGCGGGCGAAGGACCTGAAGGTCGTCACACCCGATGACGCGACCAGCGTGCTGCGACTGCTCACCGATCGGCATCAGGAACTGGTCGAGCAGCGCATCGCGTGCCCGAACCGGTTGCACGATCTGTTGTCCCAGCTCATCCCTGGCGGCGCGAAGCCAGAGCTGACCGCAGCGACCGCAAAGACGATGCTCGCCACGGTTCGACCCCGGGACCAGGTCGGGAAGGCCCGCAAGCTCGTCGCGATCGAGTACCTCGCCGAGCTCACAGCTCTCAACGTCCGGACGAAGGCGTTGAAGAAGCGGATCACCGACGCGTCCTCCGGGGAGAACAACCGGCACCGGCTCAACCGAGGTGGGAACCGGCGGGAACGGCTATCGATCGTTTGGCGACCGGCCTACGCGGTTAAGCACTCTGTCGGAGCGCCGGACACGGAGGTCGCCACGTGAAGGTCGAGTCGGTAACCAGTATCGCTGTCATTTCTGCCGACGGGCCGGCGAGCCGCGCGCTGTACATGGACTCCCTGGGACTGCCTCTCAAACGGCTCGACGGCGACTACTTCGCGAGCGGCGAAATACCCGGATGCAATCACTTCGGCGTCTGGCCAATCGAACAAGCTGCTGAGGCTTGCTTCGGCAAACGTGCGTGGCCCGAGAACATCGCGAGGCCCCAGGTGAGCGTGGAGTTCGAGCTTCCATCCGTCGACGCGGTGGCCAACGGTGCCCAAGAGCTCCGTTCCCAAGGTCACCGGATGCTCCACGACGCCAAGGTCGAGCCCTGGGGCCAGACCGTGGCGCGGCTGCTGTCCCCGGAGGGCGCGCTCGTCGGGCTGTCCTATGCACCGTCGCTCCACGAATCCGAGATCGATCAATAGGTGCCGCTCGCGACTGTGAGATCCGGCGTTATCGCGCGGTCGGGACTGGCCGATAGCGCAGAACGAAAGCGTTGACTGACGTCGAGCCGTCGGTGCGCGGGTGGGCCTATTCGGATCCAAGGGTGACGACCCGGTTTCAGCCTCAGCGACGGCTTGGACCGCATCACCGACGGCGACGTGTACGACGATGGGCTCGGTTCTTGTCGTCGAGATCAATCGTCGAGGAAGCGAAGCGATCGCCCTCGACTGATCCCGGTGCCTACGTGGTCGCCCTGTAAGAGCCTTCAATCGCATGGTCCTTACGTAGACCTACACATCATCAACACCGTGCGCCAATCCACCGGCGCCGTCGTGCGTGCGCCGAAGCGGTCGAGCAGAAGCGATCAGGCTTCGCCCTGGGACGGGCCGTCAGTATGTGCAGTCCATTCCCGTCCGCTCCAATAGCGCAATCCAGCGCCGCCGGCCGGGTCCGGATACCAGCCCGCAGGCGGCGCCGTGAATCCCTGTTGCGACGGCTGCAAGTACGGATCGCTGGCAGTAGGCACAGCTCCCTGCACGGGAGGCGACGCCGATTGACCCGGACGGGCTTGATCGGCGGCGGCCACGCACTTCTTGGTTCCCGCGATGACGTACCACCGCTTTCCGTCAATGCGGATCGCGCTCCCGGTGACTGGCCCGAGCTGCGTCCAGCGAGGGAGCTCTCGCTCGACAGCAGTTGCTTTGCGGTAGGACGTACGGAGCGCGTGCAGCACCACGATCCGGGTCTTGGTCACCGCGACAAGCCGGTACGGGCTGCCCCAGATGAAGGTGCTCAGATACAGCAGCAAGAAAGCAGGAAGAACGCCGAATAGCGCCAGCAGGACCAGCGGCTCAGGAAAGCTCTGCACGGCAATGACTTGCTCGACGGGCTCACCGATGACACTCCCGGCCGATGCCCTGAGTTTGTCTTGGAGCGCCACGCACGCAATCTAGGACGCTGCCCATTACCCGGCTACCTAGGTGAGTCGAGACACAAGAGCAATAGGTGCCGCGCTACTCGGGTCTGCGCCCATCGCTCGCTGGCTCCCCGGAGGTCTCTGTCAGCACTGCCCAGCTCAGTGGCTCAGGCGGGGCATGGCTTCCGGTTCGACTGGCGCGGTTTGCTCCGAGCGCAATCAGCATCACCCCGACAGGCACGGCCACCAAACCGACTGGGGTGAATGCAGCGATAACCGCCAGTGAGCAGGTGAGCGCGCCCAGCACGATCAGGCAGACCGCAATCGCCTTGGTGGATCGCGGCCTTGCCATACACGAACGGTACGCACGTGAGATCGCGCCGGGCCGGCTACTCGGGCTGTCCAGGGAACACCCAACTCATAGGACGGGCGGGCCGGCAGCTCGGTTGGGGAGTCGCTCGCGTGACAACAGTCACCTTGGTGACTGTCTGAGGTGTCACCCGTCCGATCGGTTTTCTTGGCCCTGAGAAGCCAATAACTCTTTGTAGAAACGGAACGGCTGCGTCAGCGCAGTCGTCGAATCAGGGAGATGAAGTCATGGGTGTCGGCGGCGGTCTGTTCCTAGTAGCGGTCGGTGCAGTGCTCACCTGGGGCGTCAACGCAACGGTGAACGGCATCGACATTCAGACGATCGGCGTGATCCTGATGATCGTCGGGGTCGTCGGAGTCGCACTCGACCTCATCATCTTCATGCCACGCCGACGCAGCAGCCGTGTGGTCACCAATGGCGGTGGCTACGTCGGGCCGACGTCAGGCACCACGGTCGTGCAGGACGACACCTACGTCTAGAGCTTGATTACCGGCAAGGTTTGGCCACCTACAGACGCTGAGACGTCCGTGGGTGGCCAAACCCATGTCCCGAGGCAGACACTGAGGGCATGAGCAGCACGCTGGACCAGACCGACGACTTCGCCGAGATCGAGTTCTGCGACGTGCCCGCCGCGGACCCCTCCGCGGAGGTCGATCCGCATTGGCAGAAGCTGACGACAGCGTTGCTGCCCGCGTTCTACATGCCGGGAACGATGAACGGGAAGCGGTCGCTCCCGATGCGCATCGTCGCGACGATCGTTATCGGCGTGTTCATGTTCGCGACGACTCTGGGCTACTGCCTCACGTACGGCGCACCCTCCTAGACCAAGTCGGGTCTGGCGCACCGCCCGGCAGGGAGTTACTGTAACGCCGTTACAGTCGCCTGCTTGTCGGGATGGGTATGAACAACGAGCGTTACCTGGTGATCTCCGCCGACTGCCACGGCGGCGGCAACATCACCGACTACAAGCCGTTTCTCGCGAGCAAGTGGCACGACGACTTCGACTCCTGGGCTGCGACCTACGAGATCCCCTACGAGGACATGAAAGGTCCCGAGGGCGAGCGCAACTGGGACTCCGACCTGCGACTCAATGACCTCGAGGCCGACGGCATCGTCGCCGAGGTCATCTACCCGAACACTGTCCCGCCGTTCTTTCCGAAGGCAAGCCTCGCCGACCAGCCACCGGCTGCCAACGCCGGCGATCTCGCGGCCCGGTGGGCCGGCCTCCAGGCGCACAATCGATGGCTCGCCGACTTCTGCGCACGGGCGCCGGGCCGTCGCGCCGGCATCGCGCAGATCATGCTTCACAACCTCGACGCCGCGGTCGAGGAGATCCACTGGGCCAAGGACAACGGCCTGACCGGCGGCATCCTCCTGCCCGGCGCCCCTCCCGGATCGGGACTGCCACCGCTGTTCGACCCCAGCTATTACGAGCCACTCTGGGCGACCTGCGCCGAGCTCGGCATGCCGGTCAACCACCACAGCGGCAGTGCCGCGCCGAACACCGGTGATCAGCCCGAGGACCAAGTCATCCTGATCCTCGAAGTGACCTGGTGGGCCCATCGCGCGTTCACCCACCTGCTGGTGTCAGGCGCCTTCGAGCGGCACCCCGAGCTACGCCTCGTGCTGACCGAGCAGGGCACCGCGTGGATCCCCGAGGAGTTGATGCGCCTCGACTTCTTCTTCGACCGCTTCCGCAACGCGAAGGGATCGCAGGAGGCGGAATGGGGGCTGCCGATCATCGAGCGGATGAGCCTCGCGCCTAGCGAGTATTTCGCGCGTCAGGTCAGCATCGGCTCGTCGTTCATCCGTCCTGACGAGGCGAGAATCCGTCACGCCGTCGGGCTGGAAAGGATCATGTGGGGCAGCGACTACCCGCACAAGGAAGGCAGCAACCCCTTCACCCTCGAGGCGCTGCGGGCGAGCTTCGCCGGCATCGACCACGACGAGGTGCAGGCGATGCTCGGCCTCAACGCCGCTCGCGTCTACGGCTTCGACCTCGACGCGCTCCAGCCGCTCGCCGACAAGTTCGGCCCATTCGTCGATGCCGTCGACGAGCCGCTCGCGCCACAAAGCCTTCCGCATGAAGCAGAGAAGTGTCCCGCCCTCATTGGATTCGGCAAGCCGGAATAGGAGTCACTACATGGCACGAGTCAGGTACGGCGCTCGCTCGCTCGACGAGCTGCGCAACCGCGAGGTCGAGGCCACCAAGGTCGACACCTGGGCGACCACTTTGGTCGCGACGTACGAGACCGACCCCGAGGCGATCGCCGCGGTCCTGCCGCCCCCGCTGTCACCGCCCGCCGAGCCACTCGTACGCCTCACGATCGCGACGGTCGACCTCGGTCGCGGCTACCCGGTCTTCGGCGCCGGCACCTTCGCCGTCCATGCGCGCCACGAGGGCGTCGACGGCGACTACGCGCTGGTCATGCCGATGACGACCGAGCAGGCGGTCGTCGGCGGACGCGAGACCTTCGGTGAGCCCAAGAAGCTCGCGGAGATCGGGCTCGACCGGAGCGGCGATGACGTGCGCGGCCACTTCACCCGCATGGGTACGACGTTCGCCGAGATAACCGGTCGGGTGACGGGCGAAGTCGAGCCATCACCGGACCGCACCCGCACGAGCTTCTATCTGAAGTTCCTGCCCTCCCCGACCGGCAAGGGCTTCGATGGCGACCCGATGCTCGTCTACTGCCGTCGCGCCGAGAAGACCCGCACGATGTGGGACGTCGACGGCGAGGTGATCCTGCGCGAGTCACGCTTCGACCCGGTCATCGACCTGCCCGTGCTGAAGTTGCGCAGCATCGAGCTGGCCGAGCGATCGAGCATCCAGACCGGCGAGGTCATGTCGACGATCCCCGCCGACTGGGTCGCGCCGTATGTCCACCAGCGCTACGACGACCTCTCCCCTGTCGGTACCGACTGACGATGAAAGAGGTCACCAACAAGGTTGCCGTCGTCAGCGGCGGCGCGGGCGGCATCGGGCGCGCCCTGGGCGAGGTGTTCGGCGCCGCCGGCATGAAGGTCGTGCTCGCCGACGTCCAGCCCGAGCCACTCGCCAAGACTGTCGATGAGCTGAAGGTGCAAGGGATCGATGTCATTGGCGTCCCGACCGACGTGTCGGTCTATGAGTCGGTCTGCGCGTTGCGTGACGCCGCAATCGAGGCGTACGGCGCAGTGCATGTGCTGTGCAACAACGCCGGAATCGGCGCGGGCGCCGAAGGCAAGATGTGGGAGCACGAGCTGCGCGACTGGGAGTGGGCGATCGGCGTCAACGTCTGGGGCGTCGTCCACGGCATCAACGCCTTCGTCCCTGGCATGATCGCCAGCGGCGAGGAGTGCCACGTCGTCAACACCTCGAGCGGCAACGGCGGTCTGTCGCCACTGCCCTCGACCCCGCAGTACGCCGCGACCAAGGCCGCGGTCGTGACGATCACCGAATGCCTCTACGGTCAGCTCGCCGACACCAACGTCTCTGCGTCGGTGCTCTTCCCCGGCCCGCACATGTTGCGAACCGGGCTGTTCGAGTCCTGGCGGTCGCGGCCGGACCGGTTCGCCAAGACCCGACCGCGGCAGACGCCGTACACGACGGTCGAAGCGCTCGAGGAACAGATGAAGGCCGCCGGCGTACAGATCGCCTACACCGAGCCGAGCGAGGTCGCGGACGCAACGCTCGACGCGATCCGCAACGACCAGTTCTGGATCCACCCCGAGAACCCGCGCTCCGACGAAGGCCTGCAGCAGCGCACGCAGTCGATCCTCGACCGCAGCCAGCCCGACAGCTATCTGCGGGCTGTGCCCGGATGAACCAATGCCGTACCCGGATCAGGAGTCTGAACAAATGAGCGACGACGTCTACACCGTCATCTCCTCCGATGCGCACGCCGGCCTACCGACGCCGCAGTACCGCGACTATCTGGAGCAGAAGTACTGGCCCCAGTTCGACGAGTTCCTCGCGGGCCGTGACCAGGCCGTCGAGGACATCCACCGCATGGGTACATCGGACAAGGCCTTCGCGGACAAGTGGTTCGCGGAGAACGAAGAAGGCCTCGAGGGCGGCTGGGATGCCGAGCGGCGCAACAAGGAGATGGACAACGACGGCATCACCGCCGAGGTCATCTTCCCCGACGCCGACGCCGTCGAGAGCCGGACCTGCGCGCCGTTCGGAGTCGGACTCGGGCTTTCCGGCGACACCGATCCCGAACTCGGTCTGGCGGGTTCGAGAGCCCACAACCGGTGGCTCGCGGAGCTCTGCGCGGACTCTCCCGAGCGCCGAAAGGGCGTCGCCCTCGTACAGATCACCGCGGAGCTCGATGCCGTGCTCGGCGAGATTCGGCGCGCCCACGACTCAGGCCTGCGCGCGGTGATGATCCCGGCAATGTGGATGAACCAAGAGCCGTACCACTCACGGCGCTACGACCCGGTGTGGGAGCTCTGCCAGGACCTGGAGATGCCGATCTGCACCCACAGCGGACCAGCGGACAAGGAGGCGTACGGCGACCACCTCGGCATCTACGTCACCGAGGTCGTGTGGTGGCCGGCCCGGCCGATGTGGTTCATGCTCTGGTCTGGCGTCTTCGACCGCTACCCGCGCCTGAAGTTCGGCGTGACCGAAGCGGGCTGTTGGTGGGTCCCGAACCTGCTGTGGTTCTGGGACCGGCTCTTCCTCGGCCAAAAGGGTGCGGAGAAGCTGTCGTCGATGGGCATCCAGACCCAGCCGAGCGAGCTGTTCGACCGCAACTGCTTCATCGGGTCGTCCAACACCAAGCGCCGCGAGATCGGCATGCGCTACGAGATCGGCATCGACAACATGCCGTGGGGCAACGACTTCCCGCACCCCGAGGGCACGTGGCCACGGTCACGCGAGTGGCTTACGAAGACCTACCACGACGTCCCGATCGCGGAGACCCGGCGAATGATCGGCGAAGCCGCCGCCGAGATCTACGGGTTCGACCTCGCGTCACTGCGGCCGCACGCCGAACGCATCAACGTCACGCCGGAGTCGATCGGCCAGACCGACGACGCCGCTAACGTCGCACGCTGGGCCGGCCACAAGGAGGTCGGCCGTCACTGGCTGACCGGCCATGACTTCCCGTTCGCGCCGGTGCCAGGCTGAGCAGCCGGCCACGCGAGGCCCTCAGTTCAGATGTCGTCGTCGAGACGGCGGTTCGGTTGGTCGAGGACTACGACCTCGACGCGCTGACGATGCGGCGGCTCGCCACCGAGCTCGGCACGGCGGTCACCTCTATCTATTGGCACGTCGGCAACCGAGACGCACTTCTGGATCTGATGGTCGACCGGCTGCTCGCCGACATGAGGGACGTGACGGTCCGAGGGCGTACGCCGCGTACCCGGATCGCCTCGCTGTGTAAGCAGTGGCGTCAGCGGCTGTGGGAGCACCCTCATCTCATCGCGGTCGCACACGAGCGCGGCAAGACCGCAGCGATGTTCCAGCCGATGCAAGCTGCGCTGGCTAACGAGTTCCACGCCGTTGGTCTGCGAGGCAAGGCCGCCGCCGCCGCCATTCGAGGCCTCCAGCTGCATGTCGTGTCATCAGTGGTTGTCGAGCGCACCGCAGAACGTGGCCCGACTACCGATGCCACCGATCCCACTGCCTGGCCCGAAATTACCGATGATCCGCTCCTCGTTGCGGAGCTGTCTGCGCCCGTCGACTACCAGGGCGCGTTCGACGCGACGCTCGACGCGTTGCTTTACCGGCTCATTCCTACGCCGTGATGACAAGACCGTTACAGGTTCGTGATCACTCATCGGGCCAGCGCGGGGCACGATGTCCCACAGGCAGCACGTGCCACATCAAGGAGGACAAACTTGCGGGTAACAAGGAAGCACGCCTACGGAGCGGCGCTCTGCGGAGCAGCCATGCTCGTAACGGCATGCGGTAGCAGCTCGTCAGGAGGCAGCGTCGCGCCGGCAACGAGCACCACGCCGTCGACCGGCTCATCTTCGAGCTCGATCAACATCACGGCGTCGTCGTTCACGCAGGACTTCTCGGCGATGGCTCAGCTTGCCCCGCTCGCGGCGGAGGGCCAGGGCTCGGTTGGTGTGATCCTTCCAGACACGACGACCTCGTCGCGGTACACCGAGTTCGACACCCCGCTGCTCACCAAGGCATTCGAGGCGGCCGGTCTGACCGCGTCGCAGATCTCGATCAAGAACGCACAGCACAGTGACAGCACGTTCATCTCTGACGCACAGGCGATGATCACGAACGGCGCAACCGTGCTGCTCATCGACCCGGAGGACCCGGGCACCGGCGAGACCGTCGCGAAGTACGCGGCACAGCACGGCGTCGCAGTCATCGACTACGACCGCATCACCGCCGGCTCGTACTACATCAGCTTCGACAACGTCGAGGTCGGCAAGCTGATCGGTCAGGGCTTCGCAGCATGTGCCAAGTCCGAGAACGTGACCAGCCCGAGCATCATCGAAATGGCCGGCGACCCGACCGACAACAACGCCACGCTGTTCAAGCAGGGCTACGACTCGGTAATCAAGGCAAACCCGAGCTGGAAGGTTCTCGCGACGCCTCCGGGCACATGGGACCCGCCGACCGCGCTCACCGAGTTCCAGCAGGCCTACACGGCCAACCCCTCGGCGAACTCCGCGATCATCCCGAACGACGAGAACGCAGCGCCGATCATCCACTACTTGAAGGGCCGTGGAGTCAAGGCGAGCACGTTCCCGATCACCGGTCAGGACGCGACGCTGGACGGGTTGCACAACATCCTGGACGGCTACCAGTGCGGAACGGCCTACAAGCCGATCTTCCTGGAGGCACAGGCTGCTGCCGCCGTGGCGATGTTCGCCCGCGCCGGTCAGACGCCGCCCGCGGCTCTGGTCAACGGGTCGACCGACAACCCGAACGACAACAACAAGCCGATGCCGTCGGTCCTGCTCACACCTGAGTGGGTCACGTCGTCGAACATGGGCGCAACGATCGTCAAGGACAACTTCGTGACCGCGAAGCAGCTCTGCACGGGCAGCTACGCAGCGGAGTGCACGGCAGCGGCGATCAGCTAGCCAGATGGCAAACGCGCAAGGGACGGAGGCCCGGTCGAAAGACCGGGCCTCCGTCACGCCACTGCTGAAGCTGTCGAGGGTCAGCAAGAACTTCGGCCCGGTCCAGGCGCTCACCGACGTCGAGCTCGAGATCTACCCGGGCGAGGTGGTCGCGCTCGTCGGTGACAACGGCGCCGGCAAGTCCACGATGATCAAGACCGTCTCGGGGATGTGGGCGCCCGACGGCGGCCAGGTCTTCTGGGAGGGAAAGGAAGTACACGTGCGCGGGCCGCGCGATGCGGCCGCACTCGGCATCGCAACGATGTATCAGGATCTGGCGCTGTGCGACAACCTCGACATCGTCCAGAACATGTTCCTCGGCCGCGAGCCCCGCCGTTTCGGGTTCCTCGACGAGACCGCAATGGAGATCGCAGCCCGCAAGACGCTGAGCGACCTCTCCGTCACGACGGTGCGCTCCATACGTCAGGCAGTCGGCTCACTGTCCGGCGGTCAGCGACAGGCCGTCGCCGTCGCCCGAGCCGTTCTCGAGGACGCCAAGCTCGTGATCATGGATGAGCCCACGGCCGCCCTCGGCGTCTCGCAGACCGCGATGGTGCTCAACCTCGTGAAGACACTCAGCGACTCTGGCGTGGCGGTATTGATCATCAGCCACAACCTCGTCGACGTGTTCAGCGTCGCCGATCAGATTGCGGTGCTCTATCTCGGCCACATGGCCGGCACCTATCCCGCGAGTCAGCTCGATACTCAGCAGGCGGTTGAGCTCATCACCACCGGCGCGCTCGGAAAGGCTCACGAATGACCACGCCCGAGGTCAGCAACGAGCTCGTCGCCGACAGTCTCGGTGAGTACGCCGCCGCGCAGTGGAAGCGGATCAAGGCAGGCGAAAGCGGCGCACTCCCGGTCATCGTCGGCCTGGTCATCATCGTCATCGCGTTCCAGACCCAGAACTCGAAGTTCCTCAGCGCCACCAACCTCAGCAACCTGATCCAGCAGTGTGGTGTCTTCGTCCTGCTCGGAATGGCCGAGTCCTTCGCCCTGCTGCTCGGCGAGATCGATCTCTCGACCGGCTACGTCATGGCGATCGGCGCGACGGTTACCGCCGAGCTCAACGCACCACCCCACAATGTGAACTGGTTCCTCGCCGCACTCGCCGGACTGGCGGTGTGCGCAGTGTTCGGCACCATCATGGGCCTGCTCATCTCGCGCCTCGCGCTGCCGTCATTCGTCGTAACGCTGGCCGGCTTGCTCGGCGGCGAGGGCATACTTCTGTACCTGATCCAAAAGGACAAGTACGCCCCGGGCGGAAGCATCTCGGTCACGAGCAACGTGCTCAACGACATCGACCAGGGCTCGATGTCGAACTCCACCGGCTGGATCGTGATGATCGTCGCGGTGGCGGTCTTCGGCGCGTTCGCCCTGTTCCAACATCGGCGGCGCAGCAGCAGTGGACTGGTGACCGCTCCACTGTCACTGACAGCGCTGAAGGTTGCCGCCGTCGCTATTGCGGGCGTCGCACTGGTCCTGATCAGCAACCACAACCGTGGATCGCTCCTGGTGCATCTCTCCGGCGTGCTGTGGATCGTTCCGTTCCTCGCCGTGATCCTGATCGTCTACACGGTGTTGCTCGGGCGGACGCGCTTCGGGCGTTACATGTACGCCATCGGCGGCAACCCCGAAGCAGCGAAGCGCGCCGGCATCAGGGTGAAGAACGTCCGCATGCTGGCGTTCACGCTCTCCAGCCTTACTGCGGGTCTCGCCGGCCTGGTCTACCTGTCGCAGCTCGGATCGATCGGCAGCGACGTCGATGGCGGCAACTACGTGCTCTACGCCGTTGCGGCGGCCGTAATCGGCGGGACGAGCCTGTTCGGTGGGCGCGGCAAGATGGTCAATGCGCTGCTCGGTGGGCTCGTCATCACGACGATCTACAACGGCATGGGGCTGATCCAGATCGGCGCCGCCGGCCAGGACATGGTCATTGCCGTCGTACTGCTTGCCGCCGTCACGGTCGACGCACTGTCGCACCGCGGCCGGATCGGCCGCTAGCTACTTACGTTGGGCTCGACGCCTACGCGCTTGCCGCTACTCGCTTGGTCCCGCTGCGCTTGGGGTTGCTGAACTCCATCGCGCCGTCTTCGAGCTTGGTGAACCGCAGCTCGAACGCGTCGACCGCATAGTTCATCGACAGCCGCCACGGCTGGGTCGCGCCCTGCACCGGGTACTTGTCGAGCGCACGGGTGACATAGCCGGAGCTGAAGTCGAGGAACGGCGCCTCCTCGACGCTCGGGTCCCGACGGGGCGTGAACTGCTGCAGGCCGGCGCGGTCGAGATGCTTGATGATGCGCCAGGCGTACGCGTAGGTGAGATCGACCTTCAACGTCCAGGACGCGTTCGTGTAGCCGAACATCAGCACGAGGTTCGGCACGTCGCTGAGCATGATGCCCTTGTAGGCCATCGTCGTGTGGAGATCCACCTTCTCGCCGTCGACGACCAGCTCCATGCCGCCGAACGGGATCAGGTTCAACCCGGTTGCCGTCACGATGACGTCCGCCTCGAGCTCCTTGCCCGACTTCAGCAGGATGCCGTTCTCGGTGAACGACTCGATGTGATCGGTCACGACCGAGGCCTTGCCGCTCTTGATCGCGACGAAGAGGTCGCTGTCGGGGACCAGGCACAGACGCTGGTCCCAGGGGTTGTACGTCGGCGTGAAGTTCGCCTCGATCTCGGCCTTGCTGAGACCTTCGTTCTTCTCCAGGCCCAGGCGGATCAGCCGCTTCATCCACTCCGGGCGCCGTCGGCTGATCTGGAAGCTGAGCAGGACCAGCAGCACGTTCTTCCAGCGCACGATTCCGTACGCCCAGGTCGCGGGCAGGTGCTTGCGCAGCCGGTTGGCGATCGCATCCTCGCTAGGCCGTGACACGACGTAGGTCGGTGAACGCTGCAGCATCGTGACGTGCTCGGCCTGGTACGTCATCGCCGGCACGATCGTGACGGCCGTCGCACCGCTTCCGATGACGACGACCTTCTTGCCTTTGTAGTCGAGGTCCTCCGGCCACAGCTGCGGATGGATGATCGGACCGCCGAAGCGCTCCTCGCCCGGGAAGTCCGGCCGGTAGGGGTCGTCATAGCTGTAGTAGCCGGCGCAGCAGAACAGGTAGCGGCAGGTGAGCTGGGTGACCTCCCCGGTTGCCGCGTCGCGCGCGTCGACGGTCCAGGTCGCGGTCTCGCTGTCCCACTCTGCGCGCTCGACCTTCTTGCCGTACCGGATGTGGCGTTCGACGTCGCCCTCCTGCGCCGTCTCACGGACGTAGTCGAGGATCGAGGGCCCGTCCGCGATCGCCTTCGCGGCCGTCCACGGTTTGAAGCGATAGCCGAGCGTGTGCATGTCCGAGTCCGAGCGGACGCCCGGGTACTTGAACAGGCTCCAGGTTCCGCCCATCTCGGCGCGCTGTTCGAGGATCGCGTACGTCTTGCGCGGGAAGGCCTTAGTGAACTGATGACCAGTACCGACTCCGGAGAGTCCGGCCCCGACGATCACCAGGTCGAAATAGTTATCCGCCACGTGGTGGATGATCCCATGCGAAGGCGAATCGGGGAGGGTCATGACCAGCACCGGCACAACCAGAGCCACCGCGCTGGTAACAGGTGCGTCGTCGCCTTCGCCGCCGCGGCACGCCTTGCCCGACCTACCGGGCGGTAACCCGGCGTGAGGTTTACCCTGTGTTGAGCACCTGCCAAACATCTACACGCCCTAACCACTGCGCGGAGCCACCGTGATCCGGGGCTGAGCGAGATAGAGGACAGATCGGCAATGACGCCGCGATGACCGAGATTGCAGAAACCCCCGTCGAGCGTCTCGATCACGTTGTGATCCGCTTCGCGGGCGACTCAGGCGATGGCATGCAGCTCGCCGGTGACCGGTTCACATCCGAGACCGCGGAGTTCGGCAACGACCTGTCGACGTTGCCCGACTTCCCCGCTGAGATCCGTGCACCAGCAGGGACCCTGCCGGGCGTCAGCGCGTTCCAGCTGCACTTCGGCGACCACTCGGTGCTCACACCGGGTGACCACGCCGACGTGCTGGTTGCGATGAACCCGGCAGCCCTCAAGTCCAACCTGCCCCACCTGCGGCGGGGCGGCACGATCATCGTCAACTCCGACGAGTTCACGGCCCGCAACCTCAAGAAGGTCGGGTACGACGAGAGCCCGCTCGAGGACAACTCACTCGAGGGCTACGACGTCCACGCGCTCGCGCTGACGTCCCTCGCCGTGAAGTCGGTCGAGGGCCTCGACGTCGGCCGCAAGGACGGCGAGCGGGCGAAGAACATGTTCTCCCTAGGTTTGCTCTCCTGGCTCTACAGCCGCCCGACCGAGAGCACCGTCCACTACATCGAGCAGCGCTTCGCCAAGAAGCCCGAGCTCGCCGCCGCCAACATCGCGGCGTTCAAGGCCGGTTGGAACTACGGCGAGACGACCGAAGGCTTCGTCGTCCGCTACGAGGTCGGCCCGGCGCCGATGAAGCCCGGCAAGTACCGCACCGTGCATGGCAACACGGCGTTGGCCTACGGCCTGATCGCCGGTGCCCGTCAGGCGCAGCTGCAGATCTTCCTCGGCACCTACCCGATCACCCCGGCCTCGGACATCCTCCACGAGCTCGCCAAGCACAAGCAGTTCGGCGTGCTCACCTTCCAGGCCGAAGACGAGATCGCCGGTGTCGGCGCGGCACTCGGTGCAGCATTCGGCGGCGCGCTCGGTGTCACGACGACGTCGGGCCCAGGCGTGGACCTGAAGGCCGAGACCGTCGGCTTGGGCATCATGCTCGAGCTGCCGTTGATCGTGGTCGACGTGCAGCGCGCCGGCCCCTCGACGGGTATGCCGACCAAGACCGAGCAAGCTGATCTGCTCCTTGCGATGTTCGGCCGCCACGGCGAGGCCCCCGCGCCGGTGATCGCGGCGCAGTCCCCCGCGGACTGCTTCGACGCCGCCATCGAGGCGGTCCGGATCGCGACGACCTACCGCACGCCGGTCTACCTGCTCTCCGACGCCTATCTCGCCAACGGCAGCGAGCCGTGGCTGATCCCGGACGTCACGACGCTGCCGGAGTTCCCGGTGGAGTTCGCGAAGCCGATCGCTGAGGGCGAGACCTTCATGCCCTACGCCCGCGACCCCGAGACTCTCGCCCGACCGTGGGCGATCCCGGGTACGCCGACCCTCGAGCACCGGATCGGCGGCATCGAGAAGGCCGACGGCACCGGTGCGATCTCCTACGACGCGGCCAACCACGACAAGATGGTCCGGCTGCGTCAGGCCAAGGTCGACGGCATCGCGGCGTCGATCCCGCTGCTCGAGGTCGACGATCCGGGCGACGACGGTGACCTGCTGGTCCTCGGTTGGGGTTCGACGTACGGCCCGATCGCTGCGGCCGTGCGAGCGGCACGTGCCAACGGCCTGAAGGTCGCTCGCGCGCACCTGCGCCACCTCAACCCATTGCCATCAAACGTCGGTGACGTGTTGCGCCGCTACGACAAGGTGCTGCTGCCCGAGATGAACCTCGGCCAGCTCGCAATGATCCTGCGAGCAAAGTTCCTCGTCGACATCGTTTCCTACAACCAGGTTCGCGGGCTGCCGTTCGGCTCCGAGGACCTGCTCGAAGCAATCACCGGAATGGTCGCGTCATGAGCAGCGTCTCCCTCCCGATCCCTGCGCCTCGGCGCGGTCTCGAGCTGGTGCCGACAGCAGAGACCGAGCAGACCCGCAAGGACTTCACCTCCGACCAGGAGGTGCGCTGGTGCCCGGGTTGCGGTGACTACGCAATCCTCGCCGCGATCCAGGGCTTCATGCCGACGATGGGGATCAAGCGCGAGAACACCGTGTTCGTGTCCGGCATCGGCTGCGCCGCTCGCCTGCCGTACTACATGGACACCTACGGCATTCACTCGATCCACGGCCGTGCGCCGGCGATTGCGACCGGGCTGGCCACCTCGCGCAAAGACCTGTCGGTGTGGGTCATCGGAGGTGACGGCGACCTGCTCTCGATCGGCGGCAACCACCTGCTGCACGCGCTGCGTCGCAACGTGAACCTCAAGATCCTGCTGTTCAACAACCGGATCTACGGCCTGACCAAGGGGCAGTACTCCCCCACGTCAGAGGTCGGCAAGACGACGAAGTCCTCGCCGATGGGCTCGATCGACCGGCCGTTGAACCCGGTGTCGATCGCGCTCGGCGCAGAGGCGACCTTCGTCGCTCGCACCCTGGACTCGGATCGCAAGCACCTGACCGCGACATTGCAGGCCGCGGCGGAGCATCGTGGTACGGCGTTCGTCGAGATCATGCAGAACTGCGACATCTACAACGACGGCGCCTTCGACGTACTCAAGAACGCCGACACCCGTGACGAGCACGTCGTCTGGCTCGAACCAGGACAGCCGGTGCGCTTCGGCACCGAAGGCGCGAAGGGTGTCCGCGTCTCACCGCGCGGTCGCCTCGAGGTCATCGACGTCGACGCCGACAACACCGAGTCCCTGCTGATCCACGACCCGCAAGCCGATGAGCCCGAGCTGGCGTTTGCGCTCTCGCGGCTCGGCAACGTCGACAACGGCGTCACGCCCCTTGGCATCTTCCGAGCGGTGTCACGTCCGGCGTACGACGACGGCGCGCGCGCCCAGGTCGAGGAAGCACGCGAGGCCAAGGGTGACGGCGATCTCGCGGCGCTGCTCAGCTCCGGCGACACATGGACGATTGACGGCTAACGCCGCGTGAGGCTCCGAGCCGTCGCGGCAGCGGCGATCCTCACGTCAACTGCCACCTGGTGCGCGACGCCTGCGTCAGCCGCCGGGTCGTTCCGCAGTACCACGGCGTTGCGGACGACGATCTCGCAGGACGGCCGTCGGCTCGTGCTGACGGCGACCGTCACCGGCAGCGTCGGCACCACTTCAGGGTCTGTGGTGTTCATCGACGACCAGCATCACGTCCTCGGAACTCAGACGCTGCCCTCGTGCTCGGACGCCTGCAAGGTGGTTCAGCGCGTCAAGGTGTCCTCGCTTGCGCCTCGAGTGAACGCGGTCTTTGCGTCGTACGGCGGAAACGCGACGCTGCGATCGAGCTCGGCAGCCCAGCCGATTCTCTACCTGCGCTGTCGCAAGGCGCAGGCCTGCGGCGCGACCCTCTCAGGCAGTGAGACCTCGATCGGCGTGACCATCTCGAAGGGACAGACCGCGCTCGCCACCCTCGGCGCCCAGCGGCTTCCCTGCAGCATCGGCGCCGGCCAGGTGGCAAATCTCGCAACGACCGGCGGCAGCGCCGCGATGCAGGTGGTGCTCTACGAGGCAGGAGATGCAGGTTCGGCGTATGTGCAGGCCGACGGCGACACCTACAACAGTGGCGCCGGCCATAGTGCCTACCGCTGCCTGGTGACCAACTCGGCGTTCACGGGGTTCTCCCCGGGCAGCTCAACCGGCTTCAGCGAGTCCTCGGCCGACTTCCAGCACTACGGAACCACCCCGCGCGTGGTCACCGGCCACTACAAAGGCCGCTACGTCGGACTGATCGCCGACTGCTACCACCTCGCCACCCATGACCACACCAAGGCGGGCGCGTGCGAGAACCTGCCGAAGCTCTCAGGCTCGCTGCCGGATGAGGTTCTGGTCGCTCTCACCGGCGGAAATCGGGTCAGTCACTTCGCTGGTTGAGCTCCCAGGAATCGAACCGAGTTGCGCTGACTTGCTCTGAGGTGACGGTCTGGCAGAATCGACAACTGAGCCGGGGGCCAATCGAGGGGACGAGGGGAAGCGTGGCTGATCCGCGCCGCCGACGTCCGTTCGCGCTATTGCCCGAGCGAGTACGGGCAATCAGGCGACCACGATGGTGGCAGGAGATCGGCTTCGTCCTTGCCGTCTACTGGCTGTACTCGCTTGTCCGCAACGTCGCACCGAGCCACGAAACCGGGGCCTACAAGCGGTCCGGCAGCGTGCTGTCGATCGAGCGGTTCCTGCACATCGACGTCGAGCACTCAGCAAACCATCTCGTCGCTAGCCACGCCTGGCTCGCCTACACGTGCGACTACTACTACGCGACGCTGCACTTCGTCGTCACGATTGCGGTGCTCGTCTGGCTCTACGTGAAACATCCGCTTCGCTACCGCTCGATCCGCAGCGTGCTGATCGCAACGAACCTCACTGCCCTGGTCGGCTTCTGGTTCATCTCGCTCGCGCCACCGCGCATGCTGCCCGGTTTCACGGACACCCTCGTGAAGTTCCACACCTGGGGATCGATCGCGTCGGGCGACATCGCGAAGGAGTCCAACCAGTTCGCCGCAATGCCCTCACTGCACGTCGGCTGGGCGCTGTGGTGTGCCATCGCGATTGTCACGCTCGCCGAGCGTCGATGGGTCCGGATCCTCGGTGCGATCTACCCGTTCTGCACCGTCTTCGTCGTACTCGGCACAGCCAACCACTACGTGCTGGACGCGATCGGCGGCGTCGTCACACTCACGATCGGAATCGGGATCGAGCGGCTGCTGTCGGGCCGCTATGCATATGTCCCCCGCACGCAGTTCCTCGCAGTCGCGACGGCGGAACCGGATCTAGTAACGGTCTAGGGCAGCCGCCAGACCGCGTGGACGCGGTACGTGCCAGCCTGCGGCGCGCTCAGGACCACCTGGTTGTGCCCGCCTCGACTGACCGAGGCGCCGCTCACCACGAAGTACGGCGACCAGATCAGCCGGAGCCGATAACGCCCCGGCAACGGGACATGAACGGTCACACCGGTGTCCTCCTGCGAGACCACAGTCGCGGGTGCGCTCGCGAGCGGCGTGGGATCGTCGACCTCGTACAGCCGCCAGTTGGCGTTGCTCCAGATCTGGTTGAGGTATGGCACGCCGGTCTTGATCAGAGCGGCCTCCCGGGTCGAGCCGTAGTCGAGCCGGACGCTGATGGGCTCGGCGACGAAGCCCACGGCGTACCTGTCCAGGAAGTGCCGATACTCCGTCGTGGTCAGCGGTGCGCGGCCGTAGAACTCCGGGTCGCGGGCCTCGTCGGTCTGCCGCTCCCAGCCGCGGGCAAGCGACACCTCCGGCAACAGATAGGTGTCCGGCCACAACGTCTTCGTCGCAAGCACCTCGACGCGGTATTGCCCGAGCTCAGACTGCTCGCCGAGCTCCGTCATCAGCGGTTCGACGAACGCCTTGGTGGCCGCTGGCCCGTTCGCGACTTCCATGTCATTCAGCAGTTGCGCGCCTGGCAGAACGGCGGCAACGACGACTGCCGACGCCAGCAACGTCCGGGGCAGCCGAGCGACGGCGACTAGCACCGGCGCCGCCCCGAGCACGGCGATCCGCGTCGCGTTGGCGCCCACCGGCGAATGGATCAGATAGCAGCCCACCAGCAGCCACAGCGTGATCCAGCCGACGACGCGTAGCCGCCGGCCGACCGGGCTGATCATCACCAGCACCGTGGTGCCGAACGACATCGCCAGCGAAGTGAAGGTGAACGGCTCGTAGCCACCGCGCGAGCCGTTCGTCAGGACCGCAATCCCTATCAGCGCCAGTGCAACGCCAAGCGCCACCGCGGCGCCAGCGCGCCTTCTCGTCGGTCCGGCGAGGACGGTCGCCACGGCAACAATCAGAAGCAGTACGCCTGCCACCGGACTGGTGGCTGTGGTGATGACAGCGACGAGAAACGCCAACCACGGTCGTCGTCGCTCGATCGCGAGCACCGCGACCAACGCGACGACCACGCCGACCGCGAAGGTGATGCGGCCCGAGAGCACGTCGAAGGTGCCTGACAGGACGACGGCGATCGCGCCCGCGCGTGGCCGGCGGGTCTGGGCAAGCAGCGGCACGGCAACCAGGCCAGATCCGAGGATCGAGAGCGCGCCGAGCCACACCGCGCCAAACCACGCCAAGAACGGAGGCGTGACGAGGCTGTAGCCGGCAGTCGGCGTCCCGCCGTACCACCCGGTCCAGTACGCGACATAGCCGCTGCGTTTGAACACGTCCGCGCGCGCGGTCTGTGCCGCAAGATCGGCGGTGTGCGGCGCGACCAACACATAGCCGAGTGCGAGCACGAGAGCGGTCAGTGTTGGCGCGAGCCAACGCGGCCGCGCCGGATTCGCAACCGTCACGAAGCGAACACCCTCTCGTGCACCGCGCGAGCGTGCCGAGTCGCACGGCGGTAGTCCTCGAGCAGCTCGGGGCCCTGACCGGCCCCGTAACCCATCGCGCGAGCCACGGCACCGAGCACCCGCGCGTCAGACGGGACGACGTCCGACGCCCGGCCGCGGGCGAGGACGATCGCGTTGCGCACCCGGGTCGCGATCATCCATGCATCCTCTAGGGCGACGACATCGCCCGGTGCAAGCAGGGCTGCTTTGGACGCCGCATGCGCCGCCTCGATCGTCGCTGTCGTGCGCAGTGCCGGCACGTCGTGGCCGTGTCGCAGCTGCAGCAGCTGGACCGTCCACTCGACGTCGGAGAGCCCGCCCGGTCCGAGCTTGATGTGCAGCGCAGGGTCGACCCCGCGCGGCAGCCGCTCGGCCTCCATCCGCGCCTTCAACCGGCGGATCTCACGTACCTGGGCCGACTCGAGACCCGACTGCGGGTACCGCATCGGATCGATCAGCTCGACGAAGCGCCTCCCGAGATCGGCGTCGCCTGCGATCGGATGCGCACGCAACAGCGCCTGCATCTCCCAGGGGGCCGACCACCGCTCGTAGTACTCGGCGTACGACGCGAGGCTGCGGACCAGCGGACCCTGCCGACCCTCTGGGCGCAGATCAGCGTCGACGACCACCGCCGGGTCGGGCGCTGGCGTCGTCAGCAGGCGGCGCAGCTCTTGGGCAACCTCGTTCGCCGCGGAGGTGCACTGGGGACCGTCCGCTCCGATCGGCTCGTAGACGAACAACACGTCTGCGTCGCTGCCATAGCCCTGTTCGCGACCGCCGAGCCGGCCCATGCCGATGATCGAGAGCCGCATCGGCAGCTCGTGCCCGGCAGCGGCGCGCACACTGCGCGTCGCGGTCTCGAGTGCTGCGGACACGGTCGCCGCGGTCACGTCAGAGAGCGCTTCGCCGACCTCCTTCACCCCGAGCAGACCCAACAGATCGCCGCAAGAGATCCGGATCAGCTCCTGACGGCGCAACGCTCGTGCCGCGGCGGCCGCGTCTTCCCAGTCGTCGTTGCGGCGCGCGACCGCCAGCAGCTCTCCTTGCAGCACATCCGGTCCACGTGGGCGCAGCTCATCGTCGTCGGCGAGCAAGGCGACGGACTCAGGCGCGCGAGCCAATAGGTCGGCGAGGTAGCGACTGGTCGCGAGCAGCCGCGCCAGCCGTTCGGCTGTGGCGCCTTCGTCGCGCAGGACCCGCAGATACCAAGGCGTACTTCCTAGCGCGTCACTCACCTGCCGGAACGACAGCAGGCCGGCGTCAGGGTCTGCGGCGTCGGCGAACCAACCGAGCATCGCGGGAAGCAGCGCACGCAGGATCGCCGCGTTGCGGCTGATCCCCGAGGTGAGCGCCTCGATATGGCGAAGCGCGGCTGCGGGGTCGAGGAAGCCGAGCGCCTGCAACCGCGAGTACGCCGCCTCCGGCGTGAGCCGGGTGCCCTCCGCCGGGAGCCGGGCTACCGCGTTCAGGAGCGGTCGATAGAAGAGCTTCTCGTGGATTCGGCGCACCTCGCGGACGTGCCCGTCGTACTCCGCCTGCCACGACGCGATGTCGCGCCGCCCCATCGACCGCGCGAGCCAGCGCAGCCCTCGCTCGTCGGCAGGAAGGAGGTGAGTACGACGAAGCTGCTGCAGCTGAAGTCGGTGCTCGACGGTGCGCAGGAACCGGTACGCCGAGGCGAGCTGCGCAGCGTCCTCGCGACCGACGTAACCGCCGTCCGCGAGCGCGGACATCGCCACCAATGTGGTCGGACTGCGTATTGCCTCATCGCCACGACCGTGAACGAGCTGCAGCAGCTGGACGGCAAACTCGACATCGCGCAGACCACCAGGTCCGAGCTTCACCTCACGTCGCGCATCGCTGACAGACAGCGTGCCGAGGACGCGCCGCCGCATCGCCTGGACATCCTCGACGAAGCTCGGCCGACCTGCCGCACTCCAGACCATCGGTGTGACCGCGTCGAGATAGGCGGCGCCAAGCGACTGCTCACCCGCCGCGAGGCGGGCCTTGAGCAGCGCCTGGAACTCCCAGGTCTTCGCCCACCGCTCGTAGTAGCCGACGTGACTGGCCAGGGTTCGAACCAGCGGGCCGGACCTGCCTTCCGGACGCAAGCCGGCGTCGACCGGCCAGATCGTGCCTTCCGGCGTGGTGTCCGAGCACGCATGCATGACGGCCATCGCCCGCGACGTAGCACTTCCTTCGGCCGGCTCGCCCACGAAGATCACGTCGACGTCGCTCACGTAGTTGAGCTCGCGACCGCCGGACTTGCCCATCGCGATCACAGCCAGCCGAGCATCGTCTGGATGCTCCGCCTCGGCGACGCGCAACGCGGCGCCGATGGTCGCGTCGGCTAGATCCGACAACTCTGCCGCGACGTCGTCGACTTCGAGATCGCCGCACAGGTCGCGAGCGGCAAGACTGAGCAGACTCTTGCGGTAGCCCACCCGAAGCGCGTCGTGCGCCTCGCGTCCGCGCAATCCAGCCACTGCCTCGTCGAGGGTCGTCTGCAACCCGTAGCGAGTCGGCCGGCTGACGATCACCTCCTCGTCCCATAGGAGAGTCCAGGAACGCAGGTGCCGCGCCATCCATGCGGCAAGCGCTGCGCTGCCACCAAGCACAGCGAAGAGCCGATCGCGAAACCCGAGGCTGTTTCGTACAGCGTCGATCAGCTCATCGCGATCCGCTGCCTCGCAAAGTCGAGACAGCCCGGCAAGGGCAAGATCCGCGTCGGGACACAACGACAGCGCATCGAGCACCGAGTCGTCGGTCGCCAGGCCGAGCTCCGTGAGTCGGGTGACTCCCGCGTCGGGGTCGGTGAAACCTGCTCGCGCCAGCCGGCCGCTGCTGCTCGCAGTGCGATCGCCGCTGGCCACAGCCAGGCACGCTACTGCGTCAGCCGACCGCCGAACGCTCCATGACGATGGCCGCGAAGCGACCGGCAAACTCATCTCCAGCGGCCACAATCGCTGCGTCGACTGCAGTCAGCGGCGCAACGATCACCGCCTCGTCACCGTTCTCCGACGGCGGACTAAAGCAGTGGGAGGTAGCGGGAGAGCTCGAACGGCGTGACTTGCTTGCGGTACTCGTCCCACTCGGCGCGCTTGTTGCGCATGAAGAAGTCGAACACGCCCTCGCCGAGGGTTTGCGCCAGCAGCTCGGAGCCTTCCATCACCTTGATGGCGTCGGACAGCGAGCCAGGCAGCGGGGCGATTCCCATCGCTCGTCGCTCGGCGTCGGTCAGCGCCCAGACGTCGTCCTCGGCACCGTCGGGAAGCTCGTAGCCCTCCTCGATGCCCTTGAGGCCGGCGGCAAGCAGCACGGCATAGGTGAGGTAGGGATTGCAGGCCGAGTCAGGCGAGCGGATCTCGATCCGCGTCGAGTTGCCCTTCTGCGGCTTGTACATCGGCAGCCGGATCAGCGCGGAGCGGTTGTTGCGCCCCCAGCAGATGTACGACGGCGCCTCGCCCCCACCCCACAGCCGCTTGTAGGAGTTCACCCACTGGTTGGTGATCGCTGTGAACTCAGCCGCGTGAACCAGCAGGCCGGCGACGAACGCCTTGCCGACCTTCGACAGTGACAGCGGGTCACTGGCGTCGTGGAAAGCGTTGCGGTCGCCCTCGAACAGCGACAGGTGCGTGTGCATCGCCGAGCCGGGCTGCTCGGCGAACGGCTTCGGCATGAAGGACGCGAAGACGCCCTGCGAGAGCGCGACCTCCTTGACGACCAGCCGCATCGTCATCAGGTTGTCGGCGGTCGTGAGCGCGTCGGCGTAGCGAAGGTCGATCTCCTGCTGACCGGGCGCGACCTCGTGGTGACTGAACTCGACGCTGATGCCCATCCGTTCGAGCATCGTGATCGCCTGGCGGCGGAAGTCGTGGCCGAGGTCGTGCGGCGTCTGGTCGAAGTACCCGCCGGAGTCGATCGGTGCCGGCAGCAGATCGGTGTCGGTCGGCCGGTTGCGCAGCAGGAAGAACTCGACCTCGGGATGCACGTAGAACGTGAAGCCGAGCTCGGCCGCTCGCTGCATCGAGCGACGCAGGACATGCCGGGGATCGGCGTACGACGGGGTGCCGTCGGGAGTGAGGATGTCGCAGAACATCCGGGCGGTGCCGGGCTGCTCGTCACGCCACGGCAGCACCTGGAACGTCGCGGGGTCGGGGCGGGCCAGCATGTCCGACTCGTGCACTCGGGCGAAGCCCTCGATCGCCGAGCCATCGAAACCGATGCCCTCTGCGAACGCGCCCTCGAGCTCGGCGGGGGCGATGGCTACCGACTTGAGGAACCCGAGCACGTCGGTGAACCACAGCCGGACGAACCGGATGTCGCGTTCCTCGATCGTACGAAGCACGAACTCCTGCTGGCGGTCCACGTGGTCCACCTTAAATCTCTCGCGTTACAACCGCATCACGCAATGGCGTGCGGCGCTGCCCATAACCTTGAACCATGCCGCGCCTGCGCATCGCCCTTGCGCAGGTCGACTTGACCGTGGGCGACCTTGCCGGCAATGCCGACGTGGTCGTTGAGCAAACCCGGGCAGCCGCGGCCGAAGGCGCCCAGCTCGTCGCGTTCCCGGAGATGGCGCTCACCGGCTATCCGCCCGAGGACCTGGTGTTACGCGGCTCGTTCGTCGAAGCATCGCGCAACGCGCTCGACCTGCTCGCCGCACGACTGAACGACGTAGGCGTCGGGGACATCGGCGTGGTCGTCGGATATCTCGATCGCTGCGCCAACCCCGCGCCTCGCGTTGGCCGACCGGCCGGCGAGCCACAGAACGCCGCCGCCTTCATCCATCACGGTGAAGTGGTCGCGCGTTACGCGAAACACCACCTTCCGAACTATGGCGTCTTCGACGAGTTCCGCTACTTCGTGCCGGGCGACACGCTTCCCGTGATCCGCTTCGGCGAGGTCGACATCGCGATGACGATCTGCGAGGACCTCTGGCAGGAGGGTGGTCCGATCGCGGTCGCACGAGAGGCCGGAGTCGGTCTTGTGGTTTGCATCAACGGCTCGCCGTACGAGCGCAACAAGGACGACGTCCGTCTCGAG
Source organism: Mycobacteriales bacterium (assembly GCA_036267875.1). Lineage (GTDB taxonomy): Bacteria > Actinomycetota > Actinomycetes > JAFAQI01 > JAFAQI01 > DASZTV01. The sequence continues at coordinate 25,035 of DATAVE010000035.1, forward strand.
CTCGTCACGCGTCGCGCGACTGAAGCCAACGCAACGCTGGCCTACGTCAATCTGGTGGGCGGCCAGGACGAGCTGGTCTTCGACGGCGACTCCCTCATCGTCGACGCAGACGGTCGCAAGTGCGCACGTGCGTTGCAGTTCCGTCCCTACCTGCTTGTCGCGGACCTCGAGCTGCCGACTGGCAACAGCGAGGTTGCGGGTCTCCTTGACGCGCACGACGGCACCACGATGACCGTGACCCGGCACGCGGCTGACGCGCGACCCGCTCCGGTCGGTGCCTACGAGGCAACAGAGAGCATCCGCATCGACGATGAGCCCGAGTTCGCCGAGGTGTGGGAGGCGCTGGTGCTCGGGACCGGCGACTACGTCCGCAAGAACGGCTTCACCTCAGTCGTGCTGGGACTGTCCGGTGGGATCGACTCGGCACTCGTAGCGGCAATCGCGTGCGATGCATTGGGTGCTGACGCCGTGCACGTCGTCGGCATGCCGAGCAGGTACTCCAGCGACGGCAGCGTGACCGACGCCGAGGAGCTCGCCCGACGTCAGGGGTTGCATTGGGAAGTGCTGCCGATCGCTGCGATGGTCGAGGCGTACGAGAAGGCATTCGGTGATCTCGCAGTCGGTGGGCTGCACGGGCTGGCCGAGGAGAACCTGCAGGCGCGCGTCCGTGGCACGTCGTTGATGGCGCTGTCCAACCAAGCCGGTCATCTGGTCCTGACCACCGGCAACAAGAGCGAGCTAGCGACTGGGTTCTCGACGCTGTACGGCGACAGCGCCGGCGGCTTCGCGCCGATCAAGGACGTACCGAAGACCCTGGTCTGGGAGCTGTCACGGTGGCGCAATGCGCGCGCCCGCGATCGCGGCGAGGTCGAGCCGATCCCGGTGGAGATCATCGACAAGGAGCCGTCGGCGGAGCTCGCGCCGGGACAGCTCGACCGCGATCGGCTTCCGGACTACGCGACGCTGGACGCGATCCTCGACGCGTACGTAGAGCGCGACCTCGGGCGCGCAGAGCTGATCACGCTGGGCCACCCGCCCGAGCTGGTCGATCGCGTGATCCGGCTCGTGGACCTCGCGGAGTACAAGCGACGGCAGTACCCGCCGGGGCCGAAGATCACCCCAAAGGGCTTCGGCCGCGACCGGCGCCTGCCAATAACCAACCGCTGGCGCGAAGCCCCCTAGCTCGCCGAGGTCGACGTACTTAGCCGTTCGGGGCCTTCACAGGACAAAGAGCGTCAACCTCGGCGGACCGAATCGCGTTCAGTTCTGGTGTGTCAGACTTTTCTTGTTGCACGGGGACCCGCCGCTGTAGAAGCAGCACAGGGCCTCGAGGCGAGGAGGTCCGAAATGACTGACGGCTCTATCAACCCCTACGGCAGTCCGCGCGCTGCCGTACGCCGCATTCGCACACATCACCTGCAGGCGATGAAGGAACGCGGCGAGCGCTGGGCGATGCTCACGGCGTACGACATGCACTCCGCGGCGATCTTCGACGAGGTCGGGATCCCGGCGCTGCTCGTCGGCGATTCGGCGGCGAACAATGTCTTTGGCTTCGATACGACGCTTCCGGTCACGGTCGACGAGCTGATGCCGCTGGTCCGCGCCGTCGTGCGGTCGACCCGCAACTCACTCGTCATCGCCGACCTGCCGTTCGGCTCCTACCAGGTGAGCCCTGAGCAGGCGCTGCAGACCTCGATCCGCTTCATGAAGGAAGGCGGCGCGCAGGCGGTCAAGCTCGAGGGCGGCCGTCAGGTCGTGCCGCAGGTTCGGGCGATCGTCGACGCGGGCATCCCGGTCGTCGCACACATCGGCTTCACTCCGCAGAGCGAGCACGCACTCGGCGGCTACCGCGTCCAGGGACGCGGCGAGCAGGCGGCGCACGTCATCGATGACGCCGTCGCGCTACAGGCAGCCGGCGCGTTCGCGGTGGTGCTCGAGATGATCCCCGCGGAGGTCGCGGCGCAGATCACCAAGGAGCTCCACATCCCGACGATCGGCATCGGCGCCGGCGCCGACTGCGATGCGCAGGTCATGGTCTGGACCGACATGGTCGGCTTGAACACCGGGCCGGCGCCGCGCTTCGTCAAGCGGTACGCCGATTTGCGCTCTATCATCACCGAAGCGGCGAGCACCTACGCCCGTGAGGTCGCGGACGGCACCTACCCTGGACCTGAGCACTCGTTCGAGTGACCACAGGCGGTAGTCGAGATACGCCTTACACATCTGTGACGCGCAACCCGGCGTGTGCCTTGTAGCGGCGGTTGATCGACACCAGGTTCGCCGTCAGTGCTTCGACCTGACCTGCGTTGCGCAGCCGGCCGCCGTAGATCCCACGCATCCCATCGATGCGGTCGACGAGTGCCTGCACCACGTCCGTCGCCGGGCGGTCGTCGCCGAGCACGAGTACGTCGGTCTCGATCGACGTGACTTCCGGGTCGAGCAGCAACATCGCGCTGACGTGATGGAACGCCGCAACAACGGTGCAGTCGGGCAGCAACATAGCGGCCTGCTGCGCGGCACTGCCCTCGGGAACCGCGAGGCCGTAGGCACCCTTGTCGTCGAATCCCATGGGGTTCACGCAGTCGATGACAATCTTGCCGGCCAGTGCACCGGCGAGTGCCTTGACCAACATCTCGTGTCCGTCCCAGGGCACCGCCACGACGACGAGATCGGCGGCCGCGGCTGCTGACTCGTTGTCCATTCCGGACACGAGAGTGCCGTCCGGCACCGTCTCGGCAAGCTCTGCGGCGACGCTGGCGGCACGGTCAGCCTGCCGAGAGCCAAGGATCACGTGGTGCCCGGCCAGTGCGAACCGGCGGGCGAGCCCTCGCCCTTGATCGCCGGTTCCGCCGAGAAACGCGAGCGTGAGGTCGGCGAGCTCGCCCATCGGCACTGTGGTCACATTGCACTCTCTTCACTCGTTCGGCGGGTGGTTACGCGTTCGTCATCGTCCCAAGCCACGCTCTTGGGATGTTGGCGAGGGTATGCGCGGGCCATGCCGGGAAGGCCAAACCGGAAGGAACCCCTGCAACGGCGGCGAAAGAGGGGATGTGGTGAGCAGGAAGCAGCTCCCGGACGACGGCGAGGAACGCCGCCCCGATGACCCTGCCATCGTCGAGCTCCTCGACAGCGTGCGCGAGGCACGCACGTCACTCGCCATCGAGCTGTCGGCGGCCGCAGGCGCCATCGAGGCAGGCCACCCAGAGGTTGCTCGAGACATCGTCGCCGCTACTGCCGAAGAGATGCGCCTGGTCGGCGAGCGGCAGCCGGTCGCGTTATCGACGACCGTCCCGCCGCAACGTCGGCGCAGTCGTCGCTCACTGCTCGCGTTGCCCGCGATCCCGTTGGTCGGTGCAATCGCGATGACGGCCGCCTCTGCACTCAGCAGCGGAGCACCTGCGAGGCACCACGCGACCGTGAACACACCGCACGTCGCGGTTGCAGCTCTTTCGCCGCAGCGCGCCGGCACGACTGCACTCGATCCGATCGCACACGATGTCGCGCGCACGACCCTGCATCGACTCGAGCACGTCGTCACTCATCACCCTCACGCCGCGCAGGTCATCGCGGTTGCTGATGATCTGCACGACCAGCTGACAGCGATGATCGCGACGGCAACCAACGACCCGGCGCGACTACACGTCGTGCGCCAGCTGCTCATGCTCGAACAGCACGTACTCGAAAGCGTGAAGGTGCCTGGCACCCAACTCGCGCTTGCGGCATCACGTGCAATCGCGCGACTGCTCGACCTCGAGCCGACAACGCATGTAACTCCCTCACCGAAGGTCGCAACGTCATCGAAGCCCGCAACACCACAACCAACGGCAACTGCATCAGCGACGACACCGACGTCGGTGCACACACAGTCGCCGCCATCACCTTCCGTTCCGACGGCGCATACGCCGGGCGATACGTCGAAGAACACGTTGTTCGGTCGAGGACTTTTCAACCGACACTGATTGCGTTTCCGTGCACGCACGGCACGCATGGCAGCTTCAGCGCAAGTGCGAAACCGGTTGGAAACATTGAGGTTCTCGACCATCGTCACGACTCGACTACCTACCTACGTCGACTCGGCGCGCGCAACGCGTCGCGCGACACGCAATGCCGATATGAGCAACGGTCGTGGAAAGCACATGCATTCGGTGTCACTCTTGAACGCAGCAAAGTCCCATCACCGAGCTAAGGGGCTCACGTGGCACGAGTAGCTGCAAAGAAGACCACTGCACGTAAGACCACCGCCAAGAAGACGGCTGCCAAGAAGGCACCGGCGAAGAAGGCGCCAGCACGCAAGACGGTTGCCAAGAAGGCACCAGCGCGCAAGACCGTCGCGAAGAAGGCTCCGGCCCGCAAGGCCACAGCCAAGAAGACCGTCGCGAAGAAGGCACCTGCGCGCAAGACCGTGGCCAAGAAGGCACCGGCCCGCAAGGCCGCCGCGAAGCGGGCACCTGCGCGCAAGCGGTAAGTCGCTGCACCCAAGCGAGCCCCGACAGCCGCCGCGTCGACCATCGGTCGCGCGGCGGCTGTCTGCTGTCTGCTGCTTCGTGCTCGCAGTTGCCGCCATCGCGGGTGGCATCGCTTTGTTCAGCACCGGGTTCGTCGGGCCGGCACCCGTTGCGCTTGCCACGGCAGGGGGTCTGATCGTCGCTGGGACCTCGCTGTGGCGACCCCCGTCGCCCGGCCGACAGCGCTATCCGGACCCGCCACCTCGTACCCGGCGCTAAATATTGCCTATGGCAATCATCTCGGCGTCTCGGTTTACACTCAGCCGAGCGACGTCCGGTCCAGTACACCCCCCACTGAACCGGACGTCGCTTTGTTCGTGGCCGCGTTATAGGAGACACATGCTCCGGACCCTGACGATCGGCGCCTTGCTCACGGCCTGCAGCGCCACGGCAGCGCCTGTCGCGCAGCACGACGCCCGTGCAACGGCTACTCACAGCGCGACGGCTGCGTCCGGCCCACTCGTCGGCCGGGTGATCGGCATCGATCCAGGCCACAACGGACGCAACTACACCGACCCGTCCTACATCGACCACCAGGTATGGAACGGCCGCGAGAACGAGGACTGCGACACGACCGGCACAGCAACCGACGGCGGCTACACCGAGGCGCTGTTCAACTTCCGCGTCGCGACGTTCCTCGCTGCCGATCTTCGCGCCGATGGCGCGCAGGTCGTAATGACGCGTCACACCAACAACGGAGTCGGCCCATGCATCACCCGCCGCGCGCACATCATCAATGCGGCGCACGCCGACGTCGCCATCGACATTCATGCAGACGGCGGTCCAGCGAGCGGTCGCGGTTTCACCGTCCTCGAGCCGGTCCGCGACCGGGTCAACTCGGCAATCGTGAAACCGTCAGCGGCGTTCGGTCGAGTCCTCCGGCGAGAGATCCTCGCGATGACGCGGATGCCCGTGAGCACGTACGACGGAATCAACGGAATCACTCACCGCGACGACCTGGCGGGACTCAACCTTGCGACGGAACCCAAGGTCCTGGTCGAGGCCGGGAACATGCGTAACGCGCAGGATGCCCGGATGCTCGTCTCGACCGTGTTCCAACGCCGACTTGCCGCAGCGTTCGCGGCGGCGATCGTCGACTACTTACGCAGCTGAAGCGACCAACCACCTGCGGCTTCGACCAGGTGGGTCCGCGGCCGATCGCAGATGTCTTTACCTACAGCGCGCGCACCGAGAGGAGTCACTGAGCGACCGAGTCGGACGCGGCGCGCGACGCCGCGATGACCGACCTCCAGCCACAACATCCATTGCCCGCCATCGGTCGCAAGTTTGGCCGGATCGAGCTCGGCAGACCAGCCGGCCCAGGCCCGACGACGCAACGTGTCACGAGTCCCACCGACGAGGTCGGCCCGCCGGTGTCGCATGCCGGCCCATCGGATCTCGCGGTCCTCGCTCCTGGCGACCACCGCGACTGACTCGTCTGGCTCGGTCTGCAACAGATCGAGGGCCGCCCAACCCGACAGCTTCGGCGCAGTCCCCGGAATGACCTCGTCGATCTGACAGCGCAGCTTGATGGCGTCGCCGATCTCGTACGCAGCATCCGGCGCCGAGTAACGCGGATCCCGAAAACCGGGTAGGTCGGCGTAGACGTGCGGCGACTCGATCGCGGTCAGCAACGGCAGGACCCACTCGGTGCGTTCCGCTCCCGAGGACGTGCTTGCACGGAACGGGCGCTTGACCACGCCGGTCGCGTTGTCGAGCAGCACCGCCCACGCCGCTTCAGCGGCGCCGGCTCTCAGCAATCGCAAGGCCACCATGGCACGCGGCGGCAACGACTCGACGACGGAGACCTCCGCCGCGCCGACGAGGCCGATCGCGGTGGCGAGGAACGGGAATGGCGCGAGCTCGGAGTCTGCTGTCGCGCCGAGCAGAACCTCGTACGCCCTCTCGACGTCATCCTTCGTCGGCGCCGTCCCCGCGGACGCCACGATCCGGTCCAGCTCCGCCGTCGCCGCGGCGACGGACAGAGCCGCGACCTCGACCATGGCGAGGACAGTAGTGCCTGACCTCGACCGGACGAGGTCGCAGTAAGGTCGGCGCTGATGCTCGACGTCAGCGTGGTCGTGCCGTTCTTCAACCCTGGCGCCAACATCGAGGATTGCCTCGCGTCGCTAAGCGACCAGACACTCGCCGCCGACCGCTACGAGGTCGTCCTTGTCGATGACGGCAGCACCGACGGCAGCGAACAGCGCGTCCAGCGTTACGTCGACGATGCGCCCGAGCGATTCCGGCTGATCCGGATTCCGGCGTCGGGCTGGCCGGGGCGACCCCGCAACGTCGGTGTCGACGCGGCACGAGGCCGTTACATCCAGTTCGTCGACAGCGACGACTCACTCGATCCGCGAGCGCTCGAGCGACTACTCGACATCGCGACGGACAGCAACGCCGACATCGTCGTCGGCAAGCTGACGAGCGACTTCCGCGGCCTGAACCATCACGTGTTCCGGCACACCGTCACTGGCCGGACGCTGTTCGACTACCCGCTCGTCGAAACGCTGACGCCGCACAAGATGGTGCGCAAGCAACTGCTCGCCGCGCACGGTATTCGCTTCGCCGAAGGACCTCGCCACGTCGAGGACGAGCACTTCAGCATGCAGATCTACACCCGAGCCCGATCCGTGGCCGTGGTCGGCGACCTCGCGTGCTACTTCTATCGCCGGCGACGGGTGTCGGGTCGCAACCTCGGCGACACCGAAGCCGTCGCCTCCGACTACTTCCGCGATCTCGCCGCCGTGCTCGATGTCATCGACACCAACGTGATCGAGCCGCACGCCCGCGTCCCGCTACAGCGGCGGTTCTATCGCAACGAGATTCTCGGCCGGCTCCGCGGTCGGGCGATGGCGTCCTACGACGACACCTACCGGCGCGAGGTCCTCGACCTCGCGCGCGACCTCATGATGACCCGCTTTGCACCTGAAGTACGCGAAGGTCTGTCGTTCTTTCTGCGCACCCAGTCACGTCTCGTGCTCGACGGCGACCTCGCCGGTCTTGCGTCCTACAGCGAGTGGCTCGACGACCTTCGGCTCAATGCGACCGTCGCTACGTCGAGCTGGCGCGACGGCCGGCTGCACCTGTCGATCTCGGCGGCGCTACAACTCGGCGATGAGCCATTCAGGCTGGAACGTGACGCGAGCGACTGGCTGCTGCCGGCGTCGTCGGCGCCCGGCGCAAGGCGCGAGGACCGGCTGGTGTCCGTCACCGACCTCGCCGCCGTCGATCTCGACTGCGCGACGATCTCGCGCGCAGACTCCCAACTCTGGTCTACGACAGACGGTCTCGTCCTGTCGATCACAGACGCCGGCGACATCTGCATCACCGGCGACGTGGTGCTCGATCCGAGCGTTCTGCAAGGTGGTCAGCCGCTGAGCGCCGGACTGTGGGACCTGCGAATACGGGTCATGTTCGGCGGCATCACGTTCGGCTGCCCGCTGCGCCGCCCGGCAGACGACCCTGCGGCGCCGCTCCATGCCTGGCTGACTCCTTCGGCGCAGTCGACCCAGGCCACGCGGATCGTCCAGCCGTTCTGGACCTTCCCCGCCCCGACGCTGGCCCTCGATGTCGACGAGTGGTCCCACTCGCAGACGCAGCTGATCGACGACGGCATCGCGCCGACACTCCATCGCAGGGACTTCGAGCTTGCGATCACGGCACTGACGGGCCCGCCGGCCGGCTATCCCGCACAACTCCTCCTGCTTCCCGATGCCGAGGACGTTTCGATGGTCTCGGTTGACGCGACGGTCTCAGTCACTCCACTCGGCGCGATGATGACCGCAGAGCTCCCCCGCAAGCTCGACGGCGCGACGCTAGGAGTCTGGGTACGCATCGGTCCGCCCGGAGGGTCGCCGGCGCGTGAGCTGCCCTGGCGGCTGGTCCGCGAGGGGAGACACTTGAGCGTCAGTCGTTCATCTGGCGTACACCTTCGTTAACTCGACACCGGACACCTCGAACCGCGAAAGTTGATGTCGTGAGCACCACGACCTCGAGCGCGCCCGATCTGCCGCGCTATGCCGATGAGCTCGCGGAAGAGATCGAGGATCTCCGCCACTCCGCCGGACGCAGCGACCGGCCCGCGTACCCCGATCGATTCATCGACCGCGAGAGCAGCTGGCTCGACTTCAACGCGCGCGTCCTCGAGCTCGCGCAGGATCAGTCGATCCCCCTGCTGGAGCGGACCAAGTTCGCGGCAATCTTCGCCAGCAACCTCGACGAGTTCTTCATGGTCCGGGTAGCGGGTTTGCAACGCCGGCACGCGACCGGGATCGGCGTGGCAACTCCGGCCGGTCTGTCACCGCGTGAGCAACTCGACCTGATCTCCGATCGGGCCCATGAGCTGATCGACCGCCACGCGGCCATGTTTCACGACGAACTGCTTCCGGCACTTCGCACGGAGAACATCCGGATCGAGCGTTACGACGACCTCGCGGACGATGAGAAGACGACTGCCGACACGCTCTTCTCCGACCATGTGTTTCCGGTGCTCACACCGCTCGCGGTCGACCCGGCGCACCCCTTCCCCTATATCTCCGGGCTGTCACTGAACCTCGCGGTAGTCGTCCGCGACCGCGACAACGGCCGGGAGCACTTCGCTCGCGTCAAGGTTCCCCCAGTCCTTCCTCGGTTCGTCGCGGTCGCTGAGCGTCGGTTCGTGCTGCTCGAGGACGTCATCGCGGCCCACGTACCCGAGCTGTTCCCCGGGCTAGACGTCGTCGAGACGTCGGTGTTCCGGGTCACCCGTAACGAGGACCTGACGGTCGAAGAGGACGACGTCGACAACCTGTTGCAAGCGCTCGAGCGAGAGCTCGTGCGTCGCAGATTCGGTCCGTCCGTGCGTCTCGAGGTCGCCGATGACATCAGCGAGAAGGTTCTCGACCTGCTGGTGCGCGAGCTCGAGATCCACCAGAAGCAGATCTATCGGACCAACGTGCCACTCGACCTCGCGGGTCTGTGGGCGATCGCCGACATCGATGTGCCGTCTCTGAAGTACGACGTCAGCCCGCCGCTCACTCACCCTCGGCTTCGCACCGGCGGTGACTCCAAAGCCGCTGCCGACGTGTTCTCAGCGATGCGTCGCGGTGACGTTGTGCTGCACCACCCGTACGACTCCTTCACCACGAGCGTGCAAGCCTTCGTCGAGCAGGCCGCTGCCGACCCGGCCGTCCTCGCCATCAAGCAGACGCTCTACCGCACGAGCGGTGACTCACCACTGGTCGATGCCCTGATCGATGCTGCCGAGGCCGGCAAGCAGGTGCTCGTCGTGGTCGAGATCAAGGCCCGGTTCGACGAGCAGGCCAACATCAAGTGGGCGCGCGCTCTCGAGCACGCCGGCTGTCACGTCGTCTACGGCGTCGTCGGGCTGAAGACGCACGCGAAGCTCGCACTCGTCGTACGTCAGGAGCCCGACGGCAGCCTGCGCCGCTACACCCACATCGGGACCGGCAACTACAACCCGAAGACCGCGCGCATGTACGAAGACCTCGGACTGCTGACCGTGGACCCAGTAATCGGCGCAGACGTCGCCGACCTGTTCAACCACCTGTCGGGCTACACCAAGCACCGCGACTACCGAACCCTGCTGGTGGCCCCCGACACGCTGCGGCCGGGACTGCTCCAGCTGATCGCGGACGAGGCCGAGCACGCCCAGGCGGGCCGGCCCGCTGGCGTCACGCTGAAGCTCAACAGCCTGGTCGATGAGATCGTCGTCGATGCGCTCTACGACGCGTCCACGGCTGGCGTGCCGGTCGAGATCGTGGTCCGCGGCATGTGTGCCCTGCGACCGGGCGTGCCAGGGCTATCCGAGAACATCAGGGTGCGCAGCATTCTGGGCCGCTTCCTCGAGCACTCCCGGGTGTTCCACTTCGCCGCCGGTGGCGATCAGCGCACGTTCATCGGGAGCGCCGACATCATGCACCGCAACCTCGACCGTCGCGTTGAGGCACTCGTCGAGATTCGGGACCCGAAGGTCAAGGACGAGCTGCGCGACCTGCTCGAGTTCGCAACCGACCCCACGACCTCGGCATGGTCGCTCGACGTCGAAGGCAAGTGGACCCGGTCGGTCATTGACCCCGAAGGTGCACCGCTGCGCGACTACCAGCAGACCCTGCTGGATGCTGCCGCACTACGCGCCGACAATGCCCGCTCGGAGCCGCATTCGTGAGTTCTAGCTCGTCCGTCGAAGTCGAGGCGAAGTTCCGCGTCCACCCTCCCTTCGAGATCCCCGATCTGCTCGACCCACGTACCGGTGCAGCCGGACTCGACGAGCCGATCCACCACGAGCTCCGTGCCGTCTACTGGGACACCACCGACCTGCGGCTGGCACGAGAGGGCATCACGCTGCGCCATCGCGACGGCGAAGGGCCCGACAAGGACGGCTGGCACCTCAAGCTCCCGGTCGGCGACGTCCGCGCGGTCCCCGATGCGAGCGCTGTCAGCCGTGAAGAGGTACGAGTCGCCGGTCCCGCGGAGACGATCCCCGACGAGTTGCGTGGACTGGTGCTGCCCTGGTCTCGCACCGCAGTCCTCGGACCGGTCGCCATACTCGTCACCGACCGCACGGCCTATCTGCTGCGCGATGTCGCGGGCGGCCCCCTCGTCGAGCTGACCGACGACCTCGTCTCAGTCGTCAACTCCGGCCACGTCGCAGGCCGGTTCCGTGAGATCGAGGTCGAGGACCGCGGCGGCGGCATGGACTCGATCGAGGCAGTTGGGAACCTGCTCCGCGCAAGCGGGGCCGTCGGCGGCGAGTTCGTGCCGAAAGTGGTCCGCGCGCTCGGTCCGCAGGCGAGCGCGGAACCCGATCCGCCAATGCCGGGCAAGGTCGGCCTGGACGAGCCGGCCCGGTGCGCCGTTCGGGACATGCTGCGCCGCGACGTCCGTCGGCTCATCGCACTCGACACCGGCGTACGACGCAACGCCGAGGACGCGGCGCACCAGATGCGCGTCACCGCCCGCCGGCTGCGCAGCATCCTCAAGACCTTCAGGCCGCTGCTCGACCCCGACTGGGCGGGTTCGTTGCGCGATGAGCTTTCGTGGCTTGCCGACTCGCTGAGCACGACACGCGACAACGAGGTGCTGCTCGACCGGCTGATGCGCGACGTCGACTCGCTTCCCGAGGACCTCGTGATAGGTCCGGTACGCGCCCGGCTCGAACAGGTTCTTCAGGGCAACCTTGCCATCGGACGGGCGAGCGTCGAGGCGTCGCTGTCGAGCGAGCGGTACGTCGTACTGCTCGAGCGGCTCGTTGACGCCGGCTGGGAGCCCTTCACGTCGCCCGCCGGCGAGCGGCCTACAGCAAAGGCCGTCCCAAGGCTGATCCGCGCGTGCTGGAACGACGTCAGTGACGGCGTGAAGCGACTGGAGGACTCAGAGGTCGACTCTCGCGCGTGGCACAAGGTCCGAATCGACGCGAAGCAGCTTCGGTACTCCTGCGAAGCGGCAGTACCGATGTTTGGCCGCCCCGCGCAGCGACTGGCCAAGATTGCCGCCGGGCTCCAGGACAGCCTCGGCGAGAACCAGGACGCCGCGGTCGCCGCGGAGCTGCTGAAATCTCTCGCGACAGCGCGAGGTGGCACGACGATCGCCTTCACCCTCGGACTTCTTCATGCCCGGCAGAGCGATGCCGGCGCACTTGCCCGGACGCAGTTCGCGAAGCAGTGGAAGTCAGCCACGAAGTCCGACAGCCTGGATTGGCTGGGAGGCGCCTGAACGGCGGTCTGACGAAGTCAGGCAAGATAGACACCTCATGTCGCCCGAGAAAGTCATCGAGGCCGCCGGCGGCGTGCTGTGGCGCTCTGCCGCGGGCGGTTCTGGCATCGAGGTCGCGCTCGTCCATCGCCCGAAGTACGACGACTGGTCGATCCCGAAAGGCAAGCTGAACTCCGGCGAGCATCCGGTGATCGGCGCCGTCCGCGAGGTCCAAGAAGAGACCGGCTACGTCGGCGCTCCCGGTCGGCCCCTCGGCGAGATCCACTACGTCAAGGAAGGCTCGCCGAAGCGCGTTCGCTACTGGGCGATGCGTGTCGTCAGCGGCGAGTTCGTGCCCAACGACGAGGTCGACCAGCTCATGTGGCTGCCGCCCCGCGAGGCGCAACGCCACCTGCTCCCCGACCGCGACCAGAACGTCGTTCGCGGCGTCACCAAGGCCTCGGTGTCGACCTGGCCCTGTCTGATCGTGCGGCACGCAAGCGCCGGCGAGCGCAGCAGCTGGGCCGGCAACGACCGCGAGCGCCCACTCGACGCGCTCGGCGACGATCAGGCAGAGGCCCTCGTGCCATTGCTCGCGTCGTATGAGATCCAGCGGGTGATGTCCGCCGACGTACTGCGTTGCATGGAGACGATCGGGCCGTACGCCGCAGTTGCGCGGCTCACGGTCGAAAGCGAGCCGCTGCTCTCGGAGACCGGCTACGGTCAGCAGCCCGATCTCGCGGCCGAGCGACTGGTCGAGTTGCTGGGATCTCACGTCGCCTCCGTCGTCTGCACGCAGCGCAGGACCATCCCCGGACTGGTCCAGTCCGCCTGCGCGGCCCTCGGCGCGAAGCCCCCGGAAGACCCGACGCTGCGCAAGGCGGGTCTGTTCGCTGTCCACCTGCAAGCCGCTCCCAAGCTGCGCATCGCCGCAGTGGAGCGTTTCGACCCCGTCAGCTAGCCCCGACGAGCTACCTCAGAGGACTCCAGCCGAGCGCAATTGCTGCCGAGCACTACTGAAGGCGCGCGTCAGGGGCGCCTGCGACTGTCACCGTCGAAAGCCGCTGGAGGACGCACCCAATGCAGCGATGGACCACCGCCGCGCGGCTTGCTGTCGCCACAACGATCGTGGCCGCCACGGGCGCCACGATCGCGCCAGCGCTCGCTGCCCAGCCCGCTGGGCCGGCCACGGGCGTCACTGTCTTCCTGAAGGCCCCGGACAGCGCCGCCTTGCAGCGCCTCGCCGATGCCCACGGACTCACCCACGCTCAGCGCGTGCGGGCGCTGCGGGTGCTGCTGCCGAGCACGGCAGAGCACACGCAGGCCATCGCCGCGCTGCGTGATGCCGGCCTGAAGGTCACGAGCCAGAGCGCGTGGTCGGTGTCCGCGACTGCGCCGAGCTCGACCGTCACCCGCGCATTCGGCATCCACGCCATCGCACACCTGCACCCGACAGCTGCCCAAGAGGCCGCGGCAACCGGGCCGTACCCGACCCTGCCGGCATCACTGCAGGGCGTCGCAACGGCGGCATTCCCAACGACTGGCGGCCCGGCCGCGTATCACGCAGCTGATGACACCTGCGACAACTGCCTCACCGGCACCGACTTCCGCAACGCCTACACCGCCCCGACGGCCACTCCGGCCAACGGCCAGGGCAGCGCGGCGACCCTGACCATCGCGACGATCCAACTCGCCGCCTGGAACCCGGGCGACCTGATCAACTGGTCGAACACGCCTGGCAACGTCGATGGTCCGCAGTACAACCAGTCCCAGGACCTGACGATGGTGCCGATCGACCAAGCCACCGTGCCCACTCCGACGAAGGCTGACGACGGCGACGAAGAGGTAGATCTCGACCAGGAGGCGTTGTACGGGACGGATCCGTACGCCCACCAGCGGCCCTACTTCGCGCCCAACACCAGCGCTGGAATCGCCGACGCGTACTCCCAGATCGTCGATGACGTGCTGCAGGACACGCACGCCTACCAAGGCGGCGACTCGCACATCGTCGCGGTGTCGAGCTCATGGGGCATCTGCGAGGCCGACACCGGTCTGCAGGACATCGAGACGCTCGAGCCGATCCTGCAGTCCGTGCTCGCCGCTGGCGTCACAATCTTCGACTCCTCGGGTGACAACGGCATCTACGACGGCTGCCAGAGCGAGCTGGCCGATGTCGACTACCCGGCGTCCTCACCCGAGGCGATCGCAGTCGGTGGCACGAACCTCCTGCCGACAGGTGTCAGCGCACCCAACGACGGCACCAACTGGACCGAGCAGGCCTGGAGCTGCACCACCCAGCTCGGTTGCCTGGACGGCACCGGCGGAAGCGGCGGCGGCGTCTCGCTTGTCTTCCCGAAGCCGTCGTACCAGACCGAGGTCACCAACGCCCCGTTCGCATCCACGGTGAGGCGAATGGTCCCGGACATCTCCGCCGACGCGGATCCCGCGACCGGGTTCCGGATCTACACGACAGATCCAGGCAACACGGCAATCAGCGGACCCAGCTACATCCAGATCGGCGGCACCAGCCTCGCATCGCCTCTTTCTGCCGCGCTGTTCACCAACATGCTCGCCGCGCACGGCTCGACCAGCGGCATCGGTGACATCCACACCGGCCTCTACAAGGCCTACGCCGCAAACGTCGGCGCGTTCCGTGACGTCACTCAGGGCTCCAACGGCACCGCCGCCGACGACGGCAACGACCCGTCAGTGACGGCAGGCGTCGGCTACGACACCGTGAGCGGACTGGGCGCCCCACTGTGGCCGACAGTCGCGAAGTACGTGTTCGTGTCGGCGCCGGTGCTTCCACCAAAGACTGTCGACAAGTTCACCCTCGCCACCCCCAACAGCCCGACCCTCGCCCACCAGGTCACGGCGAGCTGGACGGCGACGATGTCGGCAAGCGGGATTGCCCTCGGCAGCTCGGCGGTGACCATCACGCGCGACGGTCAGCCTGGCGATGTCTACGACAACTCGACCGCGACGGCCAGTGGCACCTACACCTTCAACGGCGTGCCGGGTGCGACCTACCAGATCAAGGTGGTCTCCTCGGACATCACCGGCGCCCGGTCGAGGCAGGCCGTATCGACGATCTCGGTGCCGATCGATGACAAGTCGTTCAAGTTCAGCGGTGCCTGGCACCGCGCGGCGTCGACCAACTACTACGCCGGAACCTCTGCGCAAAGCGACAGCCGCAACTCTTACGCGACGATCAAGGCGACCGGCACGACGTATGACTTGCTCGTCCCGACCGGGCCCAACTTCGGCCTGATGCGGGTGTCGTGGAATGGATTCAAGCTGATGAGGATCAACCTCTACGCCCGCACCGCCGGCGAGAAGGTGGTCGACATCTTCGACAGCGGCACTCGGCAGTCGCGAACCTTCAAGTTCACGGTCCTGTCCGGCACCGCGAAGGGCAGCGCCGCCTACGCCGCAAACGTCGGCGTCGATGGCTTGATCGTTCTCTACTAGTCAGGCTGCGCCGCGAACCGCTTCGGCGACGATGCGGAGCAGGTAGGACACCTGGAACGGCTTCTGCATGATCGCGAAGGCGTTGTTCTCGCGCGCGGACCGGAGTTGCTCATCGACGGCGTAGCCGGTCATCAGGACGACCTGCGGCGGCGGATGCTCGAGTGAGGCCAATACCTCGACGCCCGTCATCGCCGGCATCCGGATATCCATGATGATCACGTCGTAGGGCTGAGCGCGCGCTTTCTCCAGCGCGGCAGCTCCGTCTTCGGCGGGCGTCACGATGTAGCCGGCGCTGGTGAGGATGTCGACCAGCGTCTCGCGCATGCCAGGCTCGTCATCGACGACGAGAACCGATCGACTCATGTCACCTCCTCCGAACCTGTCGCCGGGAGCTCGACAGTGAACGTCGTACCCCCACCAGGTGTGCTGACAATCGCGATGGTGCCGTGATGAGTCTCGACGATGCGCTTGGTAACCGACAAGCCGAGCCCGATCCCGCGTGCCTTCTGGGTGAAGAACGGCTCGAAAATCTGGGCCCGGACCTCATCGTCCATGCCCATTCCGGTATCCGCCACCGCAATCCGCACCCGACCGGCAGTCGTTGCGTCCGTGGTGATGGTGACCACTCCCCCCTCCGGCATCGCCTCGTAGGCGTTGGAAAGCAGGTTCAACAGCACCTGCCGAAGCTGGTCCCGGTCGGCGAACACCGACGGCAGACCGGCTAGGTCCTCGCGGGTGATGGTGACCTCCGGCGGAGCCGGCATCACACTCTGAACCTCATCGATCAGATCGGCGACGTCGACCGGTCCGGTCACCGGCGCTCTGGCGCGGGCGTAGTCGAGGAGATCCGAGACGATGAGCGTGGCGGCACCCACCTCACGCTCAGCGGTGTTCAGGTGCCGTAGCGCGTCCGGTCCCCCGTCCGGACGCGCCACTGAGGCACGCAGCAGGTAGTGCGCGTTGGTGATCACGCCGAGCGGATTGCGCAGCTCGTGCCCGATGGCCGAGGCGAGCTGGCCGATCGCGGCAAGCCTGGTCGCCTGCACGAGCTTCTCCTGCGCCTGCTCGAGCTCACGCACCGAGTCCTGCAGCTCGACGGTGCGCTCGGCGACGAGCGCCACGGCGTAGTCGCGGCGCCGCAGCAGCGTCTCGACCAGGAAGCCCAGTACGAGGGTGAACAGCGCCCCACCCGCCAGAATCAGCCAGTACGAGTCGGCCGCGAGCGAGCCCGTCAGCGACGTGGTCGCTTTCGTCGCAACCAACCACGTGTCAACACCAAACGGCGCTGTCGCCGTCGCGACGTCATTGCCCGTCGGTGGCGGCTCGTTGGTGCTGAGGATCAGCGCATCCTGGTTCTGCGTCGGTTCGCCGTACAACGCGACATTCAGCTCATGGAAGGGCGCGCTCGTGGTCGTCGCGGACGCGGCCGCCTCGAGATCGAGTGGCAGCTGCTCGTAGACGACAAGACCACCGACACCGACCGAGTGCGCCAGCCCGAGCACGCGACTCGAACCCTCGCCGATCACGATGGAGGTCGCGGCAGAAGGGCCTGCCTGGACGGTCCGCCGCATCAGTGCGGCAAGCGCGGCAGCTGGCGCCTCGTTGAACGAACCGGTCGTGGCCAGATACCGCACCGTCCCGGCCGGCCCGGAGACCCGCGCGAGCGCCGTCGTCGCGGTGAACCCGCCCGAGGCGGGCGTCAGCGCGCTCGATGCGCTGCGGAAGGCGACAGGATCAGCACCGTTGAGCGCGGTCTCTGCCGCAACCGTGGCGATCTGGGTCTGCAAGCCCGCGAAGTCGGACGTGAGGATCAGCGCAACCTCCGATGCCCGCTCGGAGAGCAGGCGTTGTTCCTCGAGGTGATTTGCCCGGTGGGCAAGCCACGACGAGCCGCCGGTAGCGGCCACGAGGGTGGCGACGACCGCAACGGTTGGCAGGCGGACGCCGCGCACCGTCACCTCCCGGCTCCGTTCGAGTAGGACACAACGTAGCCAACGAGGCATCCTTGTTGAGATGAACGAGGACGTCGGCACCCGCGGGGTGCAGGTCCTGGTGGTCGACGACGACCCCGCGATGGCGGGGACGCTCGTCGAGATCCTGACCACTCGAGGCCTGAGCGCGGTCGGCGTGACCAGCGCCGGCGCTGCGATCGTGCGCGAGCGGGAGCTTCACCCGTCCGTCGTGATCTGTGACCAGCGGCTGCCCGACATGACCGGTCTGGAACTGTGTGCGGCGATCCGCGCTTTCGACTCGGACGTCTCCCTGATCATGTTGACCGGCTACGCCTCGCTCGACAGCGCGATCGCCGCGGTCGGACAGATCGACCAGTACCTCACCAAGCCGGTCCCAGTCGAGGCGCTCCTGGAGTCCGTCCAGGCGGGGGTGTCACGCACCGACCAACGGGTCCGTGAGCGAATCGCGGCGGAGGAGCTGCGAGTCCAGCTCGAGGCCGAGCTCCGACGCCAGGCGTCGCACGACACACTCACCGGGCTCGCGAACCGCGCGCTGTTCGCCGAACGGGCGGACCACGCGCTCGAGCGCCGCTCACTGACAGAGCTGGTCGTCTGCTTCTTCGACCTCGACGACTTCAAGGACGTCAACGACAGCTTCGGGCACAGCGCGGGCGATGAGCTGCTGAGAGTCATCGGCAAGCGGCTGCGCGACTGCGTCAGGCCAGCCGACACCGTCGCTCGGTTCGGCGGCGACGAGTTCGCGGTGCTGCTCGAGGACACCCAGCTTCCGGAGGCACTCGACGTCATCGACCGGCTCTACGCCGCCGTCAGCTATCCACTTCGCGTGGGCGACGAGGAAGTGCTCGTCCACCTCAGCGTCGGGATGACCACGCTCGGCGGCCGCAGCGTCACGTCAGAGGAGCTGCTCGAAGAGGCCGATGCCGCGATGTACGCCGCAAAGGCGCGCGGCAAGAACCGCTACGAGATCTTCGAGCCGTCGATGCGTAGCGCGAGCGAACTTCGATCCCAGCTACGGATCGAGCTCGGCGACGCCCTCGCGAGCCGTGAGTTCGTTCTCTACTACCAGCCGTTGGTCGACTTCGTCAGCGGCGAGTGGAAGGGCATCGAGGTCCTGGCTCGCTGGCCGCATCCGGAGCACGGGCTGCTCGAGCCGGCCGAGTTCGTCGACATCGCCGAAGCCAAAGGGCTGATCGTCGAGTTCGATCGCTGGGCCCTGACAGCCGCGTGCAAGGCAATCGCGCAGAGCCCGGGCCTCACGGTGACCGTCAACGTGTCCGGTCGCAGCGTGAGAAACCACGACTTCGGCGACATGGTTCAGGAGGCGCTACGCGACAGCGGGATCGCGGGGTCGCGCCTCGTGCTCGACATCGCCGACCTGGCGCGCGACCCCGAGCGCGCTCGAGCCCAGATCCGGTCGGTCCAGGCGCTCGGTGTGGCGGTGTCACTCGACGAGTTCACCGGAGACATCCCGTCGTTGCGGCGGTTGCGCACGCTCGATCTGAGCTATCTGAAGATCGACCATCTTCTGGTGTCGGACCTGGTCAGCGGCAAGGGAGCCGCGACCATCGCCGGTGCGCTGATCGACATCGCACACGAGCTCGGCATGCGCGCAGTGGCGATGGGCGTCGAGACCGAGGAACAGAAGGCGATGCTGACCGCCCTCGACTGCGACCTCGGCCAGGGCTACCTCTGGGCCCGTCCCGCGCCGATCGAGGACCTCGCCGCCCACCTCGCGACGCACCTGGGTGCGGCGCACCGCTAGCACTGCCGTTGCGACGGCTACCGACGCTCTCGCCCGGCAACGTCGGCGTGGCTCAACATCCCGACCAGCTTCTTGCCCTCGACCACGGGCAATCGGCGCAGGTTGTACGCGCGCATCGTTGCCACTGCGTCGTCGACAGTGTCATCGACGCCGATCGTCACGACCTCACCGCGGATCAGGTCGATCAGCCTGGTCTCGCCGGACACCTTGCCGGCGGCCGTCACCTCGACCACGAGATCCCGATCGGTCACCATCCCTGTGAGCTGACCCTCGGCGTCACACACCGGTACTGCCTCTGTCGCTGCTTCAGCGAGGCGTTTGGCGGCCGCGGCCACGGTGGCGTCCTCGCTCAGATAGTCCGAGTTAGGCGTCATGAGGTCACGAACCGTCGTCATGCCCTAGAACTACCCATTAGCTCGGATCGGGGAACGCCAAGAGTGGGTATGACAGGGTCATGACTAGTGCTGAGCTGCTCGCCGAGGCCTTCAACCGCATCCAGCAGGGCGTTCACTCGACACTCGACGGGCTTGGCCCGCAGGAGCTTGCCGCGCGCACCGATCCCCAGGCGAACACGATCGCTTGGCTGGTCTGGCATCTCACTCGGGTGCAGGACGACCACGTTGCCGCGGTCGCCGGCCGCAAGCAGGTTTGGCACGAGAGCGGGTGGGTCGAGAAGTTCGGCCTGCCCTTCAGCGAGGACGCGACCGGCTACGGCCAGAGCACCCTCGACGTCGGCGCCGTACAGCCCGAGTCCGTGGATCTCCTGGTCGGCTACTACGACGAGGTGCACGCTCGAACGATGGAGTACGTAGAGAAGCTCACCGACCGGGACCTCGAGTCTGTCGTCGACGACTCCTTCGACCCGCCGGTCACCCTCGGCACCCGGCTGACCAGCGTGATCGCAGACGACCTACAGCACGTCGGTCAGGCCGGCTTCGTCCGAGGGCTGGTCACCAGCAGCTAGTCGGAACGGCGAGGGCTGGCGTGATGCTCGGGGTCGAGTCGATCGCTGGGCGAGATCCGTCCGGCCCGGACCAGCAAGCCGTAGCGAGCCATGAACTCGACGAGCTCGTACTGGTCCTCGTCGGGCGTGCCGACGTACTGGACGGCCTCATGCGCGTGCACGATCTCGGTCAGCACATCCTCAGCGCTGAAGTCCGGAAACGCCGTGACCAACTTGGCGCGCAGCGTGTCCCAGTTCACCGGTTCAGTGCGGGGCATCGTCGCAGCAGACATACGTGATCACTGCCCGATCAGACCGCACAAAAACGTCTAGCGTCAGCGTGATGGCGGTCACATCGAGAGCCACCAGGTCAGGCATGCCGCCTGTCGTGGCGCCGATGCTTGCCTCACCCGGCGAGCTTCCTACCGCGGACGACGCCTGGGCATACGAGCCGAAGTGGGACGGGATCCGGGCCATCACCCGCCTCGACGGCAAAGGCACGTTGGCGTCCAACAGCCGCAACAGCCAAGACCTCTCGAAGATGTTTCCTGAGCTAGGCGCGCTGTGCGGCGTACTCGGAACCACCGCTGCAACTCTCGATGGCGAGCTCGTTGCGCTGGACGATCACGGCATCCCCCGGTTCGGGTTGCTCCAGGCTCGCCTCAACCTGACCAGCGATGCCGTCATCGCTCGTCGGGCCGAGGAGGTGCCGGCGTCCTACATCGTCTTCGACGTCCTGCACCTGGACGGCACTTCCCTGCTCGACGCGACGTACGACGAACGGCGCTCACTGCTCGAGACGCTCGACCTGGAAGCTGACGGGGTGACCACGAGCGCCGCCTATCGCGAGGTGTCCGGCGCCGATGTGTTCGCCGCCGCGAGCAGTCAAGGGCTCGAGGGCATCGTCGCCAAGCGACGCGCGTCGCGCTACCAACCGGGTAGCCGAAGCCACGACTGGACCAAGATCAAGGCGATGCGCGACCAGGAGGTTGTCATCGGCGGGTGGCTGCCCGGACAAGGCCACCTGCACAACACATTCGGCGCCCTGCTGCTCGGCATCCCGTCGGCCGACGGCCTTAGCTACGTCGGGAAGGTCGGCACCGGTTTCAACGACCGGGCTCGCGCGATGCTGCTCGACCAGCTCGCCGACATCGCCACCGAGACATCCCCATTCACCACAGCGATCGAGGCGAAGGACCGAAACAACGCGAGGTACGTCGAACCGCGGCTTGTTGGCGAGGTTCGCTACGGCGAGTGGACCCGCGACGGCCGGCTGCGTCATCCCAGCTGGCGAGGCGTACGCCCCGACAAGAGCCCCTCGGACGTGCGACGTGAGTAACCATGCCTAGCAAGAAGACTGCGGTTCAGATCGACGACCGCGAGCTGATGCTGTCCAATCTCGACAAGGTGCTCTATCCCGAGGCCGACTTCACCAAGGCGGCAGTGCTCGACTACTACGCCCGGATCGCCGACGTGATGGTGCCGCACCTCGCCGCCCGTCCGGTGACGCTGCGCCGCTGGCCCGATGGCGTCAACGGGCAGACGTTCTTCGAAAAGCAGCGGCCGTCGCATGCCCCCGGCTGGGTGCAGTCGATGCGGGTGCAGTCACGATCCGGACGCAAGGATCGCGACTTCATCGACTACCCGTTGCTCAGCGATCGAGCGAGCCTGGTCTGGGCCGCGAACCTCGCAGCGTTGGAGCTGCACGTGCCGCTATGGCATCGGGAAGGCGACGCGGAGCCGCCAACCCTGCCAGACCATCTGGTGTTCGACTTCGATCCCGGGCCGGACACCGACATCGTCGAGTGCTGCCGGATCGCGCTGCTGGTCCGCGAGCGGCTGAAGAACAACAAGTTTGCCGTTGCCAAGACCAGCGGATCCAAGGGCCTGCAGGTCTACGCGCCGCGAGTCGGCAAGAGCTGGGATGACATCCGCGACGAGGTGCTCGGGATCGCGAAGGAACTCGAGGAATCCCATCCGGGTGACGTGGTCGTTTCGCAGGACAAGAAGCTGCGGCAAGGCAAGGTCCTCATCGACTGGAGCCAGAACCATCCTGCGAAGACCACTGTCGCGGTCTACTCGCTGCGCGCGACGCCGCACCCGACCGCTTCGACTCCGGTCACCTGGGACGAGGTCGAGCAGTGCGCCGCCAAGGGTGACGCAGCCTTGCTGCGCTTCGTCGCGGCAGACGTCCTCGACCGTGTCGACAAGCACGGCGATCTGTTCTCGCCGCTGATCCCAAAGCGACCGCGTGCCAGAAGTCAGAGCGCGAAGAAGCCGGCCTAGGAAGCCTTCGAGCGACCCTGCTTGGGTGCGACGGCGATCGCCTCGGCAAGCTCTTCCTTGCTCATCGCGGATCGGCCCTTGATGTCGAGCTTCGCAGCCTTCTTGAGCAGCTCAGCCTTCGACAACCCAGCCAGGTCATCCGATGACGCTGCCGGCGTTGTCTCCTCGTCCGCCTCGGCCTTGGACCCCTTGCCCGCCTTGTCCGACTTCGCGGCACCACGACCGCCACGTTCCGCGATCGACTGCTCGAGTGCGGCCATCAGGTCGATCACGTTGGTACGTGGCGCCTTCTTGGCGGTGACTACCTTGCGGCCCTCGCGCTTGGAGTCGATCAGCGCCTGCACCCGCTCGCGATAGGTGTCCTGGTAGCGGTCGGGCTCCCACTTCACGCTGAGCGACTCGATCAGCTGGCGAGCGATCGAGAGCTCGCGGTCTGCGAAGGAGTCATCGTGTGGCAGTTCGCCGACAACCTCCTCGGCGTCACGAATCTCGTCCACGAAATAGAGCGACTCCATGACCAGTGCGTCACCCGAGGGGCGGATCACGACGAGGTGCTCACGGTCGCGCATCACCATCGTCGCGATAGCGGCCTGGCCGGTGTCCTGCATCGCGCGGCGCAGGAGCGCGTACGCACGGTCTGCGCCCTTGCCACGAGGAGCGAGATAGTAAGTGGAGCGGTAGAACGTCGGGTCGATGTCGGCGAGATCGACGAAGTCGCTGATCTCCATCAACTCGGAGCGGCCCGGCGCAACCGAGGCCAGCTCCTCCTTCTCGACGACGACGTACTCGTCGTCTCCGGTGTCGTAGCCGCTCACGATCTCCGAAGCAGGGACCTCTTCGCCCGTCGCGTCGTCGACCTTGCGGTAGCGCACCCGGTTGCCGGTCGCCTTGTTGAGCTGGTGGAAGCGGACGGCCTTCTCGCTCGTCGCGCTGAACAGACCAACCGGGACGTTGACGAGCCCGAAGGCCAAAACCCCTGACCACAGCGCGCGAGGCATCGTCCACTCCTTGCTCGATCGCCGCACAAGGCGACTTGATCCCAAACTTCTCATTCCCGTATCGGCGGATTCATACCGAAGGATGAGCGCCGCGAATAGCCGCAAATCGGGCGGGTAGGCAGGGACTACCACCAAGTACGCCTTGCATGGGAGACATCGATGCCGATCCGCGCCTGGGGCAAGAAGCGTGAGCGCCAGTACGAGCACATCAAGGAAGGTCTCGAGGACCGCGGGCGCAGCGAGGACACTGCTGAGGAGATCGCTGCCCGCACCGTCAACAAGGAGCGCGCGCGGGCTGGCGAGGCCAAGCAGGCCAGCCGGACGTCCACCCAGGACATCTCCTCAGGGCGCCGCGGCGGGCTGCGCTCACACTCCGGGCCGGGCGGGCGCACCAAGGATCAGCTGTACGCCGAGGCCCAGCGCAAGCGCATCAAGGGCCGGTCCTCGATGTCGAAGGCCCAGCTGGAGAAAGCCGTCGGTCGCTGATCGACGGCCAATCATCTACCCGCGCGGAGCGCGGGTCTCGGGCACGCGCGGCAGGCGCGGGCGGATCAGCTTGTCGAGGAATGCCGACAGGCCGCCGTCCTGGGCAGCACCCTTCAGCGCGTTCAGCGCCGCGAGGCGCGTCGCCTGCTCCTCACGAGCCGCGTTGAGCTTGGTGACCAGGTCGTCGATCTGACCGCTGAGCGTGGTGACGGCCTTGACCTCGCCCTCGACTGCACCAAGCAGCGCCTTCAGGCCACCTGCGAGATCGGTGACGCCGGCGGACGCCGACGCGGCGGGACGTGCAGCAGGTCGGGCCGCGGTCTTCTTCGCCGGGGTACGCGCCATGTCAGAACTCCTGTTGTCGGTGTTACGCATGTGAATGGCGTGAACACGGTACGCAATCCCGACCCAGTTGGCCAGAGCGATGACCGAGTTCCGTCACGATCGAGCGGTAGAACGGTCGATATGTGCGGCCGTTATGCGAGCACCCGTCGCGACGGCGACCTCCTCCGCGAGTTCGCGATCGCCTCCGTCGTCGACGAGGAAGAGCCCGAGCCGTCGTGGAACGTCGCTCCGACAGACTCCACGCGCATCGTGCTCGAGCGGATCGTCAGCGACCAGCCTGATCGCCAGCTGCGCACGCTGTCCTGGGGCCTCGTGCCGTCCTGGGCGAAGGACCCGAAGATGGGCGCCAAGCTGATCAACGCACGTTCCGAGACGGTCACGACCAAGCCGGCCTTCAAGGCAGCGGCATCACGGCGTCGTTGCCTGGTCCCGGCTGACGGCTACTACGAGTGGACGGTTGCCGAGGACGGCAAGCACCCGATGTACCTCTACGGCGACAGCCCACTCGCGTTTGCCGGCCTCTACGAGCTACGCCCTGTCGACGAGGGCCGCGAGCTCTGGCTGTGGACCTACACGATCCTCACTTGCACGGCGACCGACGAGGTCGGCCACATTCACGACCGCTCCCCCATCGTCGTACCTGCCGATCTTCGAGACAGCTGGCTCGACCCGACGATGACCGACATCGGTCAGGTACGGGATCTCGTCTCTGCGATTCCGCCGCCCCGGCTGCATACCTACGAGGTCGCGCCATTGGTCAACTCGGTCCGCAACAACGGACCGGAACTTGTCGAGCCGCTTGTTTGATCGAACTCAGCCGAGCTAACCCGCGACGGCTGTGGGCGGCTCGTCGCGCATGCTCGCGAGCGAGTCGGACTCGAGCATCGCGGTGATCGCCTCGGCCGGCCGCGGTACCGCGAATCGGAAGCCCTGCCCGTATCGGCAGCCAAGCTGCCGGAGTATGCGCAGCTGCTCGGTCGACTCGATGCCCTCGGCGACCGTCTCGAGGTCGAACGCAGCCGCGAGCTCGAGAATCGAGCGAACCAGCACGGCGGCACGTGGCCGGCCGCCCAGCGAGCCGACGAAGCTGCGGTCGATCTTGAGGATGTCGACTGGATAGCGATCCAGATACGCGAACGACGAGTAGCCCGTACCGAAGTCATCCACCGCGACGCGCACACCGACCGACCGCAACGCAGCAAGTCGCGAACGAGCGAGCTCGGCGTCCTTGAGCAGCAGGTTCTCGGTGATCTCGACGATGAGTGAGTCGGGCGGCAGGTCGGCGTCCTGCAGGATCGCGACGACGATCGCGACCAGGTCCGGGTCGTGCAGCTGACTCGGCGAAAGGTTCGCCGACACCGAGAACGGCCGGTCGATCGCCTGCTGCCACACGGCGGCATCCCGGGCCGCCTGCTCGAGGACCCAACGCCCGAGCGGAAGGATCAGCCCGGTGTCCTCGGCGATATCGACGAACGCCGTCGGCAGAAGCAGCCCACGATCGGGATGACGCCACCGCAGCAGCGCCTCGGCGCCGACGACCTCGAGAGTGTCGAGGTCGACCAACGGCTGGTAGTGCAGTGCGAAGTCACCGTTGTCGACGCTGCGGCGAAGCTCCGTCTCGAGCCGCAGCCGACGGGCGACGCGCGCCTGCATCGCCGGCTCGAAGCTGACGATGCGGTTCTTGCCGTCGGCCTTTGCGCGATACATCGCGACGTCGGCGTCACGCATCAGATCCAGCGCGCCGCGTGCATCAGGCGCGTGCATCAGGCCGATACTCGCACCGAGAGAGATCGTGCCGCGCGAAAACTGGAACGGTGCGTTGACTGCGATGAGCAATCGCTGCGCGGCGGCCAGCGCCTGGTGGTGATCGACCCGCTCGAGCAGCACTGCGAACTCGTCGCCGCCGAGCCGGGCGACGAGGTCGCTGGGACGCAGCGATCCACGTAGCCGCCGAGCCACCATCATCAGCAGCTCGTCGCCGATCGCATGCCCGTACGTGTCGTTGACCGCCTTGAAGCCGTCGAGATCGAGCATCAGCAACGCGATCCCGGCAGCGTGCGTCTCGAGCCCCTCGACGCCGAGCTCGATCCGCTCGGCCAGCAGGAGCCGGTTCGCCAGACCGGTCAGCGGATCGGTGTGGGCGAGCCGTCGCAGGCCAAGCTCGGCCTGCTTGCGGCTGGTGATGTCGGTGACGACCCCGTCGATGATCCGGCGTCCGTCGGGGGTCTGCTCGCGCAGCCACATCTGGTCCTGCACCCAGCGAGTTGCGCCGTCGAGCCCGATCATCCGGTACTCGACCTGCATCACTCCGGAGCCGTCGATCATGGCGGCGTCCAGATAGGCGTCACGGTCGGCGGGATGTACGGCGCGGGCCCATGCGGCGCTCAGGTCGGCGTCATGACCAGGGTGACCGCCAAGGAAGATCTCGATACCCGGACCGGTGTAGATCTCCTGGTAGCCGCCGTTCGGGAGCACCTCACCGCTGTAGATGTGGCAGCCGACGCGCGTCAGCAGCTCGACGAACATCTCGTGAGTCGGCGCGAGGTACGGCGCGGCGCCATCCCCCCCTCCTGACACAGATGTCCCATGCACCACAGAAGTGTCCCCCATTTGCCGAGGGTGGACGAGTGAGAGCGGCGCGCGCGGCGGGCGAGTCGGGCTAGCCCGCGAGAATCTTCGCCTTCTGCGCAGCGAACTCCTCGTTGGTCAAGACGCCACGGTCGCGAAGGTCGGCGAGCTTGGCGAGCTGATCGGCCGGGTCGGCGGGGGCTGCCGCGGGCATGCCCGGCATCGAGATTCCGGCACTCGCCGCCGCGGCGTTCTGCGCGGCCATGATGTCCTGCAGGCTCTGCCCGCCGATCATGACGTTGGGCATGGCGTTCTTCGAGACGATCTTGTCGACGAGCGCCTGGCTCGGAGCGTCCTTGCCGATCGCGAACTTGTGCGGCATGCCCACTCCGGCAGCGGAAGTGTTGGCGGCCGCGGCTTTCAGGTACTTGTTGTTGCCGCCTTCGATGGGCAGGAACAGCACGAGCTCCTGACGATCATCCGGAAGACCCTGCATGGCGTTGGCGAAGCCAACCGTCACCTTCGCGGTGAAACCCTGACGCGGCCACGACTTGAGCACCGCCCCAGGCGCCAGCTGACCGCCCTCGCGCTTGTCCTCGATAGCGGCCACCTGAGTCGCCGTGACAGCGAGGATGAAACTGTTCGGAAGACCACCGGTCTCAAGGCCCTTGCCCATGCCGCCCACCGCGGTCACGCTGCCCATGGCCTTCATGCCGCGCATCATTCCGCGGCTCAGCTTGCCGACGCCGGCCGCCTCAGCGGCCATATCCGTGGTGACCTGCTCGCATCGCGTCGCCGCTTCCACGCCTTCGGACAGAACAGTTGAGGCAACGCTCGCGGCTTGCTGGTTGACCTGCAGGTCGGCGTCGGACAACGGGTTCATGGGATTCCCTCCGAGCTCGGACGAGAATCGTCCGCTGCGCGGAGTATCACGCAAATGATCACGTCCCGCCAGACGCAGGTCAGCTATCGCGCCACCGCTAGCGACCTGAGGAGGACGAGTCGGTCTGTAGGCCGGGTTCTGTGGCTCGAGGCAAGCCCCGAGCCGACGGTCATCTATCTCGGGTCGCCGTTGCCGACGACCTCTAGCGGTCTACCCGGAAGCTCGGGCGGGCCGCCCTCGAGCGCTTCCTGTCTGACCTTGCTCCGGGTGGGGTTTGCCAAGCCGTCCGAGTCGCCTCGGTCGCTGGTGGGCTCTTACCCCACCGTTTCACCCTTGCCGTTCGGCCGAAGCCGTACGGCGGTCTGTTCTCTGTGGCACTTTCCCGCGGGTCACCCCGGGTCGGTGTTGCCGACCACCCTGCCCTTCGGAGCCCGGACCTTCCTCGGCGATGCCTGGCGAGAGGCAACGACGCGACCGTCCGACCGACTCGTCCGCCAGCCAGCGTACGGCGCAGGGCCTCGATGCACCACCGCCTGCGAGACTGGCGCCGTGCCGGACCTGACGCGTCGAGGGCTGCTGGTTCTCGGTGGCGCAGCAACTCTCGCGGCGTGCAGCTCCGCATCAGGTCCGAACCCACGAACGAAGGCATCGAGCTCCGGCGTAACGCGACGCGTCGAGCCCTATGGCACCGATCCGCTTCAGATCGGCGAGTGGTTCGTCCCCGATGGGGACGGGCTGGTGCCGACGGTCGTTCTCGTGCATGGCGGTTTCTGGAGCCCGCAGTACGACCGTCACCTCGAAGACAAGGTCGCGCTCGATCTCGCCGACCGCGGCTATCTGTGCTGGAACGTCAACTACCGGTCCGCGGCGTCGCCCTGGCCGGCGACGCTCACCGACGCCGCGGCGGCGTACGACCACCTCTATATCGGCGCGTTCGCGCATCGCATCGACGTCACCAAGGTGGCGGTCGTGGGCCACTCCGCCGGCGGCCAGCTCGCCGGCTGGCTCGCGTCACGCCATCTGCTCGAGGACGGCGCACCGGGCTACCACCCGAAAGCTCAGCCGCCCGCCCTCTGCATCCCGCAGGCAGGCGTCCTGGCCATGAAGGTCGCCGCCCATCAGAACCTCGGCGGAGGTGCCGTGCAGCAGCTGATCGGTGGCGACCCGGCACAACTGCCAGATCGCTACGCCGAGGCCGACCCGATCGAACTGCTGCCATCCGGCGTGCGGTCGGTAGCGATCCACGACCGCGCCGACGACATCGTGCCGGTCAGCCAGAGCCAGCTCTACACCGAAGCCGCCGTGCACGCAGGCGACGACAGCACGCTCGTCCTCACCTCCGGAGACCACTTCTCGCACATCGATCCGACGAGCGAGGCGTGCGCGCGAATGCGGGACGCACTCGCAACTCTCTAACCGGCCACCGGACGTTTCGCCGGCCCTGATATGCAGTGACGGTCTACTGGTTGAAAGGAACGCAATGGCTCTCGAGGTCGGAAGCTTGATCCCAGACGTTGCCGTCAAGGTGATGCGCGACGGCAAGCCGGAAGAAGTACGCACAGGGGACGTGCTCGGCAGCGGCAAGGTCGTGCTGTTCGCCGTGCCTGGCGCCTTCACGCCCGGGTGCTCGAAGATCCACCTGCCCGGCTACGTCGAGCATAGTGCCGAGCTCAAGGCCAAGGGAATCTCCACCATCGCCTGCATCTCCATCAACGACGCCTGGGTGATGGAGGCGTGGGGCGAGGCGCACGGGGTCGGTGACGGCATCCTGATGCTGGCCGACGGCAACGGCGAGTTCACGAAGGCGATGGGCCTCGACACCGACCTCAGCGTCGCGGGTCTGGGCGTTCGCTCGCAGCGGTACGCCGCGGTCATCGAGGACGGAACCATCACCGAGCTCGAGGTCGAGGCCGCTCCCGGCGTCGACGTCAGCAGCTGCGAGAACATCCTCGGCAAGGTCTGACCTGCACCTCTGACGGCGAGGGCGGTCCGGATGTCCTACGAGACGTTGCTGTACGGCGTGGCCGACCAGGTGGCGACGATCACGTTGAACCGCCCTGAGCGGCTCAACACGATCGTCCCGCCGATGCCGGAGGAGTTCGAAGCGGCGATCGGCGAAGCCGTCAACGACGCCGCCGTAAAGGTCATTGTCGTACGCGGCGCCGGACGATCGTTCTGCGCGGGGTATGACTTCGGCGACGGCTTTCACCACTGGGACGACCGCATCACCACCGATGGCAAGTGGGATCCGGGCAAGGACTTCATGCTCTCGGGTGCCTACGGTCCGACCCAGCGCTTCATGTCGATGTGGCGCGCACCGAAGCCGGTCATTGCGCAGGTCCACGGCTGGTGCGTGGGCGGCGGCAGCGATACCGCGCTGTGCGCCGACATCGTCATTGCCTCCGACGACGCCCAGATCGGCACGCCGTACTCACGGATGTGGGGCTGCTACCTGTCCGGGATGTGGATCTACCGGCTCGGGCTGGCGAAGGCCAAGGAGTACGCCCTCACCGGCAAACCACTGTCCGGAGTCGAAGCCGCGCGCGTCGGGTTGATCAACTCCTCCGTCCCGTTCGCGGACCTCGAACGCACCGTGGCCGAGACCGCGCAGCAGCTTGCCTCGATTCCCGGGTCGCAGCTGGCCGCGATGAAACTCGTCGTCAACAACGCCTTCGAGCAGATGGGCTTGTCCGCGACGCAGACGCTTGGCCCGATCCTCGATGGCTTGATGCGCAACACGCCTGACGCGGCGGAGTTCATCGCGACAGCCGACCGCGATGGAGTCGGAGAAGCGACGAGGCGCAGGGACGGTCTGTTCGGCGACTACAGCCAAGCACCCAACGAGGGCAAGCCCGACCCGAACAACGTCATCACGCCCTGAAATCGCACCACTAGCGGCGGTGCGCCAGGAACGTACGGCGGGCGAGCACTAGCCAGCACAAGATCGCGATCGAGGAGAACGTCGCGGGCACCCAGTGCCCGAGCAGGATCGATGCAGCTACAGCAGAGGCGAACGCTGTGAGGTTTGCGACCACGTCGTAGACGGGCGCGACGAACGGTCGGTTCACGACATGCGACACCGCGATGACCACGCCGCAGGCGAAAGTCACCGACAGCAGAAGACTCACCACAAGATCAGTCCTAGCCCGGGAACGGTGTGGCTACTCCCCCGAGATGGCTGATGTCGTTGACCAGCCGTACGACCGATGCCCCCGTTGTCCGCCAGTCGATGACGGAGACCGACGCCGGATCGATGTGGATCCGGAAGACCGTATGCAGCGGAGCGTCGAGCGCATCTCGCAGCATCAGCTTGATCGGCGTCACATGCGTGACGACGAGGACCTTCGCGTCGGCGTACCGCTCGATGGTCCGCTCCCGGGCCGCCGCGACCCGCGTCGCGGTCGTCGCCATGCTCTCGCCGCCGGGCGGCGCGATCGTCGGATCGTCGAGCCAGGCCCGAAGCTCCTCGGGCGCGCGCTTGCCGATCTCGCCGAACGTTGCGCCTTCCCACTCGCCGAAGTCGGTCTCTGCAAATCCGTCCTCGACAACGACTTGGGCGCCAGTCCGCGCCGCAACGAGGTCCGCCGTCTGGCGGGTACGACGCAACGGCGAGGACACGATCACGTCGATGCCGGCGCCAGCTAGCCGCTCGGCGGCGGCCTTTGCCTGCGCCGTACCGCGGTCAGTCAGCGCCGCGTCGCCGCGACCGCTGAACCGCTTCTCCAGCGACAGCGGAGTCTCGCCGTGCCGTAGCAACGTCGCCATCGTCATCGAGCCGGTTGCGGCGCTCCACCCGTAGAGGGTGTTACTGGGCTTGACGGGCTCCGCCCGCACCGCACGCTTCGGCTCGTCGCCCGCGGCCCGCGGCTGCCATTCGCGACCAGCGGCCTGGTCGTCCATCGCCTGGTTGGCGAGCCGATCGGCGTAGGAGTTCTGCGCACGAGGGATGTGCATGAACTCGGTGTGCGGGATCTGG